>CAZOWJ010000017.1:0-53238 GCA_964583415.1 uncultured Desulfocapsaceae bacterium
GAGCATCAGCCTTCCAAGCTGAGGGTTGCGAGTTCGAGTCTCGTTTCCCGCTCCAGAAATTTTGTAGCGCACGCTCACGTAGCTCAGGTGGTAGAGCGCATCCTTGGTAAGGATGAGGTCACCGGTTCAAGTCCGGTCGTGAGCTCCAGGGACAAGAAAGAATAATTTGTTAAGAATCTTCAATGGCCTGAGGAGACAGGAAAATGTCAAAGCAGAAATTTGAAAGGACGAAGCCGCACGTTAATGTGGGAACGATTGGACATATCGATCATGGCAAGACAACATTAACGGCAGCGATTACTCGAGTATTGGCTACAAAGGGTCAAGCCACATTTATTGATTTTAGTGAAATTGACAAGGCGCCTGAAGAGAAAGAGCGTGGCATCACCATCGCCACAGCTCATGTAGAGTACGAGACCGTTAATCGTCATTACGCTCACGTCGATTGTCCCGGTCATGCTGACTATATCAAGAACATGATTACCGGTGCTGCCCAGATGGATGGAGCAATTCTGGTTGTGGCTGCGACAGATGGAGCGATGCCGCAGACCCGAGAGCATATCCTTCTGGCTCGTCAGGTTGGTGTTCCGGCAATGGTTGTCTTCCTGAACAAGTGTGACATGGTTGACGACGAAGAGCTGATCGAGCTTGTAGACATGGAGCTTCGTGAGCTTCTTGACAAGTATGAATTTCCTGGAGACGATATTCCGTTTATACAGGGTTCTGCACTTCATGCCCTTGAGAATCCGGAAGATGAAGAGAAGGCCAAGTGCATCTGGGAGCTGATGGAAGCAATCGACAGCTATATACCAGAGCCGGAGCGTGACGTGGACCAGCCGTTTCTGATGCCTGTAGAGGATGTGTTTTCAATATCCGGTCGAGGAACGGTGGCGACCGGTCGTGTAGAGCGTGGTGTCGTCCATGTTGGCGACGAGATTGAGATTGTCGGAATTCGCGAGACCCAGAAGACCGTTGTTACCGGCGTTGAGATGTTTCGTAAGCTTCTTGACCAGGGTCAGGCAGGCGACAACATCGGTGCCCTTCTGCGCGGCACCAAGCGTGATGAAGTAGAGCGTGGTCAGGTTCTGGCAGCAGCCGGTTCCATTACCCCGCACACCAAGTTCAAGGCCGAGTGTTACATCCTGAGCAAGGATGAGGGTGGACGACATACGCCGTTTTTCAATGGCTATCGTCCGCAGTTTTATTTCCGCACCACCGATGTTACCGGCGTGGTAACGTTGACGGAGGGTGTAGAGATGGTAATGCCTGGAGATAATATATCGATAGAAGCCGAATTGATCACCCCGATCGCGATGGACATAGGTCTTCGCTTTGCGATTCGAGAGGGTGGGCGGACTGTTGGTGCTGGTGTTATCAGCGAAATCGTTTCCTAATAATCCGCAACGCAGAAAGCATTACCCTGCTCCACTGGGGAGCGGGGTAATTTTTTTCTGGAATAGGATAGTAAAGATATGAGAGATATAATTACTCTTGCATGTGGCACGTGCAAGCGTCGTAACTATACGACGACCAAAAACAAGAGAAATACCCCGGGCAAGCTTGAGTTGAGTAAATATTGTCCGTTTTGCAGGGTCCATACTCCGCACAAAGAGACGAAGTAGGTAACTGCGCAGGCCAGTAGCTCGAATTGGTAGAGCACCGGACTCCAAATCCGGGGGCTGTGGGTTCGAATCCCTCCTGGCCTGCCATACGCAAGAAATGCTGGGCAAAATTAATAAACACGTACGGTGCTAGGATGGCTGCTAAAACAAAAGAAAAGAAAGTCAGTGGAGATGTTAAGGCATCACAGCCCTCTCCATTCTCGCCTGGTCAAATTAAAAAATTTGTGGGTGAGGTCCAGGCGGAGTTTTCTAAAGTTGTCTGGCCGGATAAAAAGGTTACCCTCGGTCTCACCGGTATGGTTATTTTGTTGGCAATAATTGTCTCTGCATACCTTGGCACAGTCGATGTGCTTTTGGGCAAGCTGGTTTCAATGATTTTGCATTAATTATTTATTTAAAATAAATACAACCAAGGTTTCAGCAGTTTGTTTCCTGCTAAAATCGATTCCTGTACTCATTTGATATAACGGCATATACATGGCAAGACAATGGTACATACTGCAAGTTCATTCCGGCTTTGAAGAACGAGTAAAAGCAACGCTTGAAGAGCGTATAGTAAAAGAAAAACTGGAAGAGCTCTTTGGAGAAATCCTTGTTCCCACCGAACAGGTCGTGGAGATGATAAAAGGTTCTCGAAAAACATCTTCAAGACGTTTCTTCCCTGGCTATATGCTTGTGAGTATGGAACTCAATGACACTACCTGGCATACGATCCATCGGGATATGCCACGTGTCGTCGGGTTTGTTGGCGATGACCGAAACCCGGTGCCGCTTTCTGATGAGGATGCCGGAAAAATTATCGGTCGGATTCAGGACGGGTCTGAAAGACCGAGACCAAAGGTTGTCTTTGACATCGGAGAAGTGGTCAGGGTTATCGACGGTCCTTTTGCCAACTTTCAGGGTGTCGTGGATGAGGTCTTTCCCGAAAAAGGAAGAGTCAGGGTTCTGGTTTCGATTTTTGGTCGGGAAACACCTGTAGAACTGGAATTTGTCCAGGTATCAAATTCCTGATAAAAATATCGGAAATCTGTTTTTTAGATTTCTCTGTTACATTCTCTGTGAGAATATCACAATTGTTGGAGTAGAAAAATGGCCAAGAAAGTAATGGCATACATCAAGCTTCAGATTCCTGCTGGCAAAGCAAATCCATCTCCTCCGGTCGGTCCGGCTCTTGGACAGCACGGCGTTAACATCATGGAATTCTGCAAGGCTTTTAATGCCAAAACCCAGTCAATGGGAGACACCATTGTTCCTGTTGTCATCACCGTCTATCAGGATCGGTCGTTCAGTTATATCACCAAGACTCCCCCTGCATCGGTACTGTTACTCAAAGCGGCAAATGTCGCCAAAGGCTCGGGTAATCCCAAGAGTGAACGAGTGGCCGAGTTGAGCAGGGATAAGGTCCGTGAAATTGCCGAAATTAAGATGCCCGACCTGAACGCGTATGACATAGAAGGTGCAATGCGTATTGTTGAGGGTACTGCACGCAGTGCGGGTATCACCATCGTAGATTAGAATTATTAACATTTACTACGTACGCTGCTCGGTGTGAATCGAGACACGTGCAGTAGGAGGCTGTCATGCCGAAACATGGAAAAAATTACAGAAATAAAATAAAGGATATTGACAAGTCAGCCTTACGGACCATTGATGAGGCCGTCAAGGTTATGGTTGGAGCGTCCTATGCTAAATTTGATGAGACGGTAGATATTGCCGTAAAACTTGGTGTTGACCCCCGGCACGCAGATCAGATGGTTCGTTCTTCAGTTGTATTACCGCATGGTACCGGAAAAACAACACGCGTGCTGGTTTTTGCCAAGGGACCGAAGGAAGCAGAGGCAACAGAAGCCGGTGCCGACTACGTGGGTTCCGACGAGCTGGTTGAGAAAATTCAGGGCGGTTGGCTTGAATTTGATAAAACGGTCGCCACCCCTGATATGATGGGCACCGTTGGTAAGCTTGGTAGAGTCCTCGGGCCACGGAATTTAATGCCGAATGCAAAACTTGGGACCGTTACCTTTGATCTTGCTAATATTATTAAAGAAATCAAGGGCGGAAAGGTTGATTTCCGTGTTGATAAGGCCGGTATCGTTCATGCTGGAATCGGTAAAGTTTCGTTTGGTGCAGACAAGGTCTGCGAGAATGCGCTTGCCTTTATCGGCAAATTGTTGCAGCTCAAGCCGTCAACCAGCAAGGGCATTTATCTGAAATCTATTTCTTTGTCATCAACAATAGGTCCAGGTTTCAAGGTTGATACCCTTGATCTTAGAGCCCGGCTTAAATAGATAGTTTTAGTAGTAGGGGAGCTGTTCGTTTCAGAGGGCAGCTTCAAGTCGAAGACAGCAGGCACGACAGTTTAATGAGCCTATGGGCAAACCTGCCGAGACCCAAGTTGAGTGGTGTTTTATTATCATTTTAACCCAGTCATTTTGTAACTGCTGTTTCGAAATCGTGTTAATCTTTACAAGTGGTAGGAGGGTAATTTGAATCGTGATGAAAAATCAGCAATAGTCGCTGAATTGAACGAAATGTTCAACCGCGCGAAGTTTTCTGTCGTTGCAGACTATTGTGGATTAAAGGTCTCAGAGCTGGAAAAAGTCAGGAAAGAACTTCGTGGCTGTGGCACTGAGATCCGCATTGCCAAAAATACTCTTCTCAAAAGAGCAGTTACCGACACCGCCTGTGAGTCTTTAAGTGAAGACTTCTTGGGTACGACAGCCATTGTCATGGCCTATGATGATCCGGTTATGCCGGCCAAAGTTCTGGCCAAGTTTGCGGAGGATCATAAGAAATTTGAGTTGCGGTCTGCTGTTCTTGAGGGAGAGAAAATCACTGTTGACAATATTCTAGCATTGTCGAAACTGCCGACCAAAGAGGTTCTTCTTGGTCAGTTATTGTCAGTGATGAACGGCGTGCCCACAGCTCTTGTTCGTGTTCTCTCTGGAGTTCCACGAACATTTCTTTATGGTTTGCAGGCAATTAAGGATCAGAAAGAGCAGGCGTAGACATATTGTCCACTGTTCTTTCACCCATTATTTTACAATCGTTATAGATAAAAGAGGAAAAAAATGGCTGTTACAAAAGATGACGTAATTGAGTTTATTTCTAATATGAGTGTTCTCGAGCTGGCTGAATTGATAAAAGAGCTCGAAGAGAAGTTCGGTGTTTCTGCCGCAGCACCTGTTGCAGTTGCTGCAGCCGGCGCTGCCGGAGCAGATGCTGCCCCTGCCGAGGAGCAGACAGAGTTTGACGTAATCCTGGCTGGTGTCGGTGATCAGAAGATCAAGGTTATCAAGGAAGTTCGTGCAATCACAAGCCTCGGTCTCAAGGAAGCAAAAGAACTTGTTGAGGGTGCACCCCAGCCACTGAAGGAAGGTGTTACCAAAGATGAAGCTGAAGAAATCAAAGCTAAAGTTGAGGCAGTCGGCGGTAGTGTTGAAGTAAAATAGTAATGACGCTGACATGGTGCTCCGTCGTATTGAGCACCGCAGGGAATTAAACACGCTACGCACTTTGGTGCGTGGCGTGTCGTGTTTCCAGAGGTTCGAATTTATCAGGCAGGAATATTCATTTAAAACAGATGGTTACGGTTTTTCGCCTGTTTGGGCAAAACGGCACCAAAGAGGGCCTAAGGCAATGGAAATTCTTATGCGATTCATGGTTTGCTTTCCTGTTAGAGTAGGTGCTGCCTCTTGTAATTATGCCCGTGACAGGCGATATCAGCAGAAACATTCCATTTCTCATTTTCGTACTTAAACTGATCTACTAGATCATCCGGTAATACCAGAGTCAGAGTGTAGCTCTGGTGAGAAAAATTAACCGATAAATCACTGTCTTTAGACAATCTTGAGGACAATTATGGAAAGAGTCAGAAAGCAATTTGCCAGTGTAGCAAGTATTCTGGAACCACCTCATTTGATTTCCATGCAGAGGAAATCATACGAAAGCTTTCTACAGATTGATCGTGAACCCGACGGTCGAGAAGATTTCGGATTGCAGGCAATCCTTGAAGATATATTCCCTATTAACGACTTCAACGGCTTATGTTCACTGGAGTTTGTTCGATATAAATTTGGTGAACCAAAGTATACCGTTCAGGAATGTCAGCAACGGGGGATGACCTTTGATATACCATTAAAAATAGTTGTACGGCTGATAACCTTTGATGTTGACGAGGAGACAGGTGTTCAGTCGATTCGGGACATAAAGGAGCAGGAGGTCTTCTTCGGCGCACTTCCTCTGATGACAGGCGACGGTGTTTTCGTTATCAACGGCACTGAGCGTGTTATTGTCTCTCAGCTTCAGCGTTCACCCGGACTTTTTTATACCCATGATCAGGGCAAGAGTCATTCTAGCGGCAAGTTGCTTTATTCCGCGAGAATAATTCCGGTTCGCGGCTCATGGATTGATCTTGAGTTTGATATCAAGGACATACTCCATGTTCGTATTGACAGAAGGAGAAAGTTTCCGGTAACAACACTGCTCAAAGCCCTCGGCTATACAGCTGAGGAGTTACTGGCAAAGTTTTATCCCATCAACACTGTCAGGAAAGAAAAGGATACATACTATACCAATTTCAGTGAGGAAACTACGCTTGGGCACCGACTTGAGTTTGACCTGATTAATCCAAAGGATGGTAAGCTCCTCGGGAAAAAAGGACGAAAAATATCAAAGGCACTTTGTCGCAGAATTGAAGAAGCGGGAATCGAGTCCCTGCAGATCTCTGAGGAGTTACTTCTCGGTAAGGTGATTGCAGAAGATATTGCCGGACCGGAAGCGGACCAGCCCCTTGTCATGCATAACACAGAGTTGAATGAGGCTATTCTTGAAACCCTTGACGGTGCCGGCATCAATGAGTTCAAAGTATTGGCTATTGACGGCGTTAATTATTCAGAATCTTTCAGGAAGACGCTTGCTCTCGATAAGGTGATTACAACTGAGGATGCACTGCTTGAAATATACCGCAGGCTTCGACCGTCAAGTCCGCCAACGATTGAGGTTGCAGAGGGTTTCTTTGAGAATCTCTTTTTCAACCCCGAGCTTTATGATCTATCTGAGGTCGGCAGATATAAGATTAATGCCAAGCTAAAACTCGACATCGACATCAGCCAGCGTGCACTTACTCGTGAAGATATTATTGAGGCGGTGAAATTTCTGGTGCGCTTGAAGGACAGTCAGGGAGCCGTTGACGACATCGACCACCTCGGTAATCGGCGGGTTCGTACCGTTGGTGAGCTGGTTGAAAATCAATACCGAATGGGGCTCGTTCGCATGGAGCGGGCAATCAAGGAGCGAATGACCCTGCAGGATGTTGAAACCCTCATGCCCCATGATCTGGTTAACCCGAAACCAATCTCGGCTGCGATTAAAGAATTTTTTGGTACCTCTCAGCTGTCACAGTTTATGGACCAGACTAATCCGTTGTCCGAGGTGACCCATAAACGCCGCCTCAGTGCACTCGGACCTGGTGGTCTGTCTCGCGAGCGCGCAGGGTTTGAGGTACGTGACGTTCATCCGACACATTATGGACGAATTTGTCCTGTTGAGACACCTGAAGGACCGAATATCGGACTTATTGTTTCCCTGGCGACCTTTGCCAGGGTAAACCCCTATGGCTTTATAGAAACGCCGTATCGTCAGGTTAAAGATCGTATCGTTTACAATGACAAGGTAGATTATTTGAGTGCGCTCCAGGAGCAGAATAATTACATCGCCCCGGCGCTTGTACCGCTCGACAAGAAAAACAGAATTATCTCGGACTCGTTGATTGTTCGAGAAGATGGTGAAGTTATAACAACGCCAGCAGACAACGTCACGTACATGGATATTGCTCCGAACCAGCTTGTCAGTGTGGCCGCATCATTGATTCCATTTCTGGAAAATGATGATGCCAACCGTGCACTGATGGGGTCGAATATGCAGCGTCAGGCAGTACCGCTGATGATAACCGCCGCTCCTTTTGTCGGTACCGGCATGGAACGGTATGTCGCCAGGGATTCTGGCGCATGCCTGTTGTCAGGAGGTGACGGTATCGTTGAAGAGATTGATGCAAACCGTATTGTCGTCCGTTACGACAAGCCGGGAATCGACGGACATGAGACTGGTGTGGCAGTATACCGATTGGAAAAATACAAGAAATCCAACCAGAACACCTGCTTCAACCAGAAACCGCTGGTTATCCCCGGTGTCAGGGTCAAGGAAGGTACTGTGCTTGCCGATGGTTCGTCATGTGATAAAGGGGAACTTGCGCTCGGTAAAAATGTGACAATTGCTTTCATGCCGTGGCGTGGGTTTAACTTTGAGGATTCAATTCTGGTAAACGAGAGGCTCCTGAAGGAAGATACATTTACTTCACTGCATATAGAAGTATTTGAGACAATGGCTCGCGATACCAAGCTCGGCAAAGAAGAAATCACCAGGGACATACCCAATGTCAGTGAGGATACCTTGAGGAATCTGGATGAGTCCGGTATTGTCAGGGTTGGTGCAGAGGTTGGGGCGGGCGATACCTTGGTCGGAAAAGTTACTCCAAAAGGTGAGACAGTTCTCTCTCCTGAGGAAAAACTGCTGCGGGCTATTTTCGGCGAAAAGGCCCAGGATGTCAAAGACTCTTCCCTCCGTGTTCCACCGGGAGTTGAAGGTGTTGTTATAGATGCGAAGGTTTTCTCCCGTAAAGGTGTTGACAAGGACGAACGTTCCTTGATGATCGAAGATGTTGAAATCGACCGTTTGAACCAGGATAAGCTCGATGAACTCAGCAGTTTGAGAAAAGGTGTCTGTCGTGAGGTCGGGAAGGTCATTGATGGTCGTACGGTCAAACAGGACGTAACAGCAAAAGACGGAACCATCCTCGTTAAGCTCGGAAAGAAATTTGATGAAGAAATTTCAGCCCATATCGGGTTCCATGATCTGCGCAATCTCGATTTCTCTGAACGAGCCAAATATATTGATAAGATTGATGACATTTACGAGCGCTATGACAGGCAGGCACAACTGATTACTGATCGTTATGACGGCATAATCGAGCGCTTGAAGAAAGGAGATGACCTGCCGCCAGGTGTGGTCAAAATGGTCAAGGTCTATGTTGCCACCAAACGCAAATTGTCTGTCGGTGACAAGATGGCTGGACGACATGGTAATAAAGGTGTTGTCTCTCGTCTTCTGCCAGAAGAGGATATGCCCTATTTTGCTGATGGGCGGACAGTGGATATTGTTTTAAATCCACTTGGTGTACCGTCTCGTATGAATGTTGGGCAGGTACTTGAAGTTCATCTTGGCTATGCTGCCAGAAGACTTGGAGAGCAGATCGAAACCATGGCCCGGGATCACGCAGTGGATCTCATCAAGGAAAAACTGAAAAAGGTTTATTCCAAATCCGAGTGTCAAACGCTCATGGCTGACCGTACTGATGAACAGCTCATTGAGTGGGCCCGGGAGCATAAGAACGGTCTGCACATGGCCACCCCGGTTTTCGATGGTGCTCGTGAAGATCAGATCCGCAACCTGCTTGTTGAGGCCGGTATGGACGAGGTCGGTCAGGCGCAGCTCTATGATGGCCTCACCGGAGAAGCATTTGCCAACAAGGTGACCGTCGGTGTTATGTATATGCTGAAACTGCATCATCTTGTAGACAACAAGATTCATGCCCGTTCCACTGGACCGTATTCACTGGTTACCCAGCAGCCTCTTGGCGGTAAGGCGCAGTTTGGCGGGCAGCGACTTGGTGAGATGGAGGTTTGGGCAATGGAAGCATATGGTGCGGCCTATACCCTTAAGGAATTTCTGACCGCCAAGTCAGATGATGTGGAAGGACGTACCTCCATGTATGAGCGTATTGTAAAAGGCGATAATTTCCTGACGACTGGATTGCCGGAGTCTTTCCATGTATTGGTAAAAGAGCTGCAGGGATTGTGTCTGAATATGGAGCTGATTGAGGAATAAGAGACCCCGGTATAGCAGTTACTGTGTCGGTGAGTTCTAAAATATATCTCTTCAAAAACCGGTGATACCCAAACCCGGGTACCCTACAACTTGAAGGAGAGGTGATTACGTGGAAGAATTATTCAATTTTTTTCAGAAACCGAAAACTCCTGCCAAATTTAAAGCGGTAAAAATTTCTTTGGCATCACCTGAAAAGATCATGGACTGGTCCCATGGTGAGGTGAAAAAACCGGAGACAATTAACTACAGAACGTTTAAGCCGGAAAGGGATGGTCTTTTCTGTGCCAAGATATTTGGACCGGTTAAAGATTTTGAGTGTAATTGCGGTAAGTATAAACGCATGAAACACCGTGGTGTTGTCTGCGAGAAGTGTGGTGTTGAGGTTATCCAGTCCAAAGTCCGCCGGGAGCGGCTTGGGCATATTAAACTTGCCGCACCGGTTGCCCATATCTGGTTTCTAAAAAGTCTGCCCAGCAAAATTGGTGCGGTGCTGGATATGACCTTGAAACAGCTGGAGAAAATTCTCTACTTTGAGCAATATGCTGTTGTTGAATCTGAAGTGGAGGCTGTACCGCGTGCGTCACTGCTGACTGAAGAAAAATACCGTCAGGCCCGTGAAGAATTTCCCGGCCAGTTCAAGGTGGGTATAGGGGCCGAGGCCATTCGAGAACTGCTTGGTGGTCAGGACCTGGCTGCGTTGTCAAAAGAACTCAGGGCAGAGATGCTCTCCACCGGCTCCCAGACCAAACGACTTAAACTTGGTAAACGGCTTCATGTTATCGAAGCGTTTCTTGGTTCGGGCAACAAGCCTGAGTGGATGGTGCTGGAAGTGATCCCGGTCTTACCGCCCGATTTGCGACCGCTTGTGCCACTTGAGGGTGGTCGTTTTGCCACCTCAGATCTTAATGATCTCTATCGTCGTGTTATTAACCGTAATAACCGCTTAAAAAGACTCCTAGAGCTTGATGCGCCTGATATCATCATTCGAAACGAGAAGCGTATGCTGCAGGAGGCCGTTGACGTATTGTTTGATAACGGCCGACGGGGAAGGGTTATTACCGGAGCAAATAAACGTCCGCTGAAGTCGCTTGCTGATATGCTGAAAGGAAAGCAGGGACGTTTTCGTCAAAACCTGCTTGGTAAGCGTGTCGATTATTCCGGTCGTTCGGTTATTGTTGTGGGGCCGAATCTTCGCCTCCATCAATGCGGAATCCCTAAGAAGATGGCTCTTGAGCTGTTTAAACCCTTTATTTACAACAAACTTGAACGCCGTGGATTCGTGACGACCATTAAGAGTGCCCGAAAAATGGTTGAAAAAGGGGTAAAAGAAGTCTGGGATGTGCTCGAGGAGGTTGTCACCGAATATCCCGTTATTCTCAACCGGGCGCCGACCCTTCACCGTCTCGGTATGCAATCGTTTGAGGCGGTGTTGATCGAAGGCAAGGCCATTCAGCTTCACCCGCTGGTATGTGCTGCCTTTAATGCCGACTTTGATGGCGATCAGATGGCAGTTCATGTACCGCTTTCAGTGGAAGCGCAGGTTGAAGCACGTGTGCTGATGATGTCCACTAATAATATCTTGTCACCTGCTAATGGTGAACCGATTATTATCCCGTCCCAGGATATCATCCTTGGCCTCTACTATATGACCCGTGAACGTATCAACGTCAATGGAGAAGGGCATGTCTTCTCGAATGTTGATGAAGCGCGGATAGCGTATGATCATGGTGCGGTCGACCTGCAGGCAAAGGTCAAGGTCCGTATGGACGGCTCACTTGTTGAGACAACCATGGGAAGGTTGATTCTCGGAGAATTACTGCCAAAGGCAGTGCCGTTTGCAGAAATAAACAAGGTGATGAGCAAAAAAGCTCTTGCCAAGCTGATTGATTACACCTATCGGCATGCCGGCACAAAAAACACCGTCATCCTGGCAGATCGTCTGAAGGATATCGGTTACGAATACGCCACCAGGGCCGGGATCTCAATCTGTATAAACGATATGAAGATTCCGCTTTCCAAGGAAGACTTTGTCGAAAACGCTGAGAAAGAGGTTTTTGATGTCGAACAGCAGTATTCTGATGGTCTGATTACCGCAGGTGAAAAGTACAATAAGATCGTTGATATCTGGTCTAAGGTTACCGAGGATGTTGCCAATGAAATGATGGATGAAATCAAGGTGGATTATGTCCGTGATCGCGACAATAATCTCATTGAATCTCCAAGTTTTAACTCAATTTTCATTATGGCTGACTCAGGGGCAAGAGGTTCTCGCGACCAGATCAGACAGTTGGCTGGAATGCGTGGTCTGATGGCCAAACCGTCAGGTGAGATTATTGAAACGCCGATCAAGGCCAATTTTCGTGAAGGTCTTGGCGTGCTTGAATATTTTATCTCAACTCACGGTGCTCGTAAGGGTCTGGCGGATACAGCGCTGAAGACAGCCAACTCCGGTTACCTCACCAGGCGTCTTGTTGATGTTGCCCAGGAGTCAACGATTGTTGAGATTGATTGTCGAACACTTGATGGTATTATTGCCGAGCCGCTGATTGACGGTGGAGAGATTATCGTCCCGATTGGCGACAGGATTCTCGGCAGGGTTGCTCTTGAAGATGTCAGGGATCCGTTCAGTGAGGAGATGATCATTCCTGCTGGTGAAGAAATCACCGAGGCAATTGTTAAGAAAGTTGAAGCGGCAGGTATTGATCGAGTCACGATCAGGTCGGTGTTGACCTGTCGATCTAAAAGGGGTGTTTGCGCTTCCTGTTACGGCCGTGATCTTGGGCGTGGGCATATGGTAAACATCGGTGAGGCGATCGGTGTTATTGCCGCCCAATCAATCGGCGAGCCCGGGACACAGCTTACCATGCGTACCTTCCATATCGGTGGTACCGCCAGCAGGTCGGTTGAACAGGCAGAGCTTATCACCCAGCGCGGTGGAACAATCGGATTTAAAAACCTGCACTTTGTTGAAAATGCAGAAGGGGTCAAGGTTGTCATGAACCGTAATGCCGAGATTGTCGTTCAGGACGAACTTGGCCGGGAGCGCGAGCATTTCAAGGTCAACTACGGTGCCCAGATTCTGGTCAAGGAAGGCGGCGAGGCAGCACCGGGTACGATTCTCGCAGACTGGGACGCCTACACCATTCCAATCGTTGCAGAGGTTGGTGGTATCATCAAATACGGTGACATTCAGGAAGGCATTACCATGCAGGAAAAGGTTGACGGTGTTACCGGTAAATCTTCAAAGGTTATTGTTCATTCTGCCGGCGGTGCGCAAATGAACCCTCGGGTCTCTGTCAAGGATGAGGGCGGTCGGAAAACCCTGAAGCTTCCCGACTCCGAAATCGCAGCCCGTTACAGTCTGCCCGTTGGGTCGATCATTTCTGTTGAGGAAGGAATGGTTATCGAACCGGGAACAATTGTTGGTAAGATTCCGAGGGAAACATCAAAGACCAAGGATATTACCGGTGGTTTGCCGCGTGTTGCTGAGCTTTTTGAAGTACGAAAACCAAAGGAACCGGCTACTATTTCAGAGATTGACGGCCGGGTCAGCTTTGGAAAGGAGCTGAAAGGTAAGCGACGTGTCGTTGTTACACCCGAGTACGGTGAGTCCCAGGAGTATCTGGTGCCGAAGTCGAAACATATTATCGTCCATGAAGGAGATTATGTGCAGGCAGGCGAGCGGCTGATGGAGGGGACCATTGTTCCAAATGATATTCTCAGAGTGCTTGGTGTCAAGGAGCTGGCGAAATTCCTGGTCAATGAAATCCAGGAGGTTTATCGTCTGCAGGGTGTAAAGATTAATGACAAACACATTGAAGTAATCGTTCGTCAGATGATGCGTCGGGTCATGATTACCGTTTCCGGAGACTCCAAATTCATGATTGGAGAGCAGATCGAGTGGTGGTCATTTGAAGATGAGCGTGATCGCCTGTTTGCGGAAGGTAAACAGCCGCCTGTTGCAGAACCGCTGCTCCTTGGTGTGACCAAGGCGTCCCTGTCCACAGAAAGTTTTATTTCGGCCGCATCTTTCCAGGAGACAACCAAGGTCCTGACCAATGCTGCCATGGCAGGAAAGGTAGATGAACTTGCCGGTCTTAAAGAGAATGTCATTATGGGACGGCTTATCTCAGCCGGTACTGGTATTAAGGGAAGTTTTGTTCATTAAGAGCGTGACCGAAATCATGAACCGAGAGGTGAGTGTCAGAAAGACTGGTGTGGAATAAAAAACATGATTAATGTTTTTTAATCTTGACACTCAAATAACAGTGATGTAAATATGTCTTTTTCCGCCGTAGTAAATGAGGTTATTTTGTGTTGACACGGTGTGATTACGAAAAGATTAATTGAACAGGAGAAGTCTAGGCAATGCCAACTATTAACCAACTGGTTCGCCAGGGTAGGAAAAAAATAGTCAAAAAGACAAATACGCCGGCCTTGAAAGGTTCACCCCAGAAGAGGGGCGTGTGTGTGAGAGTATATACAACGACACCGAAAAAGCCGAACTCAGCATTGAGGAAGGTGGCAAGGGTCAGGTTGACAAATGGTATTGAAGTTACTTCATATATTCCAGGTATCGGGCATAATCTGCAGGAGCACTCAGTCGTGATGATCCGTGGCGGCAGGGTAAAAGATCTTCCAGGTGTACGGTATCATATTATTCGCGGTACGCTCGATACCCTCGGTGTTTCGGATCGCCGTCAAGGTCGCTCGAAGTACGGTGCCAAGAGACCGTCCTGATAATGGCTCATACAGGAGAGAAAAGAAATGTCACGTAGAAAAGCAGCAGAAAAACGATCGACTGAGCCAGATGCTCGCTTCCAAAGTGTGCTTGTTTCGAAGTTTACCAACAGTTTGATGGAGCGGGGAAAAAAGAGCGTCGCCAGGCGGATTTTCTATGATGCAATGGACATCATTGCAACCAAGCTACCTGAGGAGGAGACGCTGACTGTATTCGAAGAGGCCATGGATAAAGTTCGTCCACGTGTTGAAGTTAAATCCAGGCGTGTGGGTGGTGCGACGTACCAGGTGCCGATGGAGGTTCGTCAGACGCGAAGAAATGCGCTGGCAATAAGATGGATAATTGGATTTGCTCAGAGTCGTTCCGGTAGGTCAATGTCAGAAAAATTGGCGGCGGAACTGCTTGATGCCTATAATGAGCGGGGAGCTTCAGTCAAAAAGCGCGATGATACCCATCGCATGGCAGAAGCAAACAAAGCGTTTGCCCACTATCGCTGGTAACAAAGGGGCGTTTTAGGAAAGATAGGAGCTGGGGTCAGCATAATAAAGCGATTGAGGATTGTTGATGTCAGCCCAGAATGAACTGTCCAGTGTGCGTAATATAGGCATTATGGCCCATATTGACGCAGGTAAGACAACGACAACAGAACGGATTCTTTATTATTCGGGACGTTCTTACAAGATGGGCGAGGTTCATGACGGTAACGCAGTCATGGACTGGATGGAACAGGAGCAGGAACGGGGGATCACGATTACCTCGGCAGCAACAACCTGCACCTGGGACGATCATAAGATAAATATAATTGATACCCCCGGACATGTCGATTTTACAGTCGAGGTGGAACGATGCTTGAGGGTATTGGATGGCGTTGTCGCTGTCTTTTGCGCAGTTGGAGGGGTTGAACCCCAGTCGGAAACTGTCTGGAGGCAGGCTGACAGTTACTCAATCCCGCGATTGGCCTTTGTCAATAAGATGGACCGGGTTGGGGCTGATTTTAAGCGCGTCGTAGGGATGATAGAAGATCGGCTTGGAGCGAATCCATTGCCTCTTCAGTTACCCATTGGAAGTGAAGCAGAATTTACCGGGGTCATAGACCTCGTGGAAGAGACAATGTTCACGTTTGACGAACAGTCTCTTGGACAGGAAGTCGTGAGGTCACCGATTCCTGTAGAACACAAAGAAGAGTTCACGGCCGCACGAATGGCAATCCTCGAGAAGTTGGCCGACTTCGATGAGGCTGTCATGGAAAAATATCTTGATGATAAACCGGTTTCGGTTGAAGAGATCTACCGTGCTCTGAGAAAGGCTACATTGGAATTGGAGATTGTCCCCGTCCTTTGTGGAAGCGCCTTTAAAAATAAAGGCGTGCAGCCGTTGCTTGACAGTGTGATTCGTTTTTTACCCTCACCGGTTGATATACCGACGGTTGAAGGGCTCGATAAAAACGGTGAGCGTGTCGAGATAAAAACAGGGAGTAGCGGTCGTTTCTGCGGACTTGTTTTTAAGCTGATGAGTGACTCGTTCGTTGAAAACCTGGCCTTTATCAGAGTTTATTCAGGTGCTCTGAGGCTCGGTGATAAGATCTTTAATCCGGTTAAGCGGAAAAAAGAGAAGATATCCAAGCTTCTGAAGCTTCATGCCAACAAACGTGAGGAGGTTCAGGAGATTAAGGCCGGGGATATCGGCGCAATTGTCGGTCTGAAGTTTACAACGACAGGCGATACCCTGTGTGAAAGCGGTGATTATGTGGTTCTTGAAAGTATGGACTTTCCTGAACCGGTTATAGGAATTGCTATAGAGCCTAAAAATAAAGCTGAAGAAAAAAAGCTGGACGATACGCTCGCAAAGATTGCCCTGGAGGATCCGTCCTTTACCATAGCCACTGATGAAGATACGGGCCAGACAATTATCTCAGGAATGGGAGAGCTTCACCTGGAGATAATTGTGGATCGATTGCTGAACGATTTCAAGGTTTCGGCAAAGGTCGGTAAACCTCAGGTCGCATATAAGGAAACAATCACCGCTGCGGCAAAAGGTGAGGGAAGATTTGAACAACAAACTGGTGCTCGCCAGTATGGGCATGTCGTTCTCCAGATTGAGCCTCTTGAGCGCGGTGCCGGGTTTGAATTCAGCAATGAGATTGATGAGACCACAATCCCGTCACAGTTTCTTGCTGCTATAGAAAGAGGTGTTAAAGATACACTGGACTCTGGACCTCTTGTCGGCTATCCGCTGACTGACATAAAGGTAAGATTGACCGGTGGCTCTTATGACGACGAGGATTCAACCGAAATGGCATTCGGTGTCTCGGCTTCAATGGCGATCAGGAAAACAGCAGCAGAAGCACAACCGGTACTTCTTGAGCCGATAATGGATCTTGAGGTTGTAACCCCGGAAGATTATGTCGGGGATGCAATATCCGACCTGAACAGTAAGAGAGCCAAGATTGCTGGTGTCGAGGCGGAAAAAGATATTCAGGTAGTACGGGCACACGTGCCGCTCTCAGAAATGTTTGGTTATTCCACATCTCTGAGGTCAGCGACGCAGGGAAGGGCTCACTTTAGTATGCAGTTTTTAAATTATGATGTTGTTCCGAAAGCTAAAGCAGAAAGGATAGTTAATAAAATTAGAGGGATTTAGATCCAGTAATATTGAGGAAAGAAGATGGCAAAGCAGAAATTTGAAAGGACGAAGCCGCACGTTAATGTGGGAACGATTGGACATATCGATCATGGCAAGACAACATTAACGGCAGCGATTACTCGAGTATTGGCTACAAAGGGTCAAGCCACATTTATTGATTTTAGTGAAATTGACAAGGCGCCTGAAGAGAAAGAGCGTGGCATCACCATCGCCACAGCTCATGTAGAGTACGAGACCGTTAATCGTCATTACGCTCACGTCGATTGTCCCGGTCATGCTGACTATATCAAGAACATGATTACCGGTGCTGCCCAGATGGATGGAGCAATTCTGGTTGTGGCTGCGACAGATGGAGCGATGCCGCAGACCCGAGAGCATATCCTTCTGGCTCGTCAGGTTGGTGTTCCGGCAATGGTTGTCTTCCTGAACAAGTGTGACATGGTTGACGACGAAGAGCTGATCGAGCTTGTAGACATGGAGCTTCGTGAGCTTCTTGACAAGTATGAATTTCCTGGAGACGATATTCCGTTTATACAGGGTTCTGCACTTCATGCCCTTGAGAATCCGGAAGATGAAGAGAAGGCCAAGTGCATCTGGGAGCTGATGGAAGCAATCGACAGCTATATACCAGAGCCGGAGCGTGACGTGGACCAGCCGTTTCTGATGCCTGTAGAGGATGTGTTTTCAATATCCGGTCGAGGAACGGTGGCGACCGGTCGTGTAGAGCGTGGTGTCGTCCATGTTGGCGACGAGATTGAGATTGTCGGAATTCGCGAGACCCAGAAGACCGTTGTTACCGGCGTTGAGATGTTTCGTAAGCTTCTTGACCAGGGTCAGGCAGGCGACAACATCGGTGCCCTTCTGCGCGGCACCAAGCGTGATGAAGTAGAGCGTGGTCAGGTTCTGGCAGCAGCCGGTTCCATTACCCCGCACACCAAGTTCAAGGCCGAGTGTTACATCCTGAGCAAGGATGAGGGTGGACGACATACGCCGTTTTTCAATGGCTATCGTCCGCAGTTTTATTTCCGCACCACCGATGTTACCGGCGTGGTAACGTTGACGGAGGGTGTAGAGATGGTAATGCCTGGAGATAATATATCGATAGAAGCCGAATTGATCACCCCGATCGCGATGGACATAGGTCTTCGCTTTGCGATTCGAGAGGGTGGGCGGACTGTTGGTGCTGGTGTTATCAGTGAAATCGTAGCGTAAAAAGGTTTGGATATATGATACCTACAGAGAAAATCCGCATTCGCCTGAAGGCGTATGATCACAAATTACTAGACCAGTCTACACATGAGATCGTTGATACTGCTCGTCGAACAGGATCTGCCGTTGCCGGCCCGATCCCACTGCCGACGACGGTGAACAAGTATTGTGTTCTTCGTTCTCCGCATGTTGACAAGAAGTCTCGTGAACAGTTTGAGATGAGAACTCATCGCAGGCTCCTTGATATTCTCGAGCCGACACAGCAGACAATTGATCTGCTCATGAAACTGGAGCTCTCAGCTGGTGTAGATGTTGAGATTAAACTGCCATAGCGTGCAGTAAACGAAGAGTAAATTGAAGCATCGGGTACGATTATGCCAAAGACAATGGGTATATTAGGTAAAAAGTTAGGGATGACCCGCGTATACGACGAAATGGGTATTGCTATCCCTGTAACGGTCGTAGAAACTGGACCCTGCACTGTTGTGCAGGTTAAGACAGTGGCAACAGACGGTTATAATGCTATCCAGGTAGGTTTTGCCGAGAAAAAACTGGCAAAGGTTACGAAACCGATGGCAGGTCATTTCAAAAAAGCCGGGGACACTTGTTTTTATTACGTCCGGGAGTTCTGGGTCGAAACACCTGAGGAGTTCGAGGTTGGTCAGGAACTGTCTGCAGACACCGTACTGAAGGCTGGTGATCTTGTAGACGTTCAGGGGATCAGCAAGGGCAAGGGATTTCAGGGTGTTATTAAGCGTTACGGGTTCAAGGGCGGCGGTGCTTCCCATGGTTCCGGATTTCATCGAGCTCCTGGTTCCATCGGGTGTAGTGCCTGGCCTGCGAGAGTTGTAAAAGGAAAGAAGATGCCGGGACGAATGGGTAACGACACGGTTCTGAAAAAGAATACGACCGTAGTTGACGTCCGTTCTGATGAGAATGTCGTCCTGCTGAAGGGTTCTGTGCCTGGAGCCAAGAACGGTCTGTTGAAGATTTTTTCGAAATAACGTGTCAAATTAGACCGGTTCAAGGAGAGCATAATGTCAACTGTAGAAGTAAAAAATATAAAGAACGAGAAGGTTGGCGAGATCGAGCTGAATGACCAGATTTTTAATCTTGAGGTCAAAGGTTATCTGCTTCACGATGTGGTTCGTATGCAGCGAGCCGCCAAAAGAGCAGGGACAGCTTGTACCAAAAATCGCAGTGAAGTGAGAGGAAGCGGTGCAAAACCATGGCGCCAGAAAGGCACTGGTCGTGCACGAGCAGGGTCCAGGCGTTCGCCGATCTGGAGAGGCGGCGGAGTTGCCTTTGGTCCGAAGCCGCGCGATTATAGCTTTAAGCTTAACCGCAAAGTGAAGAAACAGGCAGTTGCAATGGCCATGTCAGCACGACTTCAGGAAGGTAATCTCATTGTTCTCGATGATTTCACGATGGATCAGATCAAAACCAGGGATTTCGTTACCGTGATGAATACCCTTGATCTCGATACAGCCTTGATCGTCACCGAAGAAACAAACGAGAACCTGACGAAATCATCCAGGAATGTCAATGGATTTAAGGTCTTGAACCCCGAAGGATTGAATGTCTATGATATTCTCCTGCACAACAAGCTTGTGCTCCTTCAGCCTGCACTTACAAGCCTTGAAGAGAGGTTTTCGGCATGAAAAATATCTATGAAATATTGAAGGGGCCATGCCTCACAGAAAAGGCGAGTTTGCAGCAGGAGATTGATAACAAAATTGTTTTCAAGGTTCATCCTGGTGCCAACAAGATTGAGATCAAGCAAGCCGTTGAAAAGATGTTCAACGTCAAGGTGAAAAACGTTCAGACAGCGTCCATGCACGGAAAACAGAAGAGAGTAGGACGTCATATCGGTTTTACCAATAATTGGAAAAAAGCCTATGTCACACTGTCGGAAGGTGAAATCAACTTTGTTGATGAACTATAACAATATGCGACAGTGTCGGTTCAGAGCGAAACTGAAAAAAGATTGTCCACTCAAAGATGATGGAGCGATTGGGAAATCATGGCTATAAAGACATATAAACCAACATCAGCCGGTAAACGCCACCACGTGTCTACCAAGAATCCGGACTTGTCCACAATTGGACCTGAAAAAAGTCTGGTCAGCAGCCTGTCAAAGAGCGGCGGACGTAATAATTACGGCCGAATTACCGCACGACATATTGGCGGCGGTCATAAGAGAAAATATCGTATTATTGACTTTAAGCGAAACAAGACAGAAATCGCCGCTAAAGTTATTTCGATAGAGTATGACCCGAACAGATCTGCCAATATTGCGCTGCTCAGCTACCTTGATGGAGAGAAGACCTATATACTCGCTCCAGATGGTATTGCAGTTGGCGACATGGTCGTTGCAGGTGAAAAAGCAGATATCCAGCCAGGCAATTGTCTGCCATTGGTGAACATACCTCTAGGTACTATTATCCATAATATTGAAATGAAGATCGGTAAAGGTGGACAGCTTGTCCGCAGTGCCGGTGCCTCAGCTCAATTAATGGCAAAAGAGGGGAGCTACGTTCTCGTCAGACTGCCTTCTGGTGAGGTACGAAAATTTAACAATCTATGTCGTGCCTGCATCGGACAGGTCGGTAACCGGGAGTATGAGAGCAGAAAACTCGGAAAAGCCGGTCGTACCCGCTGGCTCGGTAAAAGACCTCATGTTCGAGGCGTTGCCATGAACCCGGTGGATCATCCAATGGGTGGTGGTGAAGGTAAAAGTTCCGGTGGTCGTCATCCATGCACTCCATGGGGCAAGCCGACGAAAGGCTATAAAACCAGGAATAAGAAAGCGTCTGACAGGATGATTGTCAAACGGAGATCATAAAAAGGAGTAGGCAATGTCTCGTTCAATAAAAAAAGGACCTTTCATCGACGATCATCTGATGAAGAAAGTTGATAGAGCCATCGAATCCGGTTCTCGGAAAGTGATCAAGACCTGGTCACGGAGATCAGACATCAGTCCGGAGATGGTTGGTTTGACCTTCGCGGTTCATAACGGAAGGAAGTTTATCCCCGTATTCGTTTCTGAAAATATGGTTGGACACAAACTTGGTGAGTTCTCTCACACTCGAACATATTATGGACACACGTCGGATCGGAATAAGTAAAGAACCTGCATTTTGACAGGACGTATTGGGAGTACACAAGATGAAAGCACGAGCCGTAGGAAAATATATCCGTGTATCACCGCAGAAGGCAAGACTGGTTGCGGATGTGGTTCGGGGAATGGATGTTGATAAGGCGATAACAACGCTTAAATTCATGCCCAAGAAAGCTGCAGCAATCCTGAGACAGGTGATTGAGTCTGCAGTTGCGAACGCAACCCAGGATGATCAGGTTGATGTTGACAATTTGTTTGTGAAGAAAATCTTCATCGATGGCGGTCCTTCACTGAAGCGAATCCGGCCCCGTGCAATGGGCAGGGCGACCGGAATCATTAAGCGAACCAGCCATATAACTGTAATCCTCGATGAAAGTTAAGTTCATCGGGTCTGACGTTGAATTTACCGTATCGGTAAATTATTAAACCACCTACTCAGTTGGAGGATTGTTTTGGGCCAGAAGGTTAATCCATTAGGACTAAGACTTAATATAACCCGTACTTGGGACTCGATCTGGTACGCAGATAAGGACTACGCTACGTACCTTATTGAAGATCAGAAAATCCGAAAATATCTTAAGAAACGTCTCTATCACGCTGGACTTTCCAAGATTATCATAGAGCGTACCGGTGAGAAAATGCGTGTGAAACTGTTCACTGCGCGACCCGGTATTGTTATTGGTAAGAAAGGAGCGGAGATCGAAATATTAAAAAAGGATCTCGAGGGATTTGTTAAAAGAACGGTAACCCTTGATATTCAGGAAGTCAGACGACCGGAAGCTGACGCTCAGCTTGTTGCTGAAAACGTTGCTTCTCAGCTTGTCCGCAGGGTGGCTTTTCGTCGTGTGATGAAAAAGGCGGTGAATTCGGCACTTAGATTTGGTGTACAGGGTATTAAGATATCATGCTCAGGTCGTCTCGGTGGCGCTGAGATGTCACGCTGCGAGTGGGTTCGGGAGGGCCGAGTTCCTCTGCATACACTGAGAGCGGATGTCGATTATGCACTTGCTGAAGCCAATACCACATACGGTATTATCGGCGTGAAAGTATGGATTTTCAATGGCGAGGTCCTCGACGAAAAAGAAGGAATTAATTAATTTTTTTCTTGAGTGATATCAGACCAGGTAATTTGGAGTAAGACATGCTAAGTCCCAGGAAGGTAAAACATAGAAAGGTATTTACGGGTAAATTGAGAGGGGTCGCCCATCGTGGTTCATCCATCTCTTTTGGTGATTTTGCCCTTAAAGCGACCACCAGCGGCAAGATGACAGCTCAGCAAATCGAGGCTGCTCGTGTTGCCATTAACAGGAAAATTAAACGTGGCGGCAAGGTCTGGATCAGGGTTTTTCCTGACAAGCCTGTCACCAAAAAACCTGCCGAGACCAGGATGGGTAAGGGTAAAGGTAGCCCGGAATACTGGGTAGCCCCTGTCAAGCCCGGCAAAATCCTATACGAACTGGCCGGTGTTGATGAAGAGCTTGCGGTAAAAGCTCTGACCCTGGCTGGAGCTAAACTTCCTTTTGGTACGAGAGTTGTTTCTAAAAGGAGTACATTATGAAAGCTGCAGAGATTCGAAAATTGTCCGATGAGGACCTGGTAAAAAAAGCAAATGAATTACGCGAAGAATATGGAAACCTGACGTTTCAGCATAAGATCCGGCCACTTGAGGATACTTCGCGACTGAAAAAAATTAAAAAAGATATTGCACGAATGGGAACAATTGCAAATGAAAAGGGTTTGGCTTAAGACTTTTCTAAAATTTAAAGCGGCTGAATATTCGTGCTGCAACATCTTGAAATCACATTATGAGCGAAAATAAAATATCAAGAAAAACAAGGACGGGTTCTGTTGTCAGCAACAGGATGGAGAAGAGTGTAGTTGTCCGGGTCGAGCGCAAATTCCGTCATAAACTCTATGGCAAATATGTGAAGACCAGTGTCAAGTACCTCGCAGATGATCCGCAGAACCAATGCAATATCGGCGATGTCGTTCTTATTGAAGAATGCCGCCCTTTAAGTAAAAAGAAGCGTTGGCGGATCAAATCTATACTTGAGCAGGCTGTATAGCACTAACTGTTCCAGACAGTACTCAATGTACTTGTCCAGGCTGATGTAGAATCAGGTGACACTATGATACAAACAGAAACAATGCTGAATGTTGCTGATAACTCCGGAGCAAGAAAAGTGCTCTGTATCAGGGTTCTTGGCGGCACCAAAAAGAGATATGCCGGGATTGGCGATGTAATCGTCGTAACGGTGAAGGAAGCTATTCCCCACGCCAAGGTGAAAAAGGGTGAGGTAATGACAGCCGTCATCGTCAGAACCGCTAAGGCAATGAAAAGAATGGATGATACCTGGGTGAAGTTTGACGAGAATGCTGCTGTCCTTCTCTCTCAGGCAGGTGAGCCGATCGGTACCCGTATTTTCGGACCGGTTGCCCGTGAGTTAAGGAATCAAGGGTTTATGAAGATTATATCTCTTGCCCCTGAGGTTCTATAACAATTCGCATATCGCTGACTATCAGCATAGTAAAAATAGGTACTAAGATGAAACAGGGTAGAACATACCTTAAAGCAGACGATCAGGTTGAAGTTATTGCTGGAAAGGATAAGGGCAGAGTTGGGAAGGTGCTCAAAGTCTTTCCTGCTGAAAGCAAGGCAACGGTTGAGCGCATTAATATGATAAAGCGCCACACCAAACCCCGTGAAATGAATCAGCAGGGACAGATTGTTGAAAGGGAAGCCTCCATTCATGTGTCCAATCTCCAGCTGATCTGTCCAGAGTGTACACAAACCGGTCGAGTTGGCAGAAAGCTTCTTGATGATGGTACAAAAGTCCGTTTCTGTAAGAAATGCGGCGAGTCAATTGAGAACAAATAATAGGTCACGAAGAAGACTTATATCAGGAGTTATAAATGGGTGCACTTAAAGACTATTACTACAACGAATGTGTTCCTGCATTGAAAGAGGAGTTTGGTTATACCAATATCATGCAGGTACCCAAGCTTGAGAAGATTGTCCTTAACATGGGTCTTGGAGAAGCGGTTCAGAATCCAAAAATCATAGATGGCGCAGTTGATGAATTAACCAGAATTGCGGGGCAGAAGGCGGTTGTCACCAAAGCGAAGAAGTCGATTGCGACCTTCAAGCTGAGGGAGGGGATGCCGATTGGCTGTCGTGTCACTCTTCGTGGGGACAGGATGTATGCGTTCCTGAGTAAACTCGTCAACATTGCATTGCCGCGGGTAAGAGATTTCAGAGGAATGTCACCCAAATGGTTTGACGGTCGTGGAAATTATTCTCTCGGAGTTAAGGAACAAATTGTATTTCCTGAAATCGACTACGATAGGATCGATAAAATCAAAGGTCTTAACATCACTATCGTAACATCCGCTCCAACCAATGGTGAAGGGTTGGCTCTGTTGAGATTGATGGGAATGCCGTTTAAAAAATAATTATTAAATTATTATAGATAGATCTATTGGAGGCTGGTTTGGCTAAGAAATCAATTATTGCTCGGGCGCAGAGAGAACCGAAATTTAAGGTTCGAAAATATAATCGATGCCCACTATGTGGACGTCCACGATCGTTCATAAGGAAGTTTGGGGTTTGTCGAATCTGTTTCAGAAAGCTGGCGTCAAGCGGCGAAATAACAGGAGTGACTAAATCAAGCTGGTAGCAGGATAGCTTCAGCTGGTAACGTCAATCCGTTTATACAAGTAAGGAGTGTTCGCTATGTCAATGAGCGATCCCCTGGCAGACATGCTGACCAGGATACGAAATGCAGTAATGGCTAAATTCGATTCGGTAGAAATGCCGAAATCCAATGTGAAGGTTAATGTGGCTAAGGTCCTGCAGGATGAGGGCTATATCGTTGGCTATGCTATAAGCGACGAGGGAACCCAGGGAACCTTGACCATAGACCTTAAATATGGACCGAATGGTGAGCCGGTAATCACAGGCATAAAACGGGTGAGCAAACCCGGCCTGAGGCAATATGCCAAAGCCGGAGCTATTCCAAGGGTGCTCAACGGTCTTGGAGTCGCTATTGTATCAACGTCAAAAGGTATTGTTGCCGATCGTGTTGCTCGCCAGCAGAATACCGGTGGCGAGATACTTTGTGAAGTGTGGTAACACCGGCACGTAACGGAGGAAAAAATGTCTCGAATTGGAAAAATGCCTATCCCGGTGCCCACTGGTATCAAGATTGAAATTAAAGGTCAGGATATCTCGGTTTCCGGAAGCAAAGGTTCTTTGAACCGTACCATTCATCCCGGAATCAGTGTTGAACTGAAAGATGGGGAGATTCTGGTAACAGGTGGTGAGAACGACAAAAAAATAAATGCGTTTCGAGGGCTGATGCGTTCACTGGTTAACAATATGGTTGTCGGTGTTGACCAGGGGTTTAAAAAAGTTCTCGTTATTGAGGGTGTTGGGTATCGCGCCAATGTTCAAGGTAAAAAACTGACACTGAGTGTTGGCTATTCGAACCCTGTTGACTTCAGCCTGCCTGAGCTGGTCTCAGGTGCTGTGGAAAACAACAAAATCATCCTTGAATCAATTGATAAAGAAATTCTTGGAATGACAGCATCGCAGATTCGCTCTATCCGAAAACCCGAACCATATAAAGGTAAGGGAATTCGATACGAAGATGAGCACATTGTACGTAAAGTTGGTAAGTCAGGCGCTGCGGTGTAATTTATAAAATATTGGTTAATCAACTTTATTTTCACTTATTGAGAAGAAACAATGGCAAAAACAAATCCAAGAACCGTTGCAAGGAATAAGAGAGTTCGGCGAATTCGTAAAAAAATTTCTGGAACCGGCGAACAACCCCGACTGAGGGTATTCAAATCCAGTAAACATATCTATGCTCAGATCATAGACGATACTACTGGTAAAACGCTGGTTTCCATGTCTACGGTCGATAAAGCGTTTGAGAAAGGTGAGGAAAAAGGTAAGGCCGTATCTGCCAAGCAGGTTGGCGTCATCATAGCTGAGCGTGCCCAAAAGGCTGGTATCAGTAAAGTAGTTTTTGATCGCGGCGGTTTTATTTACCAGGGACGTGTCAAGTCTCTTTCAGATGGAGCTCGCGAAGGCGGGCTGGAATTTTAATTTGAATTATATTATGGGGGTGTCCCTTGTCTGAGTTTAAGCGTTCCAAAAGTGAGGCAACTGAGGAACTTATTGAAAAAATCGTTTATATCAATAGAGTTGCTAAGGTTGTCAAAGGTGGTCGTCGCTTCAGCTTCAGTGCAATTGTCGTTGTCGGTGATGGAAAAGGTAAGGTAGGATACGCGCTGGGAAAAGCTAACCAGGTTCCTGAAGCAATTCGCAAAGGAATTGAAAAAGCACGCAGGGAAATGCACGCTGTATCACTTACAGATATCTCCATTCCGCATGAGGTTATCGGTAAATACGGTGCTGGACGTGTTCTGCTCAAACCTGCTTCTGCGGGTACTGGCCTTATTGCCGGCGGACCGGTAAGAGCGGTACTTGAGGCTGCTGGCGTCCACAATATCCTTACGAAATGTCTTGGTTCACACAATCCGCACAATATGGTTAAAGCGACCATTAGCGGACTGAATTCACTGAGGACAGCTCAGAGAATTGCTGAGTCTCGAGGCAAGACGGTTGAAGAGATAACTACTTAATTAACGTATGTATAGATTGAGCGCTTGCTCATAAAATTATAGAATTTATATGGTGTAGTTACATGGCTGAGACAATTACATTTACCCAGGTTAAGAGTGGAATCGGGAGCACAGAGAAAATACGTGCCACGCTGACCGGTCTTGGGCTTACTAAAATGCAAAAAACGGTAACGCGTAAAGATACCCCCGAAATCAGAGGCATGCTTGCCAAGGTTCAGCATCTTGTTCGGGTAGAGGAGGTTTAAATGATTACTCTTGGAAACCTTTCACCGCAGAAGGGATCAAATAGAGAGCGGAAACGTGTTGGCCGAGGTCCCGGAACGGGACATGGTAAAACTGCAGGGCGTGGGCACAAGGGTGCACGGTCACGCTCCGGTTATAAAAGTAAGCCAGGTTTTGAGGGTGGCCAGATGCCGCTTCAGAGACGTCTTCCCAAACGGGGCTTTCACAACAAATTTAAAAAAATATACACGCTCGTTAGTCTGAGTCAGCTGGAAGCCTTTGAAGCTGGTCAGGAAATTAACGTGGACGTACTTGTCCAGGCCGGAGTGGTCAAAGCCGGACAACTGGTTAAGGTACTCGCCAATGGTGAATTGAATAAGGCCCTTACGGTTAATGTTGATAAAGTAAGCGGGCAGGCGAAGGAACTTATTGAGAAGGCGGGTGGCAGTGTAATTTCTGACGACGCTAAAGTCGAGTAACAGAACTCCATACATGGTAGATGAAATGGCAGGCTGAACCTTCAGTCTGCCATTTTTATCGTTTACCGGGATTTGAGGCAGGATCACTTACATGAGCGGACTACAAAGCGCAGCACAAATTCCTGAATTAAGAAAACGGCTTCTGTTCACCATTATCATGCTTGCTGTCTACCGCATGGGTGTTCAGGTGCCGACGCCGGGAATAAACGGGGATGCACTCACTGCATTTTTTCAGCAAAATGCCGGTACACTGTTCGGAATGTTCAACCTGTTCTCCGGCGGTGCGCTTGAGAATTTTTCGATCTTCGCACTTGGCATTATGCCATACATCAGTGCTTCGATTATCATGCAACTGCTGACCGTTGTCATTCCACAACTCGAATCCCTGAAAAAAGAGGGAGAATCGGGGCAGCGAAAAATAACCCAGTACACGCGTTACGGAACAGTGGTGTTAAGTGTCATTCAGGGATCATTTATCGCTGCAGGACTGGAGGGGATGAGCGGACCGTCTGGAGAAATGATTGTTCTGGCCCCTGGTATCGAGTTTAAGCTGATGACCATGATCACCCTGACCTCAGGCACCGCATTCATCATGTGGCTTGGTGAGCAGATGACAGAGCGTGGAGTCGGCAATGGTATTTCGCTGATCATTTTTGCAGGTATTGTTGCTCGTGGTCCTTCGGCACTGGTTAATTCAATAGAACTTGTTAAAGCGGGTGAGATTCAGATCTTCTTTGTACCATTCATTATTCTCCTGATGCTTGGAATTATCGGTACTATTGTTTTCTTTGAAACTGCTCAGAGAAGGATTCCGATCCAATATGCAAAGCGGGTTGTCGGTCGTCGGGTTTATGGTGGTCAAAGTTCCCATTTGCCATTGAAAATAAATGTTTCAGGTGTCATACCACCTATCTTTGCCTCGTCAATAATGATGTTTCCAGCAACCATTGGCAGTTTCATCCAGATTGACTGGGTTCAGCGTGTCTCAGCGGCAATGTCGCCGGGCACCGTTTATTACTATATCTGTTTCATTGGTATGATCGTTTTCTTCTGCTTCTTTTATGCAGCGGTTCAATTCAAGCCCGATGACGTTGCCGAGAACCTCAGGAAAAACGGCGGTTTTATTCCGGGAATTCGTCCAGGCAAGAAAACTGCAGAATTTATTGATAAAGCTTTGACTCGCCTTACTGTTATCGGAGCCATATATCTCAGTGCGGTATGCGTACTGCCAACAATTCTGATCTCCAAGTTGAACCTGCCATTCTATTTTGGCGGAACTGCGTTGCTTATTATCGTTGGTGTGGCCATTGATACAATTTCCCAGATTGAATCTCACCTGGTGATGAGAAACTATGAAGGTTTCATGAAACAGGGGAGAATTAAGGGCAGAAGATAATCATGTATGGTTCTGCAAATAATTCTGGTGGGAAATCAATCATGGTGAAAAGCCCTGATGAGATCAAAATCATGCGGGAGGCCAACCAGATTGTTGCTGAAGTCCTGGTTATGCTGCAGAAAATCGTTGAACCAGGTGTTACAACCTACGAGCTTGATTGCCAGGCCGAAGAGTTATGCCATAAGAGAAATGCGGTTCCCGCGTTCAAAGGCTATCGGGGTTTTCCCGGAAGTCTCTGCGTCTCAGTCAATGAAGAGGTCGTTCACGGCATACCGTCTCGCAAGCGAAAACTGAAAAAGGGCGATATCATTTCAGTTGATTTCGGTACGCTTTTCAACGGTTATTATGGTGATTCTGCGATAACGATAGCTGTTGGCAAAATTGACGGCACCAAGAGCAAATTGCTGCAGGTGACACAGGAATCTCTTGACCGGGCCATTGAGAAGGTTGTGGTCGGGAACAGGGTTTCTGATATCTCTGCAGCTGTTGAGCAGTATGTTGAATCAAATGGTTTTTCGGTCGTAAGGCAGTTTGTCGGGCACGGAATCGGTGCCTCCCTTCACGAGGGACCGGAAATACCGAATTTTGTTCAGGATGAGGCATCACCGAGACTCATTGAAGGGATGGTATTAGCCATCGAACCGATGGTCAATGCAGGTACCCACAAGGTGAAAGTTTTACGTGACGGCTGGACAGTGGTAACGGATGACCGTAAACCTTCAGCGCACTTTGAGCACTCGGTTGCGGTAACGGCTGATGGACCACTGGTTCTCAGTTCCCGTGCAAATATTTAAGGGGGAGAAAAAAATACTTCTCTTTTGTGAGCAGATGTATTATAATTCTCCGTTTTTGGACATTTACTGACTACCAGGATCACTATGGCAAAGGAAGAAGCAATAGAAGTAGAGGGGACAATTATTGAACCCCTGCCAAACGCTATGTTCAGAGTTGAGTTGGACAACGGGCACAAAGTACTTGCTCATATTTCCGGTAAGATGAGAATGCATTTCATCAAAATTCTACCAGGTGATCGTGTAACAATTGAACTTTCACCGTATGATCTGACACGTGGCAGGGTGACGTTCAGGGCAAAAAACGCCAAAAGGAACAAATAGAGGTTGCACCATGAAAGTACGATCATCTGTGAAAAAAATGTGCAGTGACTGCAAAGTATACAAGCGCAATGGCGTTGTCCGTGTGTCCTGCAAAGTAAAAAAACATAAACAAAGACAGGGATAGCGGTTTCATAACCGCCAATAATTGTTAAAGGAGAAACACCTTGGCACGTATAGCAGGAGTTGACCTTCCTAGAAACAAGCATATGGATCGGGCAATGACGTATATTCACGGCATTGGCCTGGCATCTGCACGGAAGATTCTTGATACTGTAGATCTTCCCCATACCATGAACAGCGATGACCTCAGCGGTGATGACGTAACCCGTATCCGTAAGGTTATTGAGAGTGATTTCATTGTAGAGGGTGACCGTCGACGTGAAGTATCAATGGATATTAAGCGATTGATGGATTTGGGCACTTACCGTGGACGACGCCATCGCATGGGGCTTCCATGTAGAGGCCAGAAAACGAAAACCAACGCTAGGACCAGAAAGGGACCTCGCCGCGGAGCCGCACGCCGAAAATAACGATAATAAGGTAACGATATGGCAGCTGTAAAAAAGACTGAAGCACGGTCTAAGAGGAAGGTTAAAAAGAATGTCCCGGAAGGTATCGTATTTATCTACTCTACCTTCAACAATACAATTGTCACCATTTCGGACAAGCAGGGAAATGTGATTTCCTGGTGCAGTTCCGGAGTGCTCGGCTTTAAAGGATCTCGTAAAAGCACGCCTTTCGCCGCCCAGAACGCAGTGGCCGATGCGTCCAAGAAAGCTACAGACCAGGGCATGCGGAAAGTAGAAGTCAAGGTAAAAGGTCCTGGACCCGGAAGGGAAGCCGCCCTGCGGGCGCTTGTCAGTACCGGGCTGGAAGTAACACGTATCTGCGATGTTACGCCGGTTCCACATAACGGATGTAAACCTCCAAAGCGCCGTCGTGTATAAACGGTCGGAGTTTTCCTGCAAAGCATAGAAGGTTAATCAACGGAGGCTTAAGTTGGCTAGATATACTGATGCAGCGTGTCGTCGCTGCAGACGAGAAGGAATTAAAATGTTCCTTAAAGGTGATCGCTGTTATTCTGATAAATGCGCTTTTGAAAGAAGAGCATTCGCGCCAGGCCAGCATGGTCAGGCCCGATTCAGGAAACAATCCGATTACGCAGGACAGTTAAGAGAAAAACAGAAGGTCAAAAGCATGTACGGAATGCTTGAAGGACCTTTCAGACAAAATTTTGCAAAAGCCGATCGGCAGAAGGGCGTCACTGGTGAAAACCTGCTCATTCTTCTTGAGAGGCGGCTTGACAATGCAGTGTTCAGAATGGGATTTGCTTCCTCGAGAAATCAAGCACGTCAAATGGTCAGGCACAAGCATATTCTTGTTAACGGCAAAAAGGTAAATGTCCCTTCTTTTCTGGTGTCAGTCGGTGATGAAGTTACCGTGAAGGAAAAGAGTCGCGCTAGCACCATGATTAATGAAAGTCTGGAAGCGGTGGAGCGGCGCGGAGTTCCCAGCTGGCTTGAGCTTACCAAGGACAGTTATAAAGCGACCGTCAAGGCCCTGCCAAACCGTGAAGAATTGACGATGCCTATCCAGGAGCAGCTGATCGTAGAGCTTTACTCCAAGTAACGTCTGATAGTTCATATGGTAGACCTGCTGAAAGAGGAGACCCTCGTTCAGCGGGTCTTAACCATTTAATTTATGTACCTTTAAGAAAACTCCTTTGGTTCTTTGAGAAATAGGAATAGTGAAGGGAATTTAGCTTAAAGGTTTTCGCTTTTTAAAAAAAAACTAAAAAGGGATTATATGACTCAAGTTGCCGACGAAAACATACCTTTTTACCGGAACTGGCACGAGCTTATTAAGCCTGATAAACTTGAGGTAGACAAAGGTAAGCATACAAATGCTTACGCAAAAATTGTCTGTCAGCCTCTTGAGCGGGGATTTGCCACCACCATCGGTAACTCACTTAGAAGAATTATGCTCTCTTCAATCCAGGGTGCAGCAATTACTACTGTGAAGATAGAGGGTGCGCTGCACGAGTTCACAACACTGAAGGATGTGAAGGAAGATGTCAGTGAAATTATTCTCAACATCAAGCAGGTACGGTTAAAGCTTAATTGCGAAGAATCACAGCGTATCGTGGTAGAGAAAAAAGGACCCGCTGAGGTGACGGCCGGTGACATAACTCCATCTGCATATGTTGAGATAATGAACCCTGATCAGGTTATCTGTACCCTGACCAGTGGTACAGAATTCAAAGCTGAAATGACCGTTGAGTGGGGAAAAGGATATCAACCTGCTGAACGTCAGGAAAAGGAAGAGTTGTCAATTGGGCAGATACCTATTGATACGATTTTCTCTCCGGTCAAACGGATTCAGTATATTGTATCACAGGCTCGTGTTGGGCAGCAGACCGATTATGACAAGCTTACACTTGAGATCGAAACAGATGGCAGTGTGCGGCCGGAAGATGCGCTCGCTTTTGCCGGAAAGATCCTCAAGGACCAGATGACGATGTTTATCAATTTCAATGAGGAAGATGCTGAGCCGGAGAAAGAAGCGGAGGATGAGGAAAATGCTGTTCCTCTCAATCCATATCTTGACAAACCGGTCGAGGATCTCGAATTGTCTGTACGCTCAGCGAACTGTTTAAAGAATGCTGAGATTTATTTCATCGGAGATCTTGCCCAGAGATCAGACCAGGAAATGTTGAAAACGAAAAACTTTGGTCGTAAATCTCTTAATGAGATCAAGGCATTACTTTCTGAAATGGATCTTACCCTTGGAATGAAGTTCGAGGGCTGGATTCGACCAGAAATACCAGAAAAAGTAAAAGAGTAATCCGCAGATCGATATAATTACTTCTTGTAATAGTTAAAGTCAGATACCAGGTTTTAAGGTACTGCACGGTTATCAGTTGAGGGAAGACCCATGAGACACGGAAAATCCGGCAGAAAGCTAGGCCGTACGAGTTCACACAGAGAAGCGATGTTCAGGAATATGGTAACGTCTCTGTTCGAGCATGAACGAATCGTTACAACAGAGCAGAAGGCAAAAGAATTGCGGCCGATTGCTGAGAAAATGATAACTCTGGCAAAACGTGGAGATTTGCATGCACGGCGCCAGGCTATGAGTTATATCCGTAAGAAAGACGTCGTTGCCAAACTGTTTGATGAGATCCAAGAACAGTTCGCAGAACGCAACGGCGGCTACACGAGAATTGTCAAGACCGGTATTCGCAAAGGCGATGCAGCGGCAATGGCAATTATCGAGCTGGTTGGATACGAAGAAGATCTGGGAGACGAGACAGAGGCTGACGAAAGCTGATCTCGCTCACCTGAAAGAATATAAGCTGACCTGGATTTTGTGTCCTTGTCAGCTTTTTTTTTGTTTACCCGGGAGCTGTCATGACCTCAGAAAAGAAATTTCCAGAGGGTATGGTCCCCTTGGATGAGACAGGATTTACCTTCTGTTGTCATCCGGGTGTATCGTGTTTTACGGTCTGCTGTCAGAATGTTGATTTAGATCTCTATCCTTATGACATCATCCGCCTTAAGCGTGCGCTGAAAATAGACTCAGAAACGTTTGTACGTAACCATACCGGTATGAAGAAAGGCGGAAATCCCTACTTTCCCACGCTTCAACTGAGGCTGGCTGATTTCGGCAGTGACAAAAAAGCGTGTCCGTTTCTTCGGGAAACTGGGTGTACGGTGTATAAAGACAGGCCGACTGCCTGCAGAACTTATCCTCTTGAACGTGCAGTTGACAGGTCAGTGTCGGTGAAACGTCCCGATGAATTCTATTTTCTGACAAACCATTCGTATTGTTTTGGGCATCAGGAAGACCATATATTTACCGTTAAACAGTGGGTTAGAAACCAGCGGCTCGAGGATTATAATCTGATGAACGATTTATGGTCGGAAGTGGATACACTTTTCGCTTCAAATCCCTGGAAAGGTGAGGGGGTTGGCGGGGAGAAACAGCAACTGGCCTTTCTTGTCTGCTACAACATTGATGGATTTCGTCAATTTTGTGATACCCATAAATTGCTCGACCAGTTCAGACTTGATCGCGATGTTAAACGCAGAATTGCCAGAGATGACAGTGAATTGCTCAAGTTCGGCTTCGACTGGTTGAAATTATTGTTTGGCGGCAACACTTCGCTGGTAAAAAAATGATAGATGAGCTGTGTATTGAGGGACAGCAAGCTTGCAAAACCTTGTTGTGCATGTTAAATATAAATGTTTTGCGCGCATTATAGCAGCGTAATTTTTGTAATAACTAAAACACACATCTCCGAACATACTGGTGTCAGGCTGATACTGAACGCAAATCAGGCTGATCACATGGGGATGGAGGAAAAACCAGGAACTGGAGGAAGTTATGGCGAACGCTACAGTAAAAGAAATGTTGCAGGCCGGTCTGCATTTTGGACATCAGACCCGGCGTTGGAATCCGAAAATGAAGCCGTACATCTACGGCCCACGTAACGGAATCTACATTATAAATCTCGACCTCACCAGGCGTATGTTTGACAAAGCCTGTGATTTCATCAGCCAGGAAATCGCCGGAGGAGGGTCGATCCTTTTTGTCGGGACTAAACGCCAGGCTCAGGCCATTATCCGTGAGGAAGCCCGGCGCTGTGAGATGCACTACGTTGATCATCGTTGGCTGGGAGGTATGATGACCAACTTCCAGACGATTAAGACCAGTGTTGAGAGACTCAAGTCAATAGAGTCAATGCAGGAAGACGGTTCTATCAACAGGTTTCCCAAAAAAGAGATCCTGCTGATGGAGAAAGAACGTGTCAAGCTGGAAAGAAATGTTGGCGGTATTAAAGATATGCGTGCACTGCCATCTGTCGTCTTTGTTGTAGACCCGAAAAAAGAGTCTATTGCCGTCAATGAATCTCGCAAACTGCGGATTCCGGTAATTGCTATCACTGATACAAACTGCGACCCTGATGGAATCGACTATTTGATTCCCGGCAATGATGATGCCATTAAGTCTATCAGGCTCATCGCTCACTACGTTGCTGAATCCGTATTGAAGGGGCAGGCTGAGCGTGATGGTGCTAACGCTTCAGAGGAAGCCCTTGAAGCGGTCATGGCCGACACTAGTGAAGAGTTGGAGAAGGTTGAGGAGAAAGAGGCCCCGGAGCCTGCTGCCGAAGAAAAACCAGTTGAGTTGAAAAAGGTTGAGGAGAAAGAGGCCCCAGAGCCTCCTGCCGCTCCTGCCGAAGAAAAACCAGCAGAGTAAACGTCACCAGATGCCGCCGGGTCCAAACACCTGGTGCTTGTAATATATGAGGGGCGGTCTTCGGACAGCCCCTTTTCGCTATTCAACTCCTCAATCTGTCTGTATTACTATTTCACGGATTGAGTCAAAATTGATAGCATGGTTTTGAGAGCGGTTAGTAAACCGTATTCTATATACTAAGATACACTGATAAACGTAACGATACGTTGTTTAATGGAGGCGTACCATGAAGATTACCAGCCAAATGGTCAAGGAATTGCGCGATAAGACAAGTGCAGGTATGATGGATTGTAAGAAAGCCCTTGGTGAGACCGAAGGTGATATGGAAAAAGCGGTCGATCTCTTGCGGAAAAAAGGATTGGCTGTTGCTGCTAAAAGAGCAGGTCGGGCTACCAGTGAGGGTGTTGTTGAAACCTATATCCATGCAGGTGGAAAACTGGGTGTAATGATCGAACTCAACTGCGAGACCGACTTTGTTGCCAAGACTGACCAGTTCAGGGAACTTGCCCGCGATCTCGGTATGCATATTGCTGCTTCAAGTCCAGTATCGGTTGACCGTGAAGGTGTTCCGGCGGATATCCTTGCCAGAGAAAAAGATATTTATGTACAACAGGCTTTGGAATCGGGTAAACCTGAGAATATTGTAGAAAAAATTGTATCAGGAAAGGTTGAAAAATACTTGGCGGAAATTTGTCTGCTTGAGCAGAAATATGTCAAAAATCCAGATCTTTCCATACAGGATTTACTCACCGACTGCATCGGCAAAATGGGTGAGAATATCTCCATAAGAAGGTTCGCCCGTTTCCAGATTGGCGTTGAGTAGTCGTTAGTTTGCTTCCAAGCCGGGCTATCTTTAGGTAACCCGGCAGCGTGTTCTCTGCTGATAAAGGGCAGGGAGCGACAGAGGTGTCAACTTTTCTCCAGGAGCGTTTTTATGCAGATCAAATTCAAGCGAATTTTGCTGAAACTGAGTGGGGAAGCCCTGATGGGTGAGGATGCATACGGTATCAATACCGGTGTCCTTGATTTTGTTGCTTCCGAAATAAAAGAAATTGTCGAACTGGGCGTTGAGACCGGGCTGGTTATCGGTGCCGGAAATATCTTCAGAGGTGTTGCCGGGGCCAGTAAGGGCATGGATCGGACAACGGCGGACAACATGGGAATGCTTGGAACCGTAATGAACAGCCTGGCCCTGCAGGATGCTCTCGAGAGAAACGGTGTGGATACGCGTGTTCAGTCTGCAATCCCCATGCAGTCAGTATGTGAACCCTACATTCGCAGACGGGCGACCAGGCACCTTGAAAAGGGACGGGCGGTGATATTTGCAGCGGGCACCGGAAATCCATACTTTACCACCGATTCTGCAGGTGTCCTCAGGGCACTGGAGATAGATGCGGATGTGATCATAAAGGCAACGAAAGTAGATGGTGTTTATGACAAAGATCCGGTAAAATTTTCAGATGCACTGAAATATGATAAACTGAGCTATGATCAGGTCCTGAACCAGGGCCTTCGGGTTATGGATGCGGCTGGAATTGCCCTTGCCAAGGAAGATAACAAACCTATCATGGTTATGAATATGACGGTACCGGGAAACATCAGAAAAGCTGTTCTGGGTGAACCGGTTGGAACTCTCATTACTTCTTGATATGCTGAAAAACCTTTAGACATTAGAGACAGGTGACAATAATGAGCGAAGTAATTTTTGAAATGGCTGAACGGATGGAAAAGAGTGTGGAGACATTCAAGGTGGAGCTTTCCAAGGTACGGACCGGCAGAGCTTCTCTTGCTCTGCTTGACGGGATTATGGTGGATGCCTATGGGAGTGCCATGCCGCTTAACCAGGTCGGCACACTGACGATTCCTGAGAGCAGAATGATAGCTATCCAGCCTTGGGATCCACAGGTCCTTTCGGCGATTGAAAAAGCAATTCTCAAATCAGATGTTGGTTTGACCCCAGTCAATGACGGAAAAATTATTCGCCTGAACATTCCGCAACTCACCGAAGAACGAAGAATTGAACTCGTTAAAAAGGTAAAAAAGGTCGCTGAAGAGTTCAGAGTTGCTGTCAGAAATGTTCGTCGTGATGCGATTGATCTGCTCAAGAAGCAGAAGAAGGACAAAGAAATATCAGAGGATGATCTGTTCAAGCTTCAGGATGATGCACAGTCTGAAACGGATAGCTATATTGCCCAGATTGAAGAAATTACCGCGTCCAAGGAAAAAGAGGTTATGGAGGTCTAAGCTGCCGTTAACACCGCCATCCTTTTTTGAGATCCTTTCATGACATCAACAATAGTGCTCGACCCTGATCGTATTCCAACCCATGTCGCCATTGTCATGGATGGCAACGGCCGCTGGGCAAAAAAACGCAAAAAGCCAAGACTCTACGGACATAAAGTTGGTGCTGATTCTGTTCGTGATATTGTTGAAACGTCAGCCGAGATAGGCATTAAACATCTCACCCTGTATGCATTTTCTTCTGAAAACTGGAACAGGCCTGAATCTGAAGTTTCAGGATTGATGAGTATCCTTAAGTCGTATCTTGTCTCAGAACTGGGCAGGATGGAAAAAAATAATATCAGGCTTCGTTGCCTGGGCAACACGGCACGGCTTCCCAGTGGCGTCAGGAAAATACTTGATGATTCCATTGAGCGTACTGCCGCAAATGACAGGCTTACCCTGAATCTTGCTTTGAGTTATGGTGCTCGCGATGAGATCTGTATGGCAGTCAAATCGATCGTTGAGCAATGCCGAACTGGTGCTTTAAGGATCGAGGATGTTGGTCATGATACCATTTCGGAGCAGCTCTACACCAGAGGGCAACCGGATCCTGACCTGTTAATACGCACCGGGGGAGAAGCACGTCTTTCCAATTTTCTCCTCTGGCAGGCCTCATATTCAGAAATTTATTTTACCGAAACCATGTGGCCTGAATTCAGGCGTGATGTTTTTCTCCAGGCGATACAGGATTATCAGAAACGTGAAAGGCGATTTGGCAAAACAGGAGATCAGCTGAAAGGTGCTGAATAATGGCGCGAACAATTCCAGGAATCCTGCTTGCCGGCGGATGGCTGTTACTCCTGCTTTTTGGCCCTTACCTGCTATTTTGGGGAGTAATCGTGCTGATTGGAATCCTCGGTGGTCGTGAATTTACCCGCATGGCTCTATCAGATTGCTTCCGAGACTTTGACCATACAGTACTCTCACTGATTATCACCATTCCGATTCTGACAACTGCTTTTGCCAGTCAGCCTGCATTCGTTATCTCACCTGGATTATTCTTAGCTTTCTGTGCGATGATCGTTTTTGCGATGTACCATTACAGCCGATTTGAAAAGCCATACCTGATCCTGAATAAGGGTGTGATGGGGATATTTTTTATCGGCTTTCTCGGTTCCCACCTGGTAATGATCCGCGGTCTGGCTGATGGAGCCGGCTGGCTTATTATTCTAACGGCAATTACCGCAGGCTCGGATACTGGAGCTTACTGGATCGGCAGTCGCTGGGGGAAGCGCAAGCTCTGCCCATCAATCAGCCCGAATAAAACGGTAGAAGGCGCGGCGGGTGGTATTGCCGGAGCAGTGATCGCTGCTCTGTTCATGTTCTTCCTTCTTGATGTTCAGGCCAGCGTAGTTATGGTTTTACTGCTGGCTGTCTTTCTGTCAATGGCTGGTATGGTGGGGGACCTATTAGAGTCAATCATAAAACGAGGTACCGGCACAAAAGATTCAGGAACCTTACTGGGAGGACACGGCGGAATCCTCGACCGTATTGATTCTCTTCTTCTTGCCGCTCCGTTTCTTTATTATATTCTGATATATCTGCATTCCTGATGAAAAAATTATCACTTCTTGGGGCGACTGGCTCAATAGGAGTCAATGTCCTTAACATTGTACGACAATTTCCTGGTCGATATGAAATTGCCGGTCTTGCTGCCGGTCGAAATGTCGACCTCCTCTGCAGACAAGTTGAAGAATTTAAGCCGGAGATCGTTTCGGTAATCGACGAGGAGCATGCTGACAAACTGGCAGCGCTGCTGCCTGACTCCTGGAGCGGGGAAATTGTCTATGGGACTGCGGGCAACATAGAAGTCGCTACCTGCCCTGATACCATCATGACCATTTCTGCTGTCGTCGGTGCCGCAGGATTACTGCCGACGCTCGCAGCTGTGGAGGCGGGAAAGGCTATCGGACTTGCCAACAAGGAAACCCTGGTGGTGGCCGGTCGGCTTGTTATGCAAAAGGTGGAGCAGTACGGTGTCACCCTGTTGCCGATCGACTCCGAGCATAGTGCTGTCTTTCAGGCGCTTGAGGCCGGCAGGAAAGAAGATGCGGCGAAGATTATCCTGACTGCCTCGGGAGGCCCATTCCTGCATCGAACAAAAGAAGCGCTCCAGAACGTTACCAGGGCGCAGGCACTGAATCATCCCAACTGGAGTATGGGACCCAAGATCAGCATAGACAGTGCGACTATGATGAACAAAGGGTTGGAAGTTATTGAAGCCCGCTGGTTGTTTGATATGGTACCCCGATCAATCGAGGTCGTTGTACATCCCCAGTCCATTGTCCATTCACTGGTCGAATATCAGGATGGTTCCGTCATCGCCCAACTCGGAATTCCCGATATGAAAGTACCGATTGCCTATGCTCTCTCTTATCCTGAACGTATGGAGCTTGATTTGCCATCGCTGAACCTGAGTCAGTGCGGGAATCTTGAATTTCTGGCTCCAGACTATGATCGTTTTCCAGCGTTACGGCTTGCATTTGAGGCACTCGAGAGAGGAGGTGTCAGCTGTGCTGTCCTGAACGCGGCAAATGAAGTGGCGGTTGATGCCTTTCTGAATAACCATATTCCGTTTACAAGAATTACCGCTATTGTCGAGGAGACTATGGCTCGCGTTGACGGCAGCAGTGATGCAGTACTCAATGACCTGCTGGAAGCAGACAAAAATGCCCGTCTGACAGCAGATGAGCTAATTGGGGTTTGAGCCTCATTGATATTTAATCGAGTTGTTACCTATGAAGACAATTGTTTCATTTATTTTAGTTCTTGGTGTTCTCATATTTGTCCACGAACTCGGACATTTTCTTTTTGCAAAACTCTTCAGAGTAAAAGTACTGAAGTTTTCCCTCGGGTTTGGTCCTAAGATATACAGCAAAATTATCGGTGAGACTGAATACCTGATCTCGGCGTTCCCTCTCGGCGGCTATGTGAAAATGCTTGGCGAGAACCCCGATGAGAAAGGTGATGCTGCTACTGAAGCCGATCGTTCTTTTGCTCATAAAACGGTCTGGAAACGATTTTTTATTGTTTTTGCCGGACCCCTTTTCAATATGTTGTTTTCTGTCTGTATCTTCTTTTTTATATTCCTGTCCATGGGGGTTCCTGAAGACCAGGACTCTACTGCTATAGGAGTGGTGAACGAAGGTTCTCCCGCATACGAGGCAGGAATTGAGCCGGGAGACATCATCCTTGAGATAGATCATCAGCCGATTGCCAGATGGCTCGATGTCCTCACCTTGGTTAAAGATAGCGGTGGCAATGAGTTGCTGTTCAAAATTGCCAGAGACGGGGGTGAGCAGGAGATTCAGGTTACTCCAGCCATTGACAGTGTGGAAAATGTATTTGGCGAGGAAGTCGAACAGCGGTTTATGATCGGTATTGTCAAGCAGGAGAGAATTGAGTACAGGCCGGTCGGACCGTTCAGGGCACTGAAGGATGCGCTCTGGCAAACCTGGATGTTCATTTACCTGACCTTCATGGGAGTAGTGAAAATTATTCAGAATGTTGTGCCGGCATCCGAGCTTGGAGGGCCAATTCTCATTGCCCAGCTGGCTGGAGAGCAGGCACGTGCCGGATGGCTCAATCTCTGCTATTTCATGGGACTGCTCAGTGTTAACCTGGGAATTCTCAACCTGCTGCCGATCCCGGTGCTAGATGGTGGGCATCTTGTATTTTTAACGATTGAAGGAATTATACGTAAACCGGTCAGTGAACGGATTCAGATTTTCGCACAGCAGATTGGTATTGCACTTCTTGGTACATTAATGATCTTTGTGTTTTACAACGATATTGTCAGAGTTATAACACAATGGCAGACAACCCCCTGATCCTGGCATTTGATACGGCAACATTACATTGCTCGATAGCCCTTACCTCCGGAGGCGTTGATAACGGTGAGATTGTTGCTTCGCTTGCTCTTGATTCAGGTGTTACTCACTCCAGGAGACTGCTGGGCTCGATTGAACAGCTGATGCAGCAGTCGTCTCTGACTCTGGCAGAGGTTTCCGGGATTGCTGTTGGACTGGGGCCCGGAAGCTTTACTGGCTTGAGAATCGGAATGGCAACAGCAAAAGGGTTAGCACATGGTGCCCGCAAAAAGCTTATCGGCGTTTCATCGATGGATGCTATTGCTTCTACGGTAAAGGATGAACGCTTGATCTGTGTCCTGCTGGATGCCCGTAAAAAAGAGGTTTATGGAAGGTTTTACCGGACAACTGAAGATGGAATTGTCAGCCCCTGCTCCGAGCAGGTAGTGCTGCCTCCCGAAAAAATAGCTCAACAGATTGACGAACCAGTCGTCATGGCAGGGGATGGGGTTGATGTTTATAGTGATCTGCTCAAAGAGATACTCGGTAATACAATGGTGAAATCAAAGGTTAAATATCCACCTGCTGAGATGATTGGTTTACTGGCGGGCGATCATTACAGAAATAAATCTTTTCTCGATATTGCCACAGCTGAACCAACCTATGTCCGAGCTTCTGATGCGGAATTAAGCCTGATTCGGGCAAAACAATAAACGTTATTGGGTAGTTTTTTCGTGCAGTACCAGACAATATGATAGAGCGACGAAAAACCAGACAAATCATGGTGGGCGGTGTGCCGGTAGGCGGGGATGCTGATATTGCTGTGCAGTCCATGACCAATACCAGCACTTCAGATGTTGAAGCTACCGTCAGGCAGATTCATGCACTCGAGAGCAGCGGCTGCGAAATCATCAGGGTTGCTGTGCCGGATCTTGAATCGGCTGGCGCTATAAAAAGCATCAGGGCCCAGACGACGATACCGCTTATTGCCGATATTCATTTTGACTGGCGGCTTGCAGTGGCGGCAGTCGAGAATGGGGCACAGGCCATAAGAATAAATCCCGGCAATCTGGGTGGACCCGAAAAACTGGCAAAGGTCGTCGATGCAGCCAGATATCATCAGGTACCGATCCGGGTTGGGGTAAACAGCGGCTCAATAGAAAAGGAATTGCTGGGTGAGTTTGGGTATCCGACAGCGGATAATCCAAGATCGTTGATCGAGAGTGCGTTGCGCAATGTCAGGATTCTGGAAACACTGAAATTTGATAATATCAAGATTTCAATTAAATCTGCCGATGTACTGACAACCATAAATGGTTATCGCCAGCTTTCGGCGCAAACAGATTACCCGCTCCATATCGGGGTTACTGAGGCGGGTGGTTTGATCGCCGGTACGGTTAAATCAAGTGTTGCACTTGGTGTCTTATTGCTTGAAGGTATCGGAGATACATTCAGGATTTCACTTACCCGTGATCCGGTTGAAGAGGTCCGGGTGGGCTTTGAGCTTTTACGTTCCTTGAGGATCAGGGAGCGGGGGCCGGAACTCATATCCTGTCCTACCTGCGGAAGAACCCAGATTGATCTTTTTTCGTTGGCTGAAGAAGTTGAAAAGTTTATCCAGTCCATGGAGTCACCGCTTAAAGTGGCAGTGATGGGATGCGTTGTCAACGGACCAGGAGAGGCACGGGAAGCCGATATTGGTGTTGCCGGCGGTCGCGGAGTTGGCATAATTTTCAAGAAGGGAGAACCGTTTAAAACGGTGAGCGAAGAGGAACTGCTGCCGGTCTTTTTGGCTGAGTTGCAGAAAATGGAGCAGGAACGGCGCCAAACTTCTTAATCATTGGAATATAAAAATATCTTCTAATTTATCATATGTAGGGTGTTCAGGAGCGGCCAATAGTTGGGCCCAAAGATATAATTCAGTATGATCGGCACGATCATGCAATAACGTCTATAGGATAAAATGCGCTATTCTCAAATGTTGATTCCGACATTAAAGGAAGTACCGGCAGAGGCTGAAGTTGTCAGCCATCGATTGATGCTTAGAGCAGGGTTTATGAGAAAACTGACCTCCGGTATTTATACCTATCTGCCGTATGGCCTTGCGGCGATCCGCAGAGTCGAAAACATTGTTCGGGAAGAAATGAACCGGGCTGGAGCCCAGGAAATGAAAATGCCAATGGTTCAGCCTGCTGATCTGTGGAAAGAAAGCGGCCGATATGTAAAGTATGGTCCTGAACTCCTGAGATTTACCGACCGTCATGAGCGTGAGTCCTGTCTTGGTCCTACCCACGAAGAAGTTATTACCGATATCGCCCGAAAAACGATCCATTCATATCGGGACCTTCCGGTAAACCTCTACCAGGTACAGACCAAATTCCGTGATGAGATCAGACCGCGATTTGGTTTGATGCGCGGTCGTGAATTCATCATGAAAGATGCCTACTCATTTGATGTAAGTGACGAGGCAGCCGAGACTTCATATCAGCGAATGTATGAGGCCTATAACCGGATTTTTGAGCGATGTGATCTTGATTTCCGCTGTGTGGAGGCCGACTCCGGTACGATTGGCGGCAGTTTTTCTCATGAGTTTATGGTTCTTGCCGAGACGGGAGAAGACACAATTGCTGTCTGCAATGACTGCAGTTACGCGGCTAACATGGAAAAGGCAGTTATTGCCCTGGCCGGTGAAAAGGCCAATGCTGAACAGGAGGAGTTGATTAAAATAGAAACGGTTGGCAAGAGAAAGGTGGCCCCGGTATGTGCTTTTCTCAAGATCAAACCTGAACAGCTGGTAAAAACACTTGTTTTTATTGCAGATGATACACCTGTAGCTTTACTTGTCAGGGGTGACCGCGAGGCAGAAGAGGTAAAGCTGAAGAACTATCTCGGTGCTGCCGATATCAGGATGGCAGATGACAAGGAGATATTTGATGCGACCGGCGTACCCTCCGGCTATCTCGGTCCGATAGGTATCAAAATACGACTCCTGGCCGATCAGGAAGCAATGCAGATGGTTAATTTCAGCGTTGGGGCTAACGAGAAAAACTATCACTATCAAAATGTTAACGGTGGCAGAGACTTTACCGTTGATGAGGTTGGGGATTTCAGGCAGATCTGCGAGACAGATCCCTGTCCTTCTTGCGGCGGTGCAATCAGACTGGTTGAAGGAATTGAGGTCGGGCACATATTTAAGCTGGGAACTGGCTATTCAGAGTCGATGAATGCCTATTTCCAGGACCGTGACGGTAGTGAGAGGCCGCTCGTCATGGGTTGTTATGGAATCGGTGTCAGTCGTATTGTGGCAGCTACCATTGAACAGAATCATGATGAAAACGGTATTATCTTTCCGGTACCTCTTGCCCCTTATCAGGTAAGTGTTCTTAATCTTGGTCTGAAAGATGAGTCAGTGTGCCAGGCAGTGGAAACCATCTATTCGCAATTGGGCGAGGCCGGCATTGATGTTTTCCTCGACGATCGCGACGAACGCCCCGGAGTGAAGTTCAAGGATGCAGACCTGCTCGGGTTTCCGTTCCGTATTACCGTTGGAAAACGGTACACCGAAAATGGTATGATTGAGGTACGCAGACGTAAAGATGGTTTTGTTGAAGAGACCACGCTTGACGAATTACTGAACCTGGTCAAGGCCCACCTTACCGGGGAAACAACTGCCATTTAACCTGGTTTTTTAAATGTATACCTCAATGGTGAATCCGAGTGGCCTGAAGGTGCTGGCCGCCAATTATCTGCATGGCGTTGATCTGGAGCCGATTGATCGCGCCTGGGATATTGCCCAGGAAGTGTATCGGGGAGGCAAACATTTTTCAGGGGAACCGTATCTTATTCATGCTCTGGAAGTTGCCTCAACACTCGCTTCTATGCATCTTGATATGGATACCATTCTTGGCGGCTTACTGCATGGTGTCCTGAAAAATGGCATGACTGCGTCTGAGTTGGAGGAGCAGTTTGGCAAGGATGTGGCTCGCATCGTCAGCGGTACAACAAAGATTACCAGTGTCAAGTATAACAGCAAGTTAACAAGCCAGTCTGAAAACATCAGGAAGATGTTACTGGCCATGGCTGCCGATATCAGAGTTCTGCTGGTTCGGCTGGTTGACCGTCTGCAGGATATGCTGCTGCTTGAGCTGGTGGATCGTGACACCCAGCGCTATGTGGCTCGTGAGACCATGGATCTCTACGCACCGCTTGCCAGCAGACTCGGTATCGACTGGCTGAAACGGCAGCTGGAGGATTTTTCTTTTAAGTTTTTATATCCTGGCGAGTACAAAGATCTGAATAAAAAACTTGAGAGTTCGCTTGGTGAGCGTGAACGTTATGTGAAAGAGGTAATCTCTATTCTCTATGATAAATTGAGAGCAAATGAGGTACATCCAATCCGCATCACCGGCAGGCCTAAGCACATCTACTCCATATATAAAAAGCTGATTGCCCAGAATATTCCTCTTGAACGGGTTTATGACAAGGTTGCATTCAGAATCATCGTCGATTCGGTTAACGAATGTTATGAATCTTTGGGAGTCATACACGGGAACTGGTCTCCAGTGCCGGGTAGGATCAAAGACTTTATTTCAGTGCCCAAGTCAAACAATTACCAGTCAATGCATACAACGGTTATCGGGCCGCGCGATCTCTTTATCGAAATCCAGATAAGAACTGAAGAGATGGATCGTATCGCTCAGGAAGGTGTCGCTGCTCATTGGGCCTATAAAGAAGGACAGAAAGTCAATGAGGGTGATGCCAAGCTGTTCAGAGGTTTAAAAACACTGGTAAACTCCCTGCAGGAGGTTGAAGATCCCCGAGAATTTCTGGAACAGGTACGCGGAGAACTTTACGACCCGGACGTCTACGCATTGACTCCTAATGGTGAAGTGAAGGAGTTTCCGTCACAGAGTTGTCCGATTGATTTTGCCTACTCAATCCATACCGCCGTGGGTGATCATTGCTCCGGGGCTAAGGTTAATGGTCGATTAGTACCCTTGAAGTATCAAATTCAGAACGGTGATATCATAGAAATTATCACCTCTCCCAAGCAGACTCCAAGAAGAGGGTGGCTTGATTTTGTCAAGACCAGCAGGGCTCGCACCAGAATAAGGTCCTGGTTGCGCCGTGAGGAGAAGGAGAAGGCGCTCAGGCTTGGTCGGGAAATCTGTGAGCGAGAATTGAAAAAGCACGACATGACCCTGAAAAGGATGATCAAAAGCGGTCATATCAAGGCGCTGCTCAAATTATTACGCTGTAACTCGCTTGATGATATGCTGGTTAAAGTCGGCAGCGGAGCCATCACCGTGCAGAACCTGGTAAAAGCACTTAATCCGCCGGAGATGGCTGCCGAGCAGGAGGCGACGATTGCAGAGCTCAGTCCGGAAGAAATGGCAGCAGCCATAGTCAGTGGCCAGCGAAGTGGTGTTGCCTCCGGGAATGGTTCGATCATTCAGATCGATGGCATAGATGATTTGCTGATAAAAATAAGCCAGTGCTGTAACCCGGTTCCTGGTGATCTTATCGTTGGCTTTATTACTACCGGGCGAGGGGTTTCTGTTCATAAAGCTGATTGCCACAACCTGTTGAGTACCGATCCGCAAAGATGGATGGAAGTATTCTGGAGTAATACCGACAGCCAGCAGTACCGGGCCCAATTAAAAGTTGTCACTGAGAATAACAAGGGCATATTTGCAGAAATCAGCTCGGCAATCGGTGCGGATAATGCCACTATTGTGGATATCTCCGCCCACACAACCCCAACAGATACGGTTGATTTTAACATTGTAGTAGAAGTCAGAAACCTTGATCATCTTCAATTACTCCTTCAGCACCTGCGACAGATGGAGCATGTGGTAGCTGTTCACCGTTCCTGAGAGTAGACAGGATAATCATAGATGGGTTGAAAGGAAATTCAGTGCACCATAGAAGAGATGATTTGTAAGATAATGTGCGGTAATAGCTCTAAAAATCAACTGATTCTCGTCTTACAGGGCCGAATCGAAAAATGATACTCTGCCCTACCTGTGGAAATAAGGTTGACCCAGGCCTCTCTCAATGTGCGTTTTGCGATACAGCTCTCAAAAGCAGCACCAACACGATTGTAAAACCAGGGATACTGCATAGAATTGTTAACCTGGAGTACGGTCGGCCAGTTGTTGAATCTGCGTTAAAACGTATGCATAATGAACTTGAGCAGGCAAAGCTTGACGGTGTTAAAGTCGTCACTCTGATTCATGGGTATGGATCTTCCGGCAAGGGAGGAAGAATAAGGGTTGAATGTCGGAAGTCCCTTGATTATCTTCGACAAAAAAACATTTTGAAAGAGGTCGTCCACGGTGAAATTTTTCATCGCCGGTCAGGTTTCGGCAAAGCATTGGTCAGACAGTATCCTCATCTGGAGCAGCTCTGTAAATCGGACTTTAGTAATCCAGGAATAACTGTAGTTGTATTTTAATATCTGGCGTGTATGATGATTTCCTACGAAATACTTGTCGTCGACAAATGTTAGGCAAGTAGCTTGAATGTCAAGAGAGAAAAAATAAATATCAAGGAGTTATAATGAAAAAAATTATTTGTACTTTTGTGGCTGGCATATTCCTGATGCCGTTTTGTCTTCAGGCCACTGATACGGGGGAGAGTTCCTTTAAGACATCGGATGAGAAACTCAGCTACTCGATGGGGCTCGATCTTGGTAATTATCTGAAAAGTATGGGAACTGAACTGGACCTTGATACACTGAAGTCAGGCATTGATGACGGCTTTTCCGGTGCAGAACCTAAAATGAGCCAGGAAGAAATTACTGCAGTACAGGAAGAGTTTGCTGCCAGGATGAAGGTTCAACAGGAAGAGCAGCTTGCAATGATGATGGAAAAGAATAAAGTTACGGGACAGGCTTTTCTTGAAGAAAACCTGAAAAAAGAAGGTGTTAAGGTCACAGAGAGTGGATTGCACTACGAGGTGATCAAAGCTGCGGAGGGACCAAAACCGAAAGACAGCGATACGGTAAAGGTTGATTATATAGGTACCCTGGTTGATGGAACGGAGTTTGACAGTTCAATCGCGAGGGGTGAGCCTGCAGTCTTTGGGGTCGGACAGGTCATTCCTGGCTGGAGTGAAGCGCTGCAGATGATGGAAGTCGGCTCAAAGTATCGAGTCGTTATCCCGTCTGAGCTGGCATATGGCGAAACCGGTGCCCCGCCGGTTATTGAACCGAACTCAGTTCTTGTTTTTGAAATAGATCTGCTCGGCATAGAGGCAGCAGCAGAGTAGCTTGATCTAATCAATGTACTGGCAACAAAGGGAGGGAAGCTATGCGGTTCTCCCTTTGTTTCCAGTCGTTTAAACGGTTACTGGTTCCTCAACGGTAAGTGGATCGGCACGTCCCAATACCTGGTGCGCCATCTTGATATGAGCGATATCCTGCCAGGATCTTCCAAGCAACGATGTACCATAGGCATCGACTGCCACTGGATCATATGAAACAACAATTTTACCGACTGGCGGATCACAGGTTGGTCCCCACAGGTGCGCCTGAGCCATGCCAATTGAGGCGTCCAGAATGGTAAAGTCTGGTGTTCGATATCTGTTCAAGTCGAATATCGCTTCGTGAATCTGCTGATGAAATGCTGATTTTCCCCACCCCCCATTGCCTTGAAAATGGGCAGGAGGAGCACAGCCCATCATATTCTTCATGGTGAGCGTAACCCGTGACATGGAATGTGCTTTTAAAACAGGAACTGAGATCAGAAAACTGTTGAAAACAAGCTCCGGCAGGTACATCTCGGGCCATCGTAAACAATTACTGTCCTGCAGGTGACGGGACGGTTCCTTATTCAGGTCGACCAGGTCGACACCTCTCAGCTCAGCCAGTGGAAGATATCCAAGCACATCGAAGCAGTGAAACGTATCATATGATACTGATCCGGTACCGTCTGCAATAATAATCTTCAGATGAGGACAGTTGGCTAGAAGCTGATGTACTATTGCCTCCATAAACGGAGCCGGTGTAGTGATAGGTGGCTCGAGCGCTTCCACCAGATTAGGCTTGAGTATGACCTGTTTCTCACCCTTAAGAGCCTCATAGAGATCTGCCGCCTCAAGCAATGCTTTCATTGATTCATGGAGTGATGAAGATGATCCGCTCCAGACAACGCCCTGTTGTTTACCTGAACTATCGTATGCCATTTTTTTTATCTTTGGGTTTTGTATATTTACAAAATGTTAACGATCCTGCATCTTCAAAAGATAAATCCCAAACAGCGAAAAAACAATATGTACTGACAGAGCTGCCGGGATTGCGGGAATGTATCCGGTCTTCGCCAGTGATTGCAGGGCACCCCAGGTCCCCCAGGCAACAAAGGCCATGCCGCAGCTCACAGGAATAGCGATGGAGAGGTCACGTCCCCACTTTCGATAGGACAGAATGAGAATCGGCAGCCCGAGCAACAACAATGGAATACCGAGAATCAAATAGGAAACCCGGCTATAAAACTCGGCACGGGCTTTTGTTTCATCATCTGAAGTTTCCTGTTCACCAATATCAGCGAAAAGACCGGTCAGAGACATTTCCGCTGATTCATACTCGGGGATCAGGAAATCTTCCGGCGTTTCTGGAAAGGAGAAGTTGCGGGCCCCAAACATTTCAGTGGCATAAGAGTCGTCTGATGTGTGTTCCTGGATCTGGCCGTTTCTGAGGACCCAGCGGGAACCTGTCCACCTGGCAAATTTTGCCACTGTTACTTCCTTGATATTGTAATTCTCATCCCATGTGGAATAGGAAAAATTACTGAGCACCATGTCTTCGTTGTTGGGCCAGTTAAATGAGTAAAAACCTTCGCTTCCCTTGAAGTAATATCGGCCGTTTCTGAATATTCCGAGCGGGACCTTGCCACGTACCTGTTCAAACCAGATATCGTTGGTCATTGAAATGGTTTTCGGGAGCAGTACCTGGGCCATTCCGATGAAAAGAGTGGTAAACAGAAATGCAGCAATAAAAATTGGCCGGGTTATTCGCTTAAGCGGTATTCCTGCAGCTTTGAGAGCGGTCAACTCGTTACTGTGATTGAGGATACCGAGCGTGATTACCCCTGAGAGAAGTATCAGGATTGGGCCAAGCTGATCAATGACAAAAGGAATATTGTAGAGAAAAAATTGAATAATCAGAGACGCAGGTTTACCCGCCTCGGCAAAGTCATCATATTTCTCAAAAAAGTCAATCAGCAGGTAAACTGCCACAAATCCGACATTAATGGTGAAAAAGTAACGGGTAAACTGGGCAAGAAGATAGCGGGTAAGCAGTTGCATCGACTAAAAGAACCTCTCAGAATGTAAAAATCTGATGGATATCATAAAGCCTACGGCCACAAGCGTGAGCCCAAAAATATTACTGGCCAGCAGATAGGTTAACGCGTGCAGCGGTTCTCCAGACTTCAAATACTGGACACTTTCACGGGCAAAAGTGGAGAATGTTGTAAAGCCGCCAAGAATACCAGTGAAAAGAAAAAGCCTGAATTCATTACTCACCTGAACCCGCTCAAAATAGCCCCAAAACAGACCAATGAGCAAACAGCCAACGAGATTTGCTGCCAGTGTTTCATAAGGAAAGTCATATTTGGAAATCCGACCGACTATTAACGCTATCAGGTAGCGGCCAACAGATCCCAAGGCTCCGCCAAGTGCTACAGCAATAATTTTTGACATTTGATGATACTCACCTTAATTGTTCGGGGCTCGCTGCCGTCTTTAAAGAGATCCCTTTTAGTTGACCAATTAGGTACCATTACCTGCTATTTCCGTCAAGGAGAAGGACCCTCAGAAACCTTGGCTGGTGATACAGGTAATCGATATTATTCATTGAAGTCAGGGGGGGATTGATAACCCCGATGATATGGGTATTTTTATTTTTTAATATATTACAATTAGTTACGGGCTTATGTCTTTCTTGCGCTTTAGCGGTGAATTATAGTATACTGTGTTCTTTCGTTGCTGTTTGATGATCCGGGTTACTTTTTTATCACTGATCAGCATTGTCGTCTCTTTGAATACCGGGATTTAAAAGAGATATAAATCAACAGGAGGTGGCTGACAGCTTTATTGCAGATTCTTTTCAGGTTTGTTTTCTGAAAGAGGTTCTGCCAACATCTGTTTAAGTAGTAAAGAAAGGATTGTTGAGACGGGAGGAGGGGCGCTCTGAATGCTTGAAAGGCTATTCTTCTGTCGGTATAGTTTGTCACGGTTACCATTAATGGCGAGAAAGCGAAATAGTAACGGTATTCAATATATTTGTGAGCAATCCTATAAAAAGTCAGCCAAAATACGGCTTGAAGAGTTCTGGGCCGTCTTTGAGAAAGAAGACACCGTTCTTGTTTGTATCAATGCTGACCCCGATTCCCTGGCCTGCGCGATGGCTATTAAACGACTGCTCAGGTATCGTGTCAAATACGTTTCAATCGCGCACCCCAATGAAATCAGCCGATTGAACAATGTCGAAATGGTGAATCGTTTGAGAATTCCTCTCGAGCGTCTCCATTCAGTCAAATTGTCTGATTTTACCAAAAAAGTAATCGTCGATTCTCAGCCAGACCATTTACCGGTGTTTGAAAAAATCGATTTTGATGTAATCATTGACCATCACCCGGTCAATCATCAGTGGGAAGCGGCCTATGTCGATATCCGGCCCAATTATGGTGCTGCCTCTTCAATGCTGGTTGAATATATGCGTGCCGCTTCCATTAAACCGTCAGTTTCGCTGGCAACAGCAATGTTTTATGGCATTAAGGTCGATACTCAGGATTTTGAGAAAGATGCCAGGCTCTCAGATGCAATATCTTTCAGGTATTTATTTGATATCGCTAACCGCAACCTGGTAAGAAAATTTGAGTTGACGGACCTGCGGCGCACTGAACTCAAATACTTCAGCATTGCCCTTGCCGAACTTAAATATTCAAAAGGTCGTTATTATTGTCACATAGGAAAGGTCCGTAGTCCTGATGTCCTGGTGATCATTGCCGATTTCCTGAGCCATGTGGCAGATATCGACTGGGTGCTGGTTTCTGGCATTCACAATGATAAATTGGTTGTCATATTTCGATGTGACGGCTATCGTAAGAGTGCTGGCAAACTTGCATCACGGGCGTTTGGCCATTTGGGTTCTGCCGGCGGGCATAAGGGCGCTGCTCGGGCTGAAGTACCACTTAAAAATCTTGAACTCACCGAGTATGAAATTAACTCTCTTACCCTGAAGCGTCTTACCATGCGTCACATGAAGTAAATTCTACTCCTGACCGGCTGATTCGGCCACGATGTCTTGGAGATGTGACGGGTACTGGCCACGTAGTCTCCGGCCTTATTACAAAGTAGGGGTATCTCATGCTGAAGCCTTCCACACTTGCGATGATCCTGGCCGGCGGTCGTGCAGACGAACTCAACGTTCTCACCTATTATCGCCCTAAATCAGCGGTTCCTTTTGGCGGTTTTGCCAGAGTGATCGATTTTGCTTTGTCCAACCTGATGAATTCGGGCATTGAGCAGATTGCCATACTGAGCCAATATCGGAGTTACTCGTTAATTAATCATATCGGTTCAGGAGCTTCCTGGGATATGATTGGCAGGTACCGGGGCGTCTCTATTTTGCCGCCGTTCATTGATTCTGAGCAAAATGACTGGTACCGTGGATCTGCAGATGCGGTATATAAAAATCTGGACTTTGTTCGTTATACCACCCCCGAAGAAATCCTGATTC
>CAZOWJ010000018.1:0-5529 GCA_964583415.1 uncultured Desulfocapsaceae bacterium
AATTTTTCGATTATCTCGTTTTTCTTAACAGCCGTCTGTGCCACAACTAACCTCCAATATCTTAAAACAACGTCATTTATAATGTAATATAATTAAATTTTTCACCTGTTACCAGAATCGTTTGAAAAAAATTGAAATAGTCCCCGGTAAGCAATGTCATATTCGAAACGAAACATATTAGCCATTTCGTCTTACTATTGCAACAAATTCTGCACATCTCCGACAGATAGAAGACGATTCTTTATTTTTTCCAGAGCCCCAGGCTCAAAAAATGCTGCTCCGCTCAGTGAATCTTCCACTGAAAAGCCACCACTTCGTGTTCGGCGCAGAGAAGTCAGGTACGCTCCACATCCAAGCTTTTCGCCAATGTCGGCAGCAAGCGTTCTGATATAGGTTCCTTTACTTGAAACAACTTTTATCGCTATAAACGGATCACCACTTTCGACCAATTCTCTTTGATCTTCCCACTCCAAGGAATGGATATGGATTTCCCGAGCCGCCTTTTCAATTGAAATACCCTTTCTGGCATAATGATAAAGTGGTTTTCCCTTATATTTTACAGCAGAAAATGGAGGAGGTGTTTGTAGAATTTTTCCCTTGAACTGATCCAGAACATTTAATAGTGCATCGCCGGTATATGGCTCATCCCATTTCTTTTTTGTTATTTCGCCCTCAGGGTCCTGAGTGGATGACATGGCACCGAGTTTCAATGTAGCATAATATTCCTTATCCCCTTCCATAAAAAGCGAAATCAGTTTCGTGGCGGGCCGACCTATGCAAACGATAAGCAGACCGGTTGCAAAAGGGTCCAGTGTTCCGGCGTGACCGACTTTCTTGATACCAACGATTTTACGAACAGCACGCACCATCGCAAAAGAGGTTGCGCCTACCGGCTTATCAACAAGCAGCACCCCTGCCTCAACACCATCTACCATTTTAAAAATCCATATTGGGAAAAGTAAGTCAGGATAACTTAAGAACATGGGTGTGACAATATTCAAGCAGCTCTTTTCGTACAGCTTCAATTGAAATCCCGGAAAAGCGACATCCGGCAGCATTGCGATGTCCGCCACCACCAAATTTTTTGGCTATCTCTGCAACATCACATTCGCCCTTGCCCCTGAGGCTTACCGATACAGTATCATCTTTTGCTTCTTTCAAAAAAGCTGCAACCTTAACGGATTGGAGCGAACGCGGATAGTCCACAAACCCCTCCACATCCTGGACAATAGCCCCACTTTTCTCAAACATTTCAGATGTCACATGAATCATCGCTACCGTTTCCTGCTCATGCAACTCGAGCGTTCCGAGAACCATTTCCATGAGTTTAAAACGCTGTTGTGAGAAATTATCATAAAGGTAGCTCGACACCTTTTCAGGTTCCACTCCGCAATTGAGTAGCGATCCTGCGACTTCGAGCGTGCGCGCTCGCGTACATTCGTATTTAAAAGAACCGGTGTCGGTGACGATGGCAACATACAGGGCAAATGCACAATCATAGGAAAGAGACTGTCCAAGAGCTTCAGAAATTTCAAAAATCATCTCACCGGTGGAACTTCGGCTCGAATCAACCCATCGATAGTCACCGTAATTTTTATGTGAAAGATGATGATCGATTCCAATAAACGGGTGGATCTTCAACAGTTCATTCTTGGTCTCTCCAAGCCGATCTGCTTCACCACAGTCAAGGGCCATAGCAGCAATATCGGGGCCTGCTTCATCAAGGAAATGAAGGAGGTCATTGAAGTTGTTATTTACCCTGGAGCACCCTGGTAGGAAATCGTAAATGTGAGAAACGGGCTCATCAAGATAGGCAAAAACCCGCTTGCCCAAACCATCGAGAATATCGGCAAATCCCAGCAATGATCCGAGTGCATCTCCGTCAGGGTGGACATGAGTCAGCAGGACAAAATTGTCCTTCTCCTTGATTATCTGCAGAATCTTTTCAGGTATTCTTTTCTCGCTCATCTCTTTCTCTGGCTAAATCTGCAAGCAGTTTCTCCATCTCTTCTACCTTTTCTACTGTCCCATCATACCAAAAGTGGAGTTCCGGAGTAAACCGAAGGTTAAGCTTTTTTGCCAGATGAGAGCGCATGAACCCTTTAGCCTTCATCAGTCGTTTTTTTACTATCTCCGCGACACTGCCGCCTCGAAGCGACGTATAGTATATCTTTGCATGGGACAGATCATCAGACAGTTCGACTTGACTGATACTGATGTCCCTCAGTTGGGGGTCCCTTACACGCTGTACGATAAGGATTGAGAGCTCATTTTTGATAACATCAGCGACCCGGGTCGATCGTTTAGGACCCTGGTCTCTGCCAATACCAAACGATTCCAGTTCCTGTTTGGGGTGCCATTCTGTAGCCATAACCGTCCCCGTTAATCGAGAGTCGCCTCTACTTCCAGAAGGATAAATGCTTCAAGGTTATCACCAATTTTCACATCATTGAAATTTTCAACCCCGATTCCGCATTCATACCCTGCCGCCACTTCTTTGGTGTCATCCTTAAAACGCCTCAGGGAGTTGATTTTCCCGGTGTACACCACAACACCGTCACGCAACACCCGAACTCTGGAATTTCTCTGGATTTTACCATCGGAAACAAAACAACCAGCAATGGTGCCAACCTTGGGAACGCCAAAGGTCTCACGAATCTCTGCGGTACCAATAACCTCCTCTTCGAAGGTTGGGTCTAGCATACCGACCATCGCTTTCCTGATATCATCAAGAGCGTGATAAATAACATCATATGATCGGACATCGACATGTTCTTTTACGCCAAGCTCTTTGACTTTAACGGAAGGTCGAACATTAAAACCGATAATAATAGCCTCTGAAGCAGACGCCAGCAGAATATCCGATTCTGTGATTGTACCTGTTCCTTCATGAAGAACTCGAACCTTAATCACGTCAGTTGAGAGATCCTCAGCAGCCTTGGCAAAGGCCTCAAGTGTCCCCTGCACATCAGCACGAATAATCACTCTGAGTTCCTGAACATCTCCCTCACTCATTTGCTCAAACAATTTGTCGAGCGAGATCTTGTTGCCGGCTGCAAGTTCAGATTCACGAGCTTTCATGCTCCTAACCTGGCTGACATTCTTGGCCATCTTGTCATCAGTAACAACCGCAAATTCATCACCTGCGAGCGGCACCCCTGAGAGTCCATGGACTTCCACCGGAATGGTGGGGCCGGCAGTTGTGATGGCCCGCCCTTTGTCATCAAGCATGGCCCGAACTCTTCCGCTGTGCTGGCCGACAACAAAGCTGTCCCCGATTTGCAGGGTCCCTTCCTGGACAAGCACGGTCGACACAGGACCACGCCCCTTGTCCAACTTCGCCTCCAGGACTCGCCCTTTGGCCTTACGGGTCGCATCCGCCTTAAGCTCCAGCATTTCCGACATCAACTGGATATTTTCCATCAGCCCGTCAATGCCAATGTTCTGCTTGGCCGATGTTTCGCAATAAATTGTCTGTCCGCCCCAGTCTTCAGGGGCCAGATCAAGTTCTGCAAGCTCACGTTTTACACGATCCGGATCAGCATTGTCCTTGTCGATTTTATTAACCGCAACAATGATTGGAACCTGTGCAGCCTGGGCATGATTAATAGCCTCTCTGGTCTGATCCATCACTCCGTCATCAGCGGCAACCACAAGGATAACAAGATCAGTAACCTGTGCACCGCGTGAACGCATCTGGGTAAATGCAGCATGCCCCGGGGTATCGACAAATGTCACATCACCGGCTTTTGACCGGACGTGATAGGCACCGATGTGCTGAGTTATGCCGCCTGCTTCCCCTTCTGCAACATCTGTCTTCCTGATTGCATCAAGGATAGAGGTTTTACCATGATCGACATGCCCCATTACAGTTACAACAGGAGACCGAGATTTGGTATCGCCACCTTCTTCCTCTGCCTCGAGCATCTGCACACCAATCTCTTCAGTTATTCCCTGTTCAATCTCATAACCAAAATCACTTGCAATCAATGTTGCAGTATCAACATCAACCGCCTGGTTCATGGTCGCCATGACGCCAAGTCCCATCAGCTTGCCAATAACCTCGCTTGCCTTTAGTTTCATTTTTGCAGCGAGATCTCCAACAGAGATGGTGTCGTAAATAGTAATTTTCTTTTTACTGGCTTTCATTTCAATGGTGGACGGTGACGCCTTTCTCTCCATTCGGCCTCTGCCGCGTTTTCCACGTTTTCCTCCACGCTGGTATTCATTGTCAAAATGCGTGAATTTGACACTTTTCTTGCTTTTGCGAGCGCCTTTGGCTTTGCGATCACGGTCTTTGTCATCACCAGGTCCCCGTTTACCCTTTTTACGCCCGCGATCAGAGCTCTCGCCTTTATCTTCCTGAGGGGCAACAGCACCCAGATTTGGCCTGCCTGGTCGTGGCGATGAAGGTTTCCCCCCTTTCTTCGGCCGCGGACGCGTTGTCTTTGTAGTAGTTTCTTCTTTGGGAAGTTCAATGGTGCCGACGACACGAGCCACATTTTTCCCCTCAGCTTTCGGCTGTTTTTTATTTTTCTTTTTCTCTTTTTTATCGGCCTTTACCTCTGGCTCACTCTCGTCCTCATCAACTGCCTGCTGCTCAACAGCTCCAGAATCGATTTCAGTTTCTCCTGATGGCTCGAGCTCTTTTGCCATTGCAGGAGCAGATTCGTCTCCAGCCTCAGCAGTTTCTGTTTCTTGCTCGCTGGCTTTCGATTCACTATCTTCATCTGCTGCAAGCCCTGCATCATCGAAGGCGGCTTCTTCGGAAACCACAGGTTCGGCACTATCCTGGGCAGCACTCTCAGCTGCAGCCTCCTGCTGCGAAGGTTCTGCGACAGCTTCTTCGGCTTTTGGTCTGCGCCTGATTATCGTTGATCTTCGCCTGATGACGGTCGTTGCGCCTGCAGAAGCATCAATTCGTTTTTCAACCAGTTCGGTCTTTGTATCGTGAAGCATCGTCTTACGAATCTGGTCAGCAGTATCATCATCAACCGTTGAACTGTGACCTTTAATCTCGTAGCCACTGGCGATTAATTTGTCCGCAAGCGCCTTACTGCTCATCCCTGCTTCTTTCGCCAGTTCATAAATCCTAACCCTGCTCATTCCTTACTCCTGAAAAACCATCTTTCTCTTATTTACAACCAGTACCTGAAATCAGTCCCAGCCTGTAATTACTTGCCTTCGAAAACCTAATTCAATAGACGGAAAACCCGTCTCAATCTTCCCTCAGAGAGATTAACCTGCGACAGACACGTTTTTCTGTCACAACAATAGCCGCCTCTGCCATCCATCACCTGCGCATGATCTGCGACCGGGCCAGATGTTTTCCAGACAAATCGAATCAGATCACCTTTGAGAAATTTGCCGTGGCAAACAATACATGTCCGTACAGGCTGCTTTCCCATGACATTGTTATTTCTTCTCTTCGTCTAGCTCAGTTTCAGAAACGGAGCCATCTTCTGAAATTTCTTGTTCATCGGACAGATCATTTTCTCCATCCGTATTCTGCTCCTCAACGCCTTCCTC
>CAZOWJ010000018.1:5629-52798 GCA_964583415.1 uncultured Desulfocapsaceae bacterium
TTCCTCAACGCTTTCCTCGGCAGCTACTGTGGCTGCAGCGTCTATTAACTGTTGAGCAAAGTCATCATCGATGGCCCTTATGATTATCAGATCTTCAACAGAAGCATTCGACAGATCTGCGGCAGATTTAATTTCTTTGGCCATGAACTGATCTGCAAGCGATTCGTCAATACCAGAGATTTTCAACAGGCTCTGATACCCGGCATCTTCAAGATTAGCATATCGCTGCTCACTCTTCACATCGATACGCCATCCCATCAGTCGTGATGCAAGGCGGACATTCTGACCCTGTCGGCCGATTGCCAGAGACAATTGATCATTGGGAACCACGACCAGCAGTGAATTTGCGTCCTCGTCGACTCTGACCATGCTCACATGGGCTGGTGCAAGGGCGTTGTAGACATATTTAGCTGGATCCGGGCTCCAGGTGACAATATCAATCCGCTCGCCTTGAAGCTCCTGTACAACATTCTGCACACGAGAACCTTTCATACCGACACAGGCACCAACCGGGTCGACGTCTGATTCACTTGAACTGACAGCAATTTTTGCTCGGAACCCAGGTTCCCTGCTGACACCCATAATTCTGACGATACCTTCTGAGATCTCAGGAACTTCCATCTGAAAAAGTTTTGCAAGAAACTCATCAACATTTCGAGACAATACAAGCTGAGAGTCTCGACTGTTCTGCCGTACTTCCAGCAGGTAGGCCCGTATCCTGTCACCCTGTTTGAATGAACGTTTGGGAATCTGGTGATCTTTGGGCAGAATAGCATCTGTGCGGCCGAGGTTTATGATCATATTGCCCCGCTCAAAGCGCTGAACAATACCGCTGACAACTTCACCTTGGCGATCTTTAAACATATCAAAAATGACATCGCGCTCGGCATCTTTCATCCGGTGAATAATGACCTGTTTTGCTGATTGAGCGGCGATTCGCCCCAGATCAGTGATATTCTCCATTTTTTCGCCAAGCTCATCACCGAGCTGGACTTCAGGGTCGAGGATCTGGGCCTGTTCCAGGCTGATTTCTGTCTGTTCATCCTCCGCATTCTCAACAACACTGCGAAATTGGAACACTTCAACTTCACCAAACTCCTCATTATAGCGCACTTCTATGTCTCGCCTGCTGCCGAGTTTCTTTCTTGCCGCAGAAGCAACTGCTTCTTCAATAGCTTCCACAAGAAGATTTTTATCAAACCCGCGATCCCTGCTAATCTGATCGATGATACGTTTTAAATCCGATATCATTTATTTTACCTCGAAATAAGCGCTTCCGGTCCCAATTATGGTCCTGCTTTTCTCTTGTCTGAGCTTTATACGAACTGCCGTTACAGCGTCAAACGAGCTTTTTTTATCTGCTCCCAGGAAAAACTGAAATCCCCCCCAGCTTCAGTGACGACTGTCAATGTTTCTTCCACTATACTTGCCAACTCGCCAATAAACACACGTTGCCCTTCAATCTCTTCCTTCATTTTCAAGCGTACCCTCTCTCCGACAAAACGTTCACATTCAGCCGGATTCCGCAATACCCTTTCAGCGCCAGGCGATGATACTTCTAGATTATAGGCATGGTTAATAAGATCCTCAACATCCAGGAAGTCACTCGTTTCCCTGCTCACCTTTGAACAGTCATCAAGAGTAATCCCTTCCTGTCTGTCTATGAGCAACCGTAAAACCCACCCATGTCCTTCTCTTCGGTATTGAATATCGTATAATTCAAGTCCCATGGAGGGCAAGAGTGACTCGGCAAATTCTCTTATTCTTTCTGTTACAAAATCGGTCATAATCTGTCGGTCCGAAAGGAATAAATCATTTTCCTGACAACAACATCTACAATAGTAATTTAACCATAAAAAAAAGCGGGCAGAGCCCACTTTCAATCGCCTGGCTGTACGTAACATACTCCAGGTATAACCTCTCTGGACTTATGGGACGGGTTCGGTCAAAACGTCTCGCACCCGCAAATGGAGCGGGCAACGAGGGTCGAACTCGCGACCTCAAGCTTGGGAAGCTTGCGCTCTGCCAACTGAGCTATACCCGCGTTAATCTATTTTATCCATCCAGAACCAAGGCAATTAACCACAATAATCAAATCTTGTCAAGGACCAGTACCTCGACAGCGAAGAGGCCTTCCGACCTGGCTGAAAAGCAAGAATCTTTCATGCTAGCTGACCAAACAATCTGGAAAGTAATCGCAGGAGGCAATTTGTGACACCGTAGGACATCTTGGATATCATATTGTTATCACATAAAGAAAAGAACATATCAGAAGAAATGAAGTCGAATTTAAGATTGACAAATGGTCTAACGGTTAATACAACGTCTGTCAAATTTACGAAAAACACCCGCCCGGTCGGACATTTCTATTTTCTTCATCGTAATGAGTTTTGCTGCGGATGTGTCCTTCTCCATATATAACTAAGGTATGAAATTAAATCAGGGTGGTGTCTTACACCATGCTCTTAAAAATAATTATAGTGGCTACTAGATGAGTACAAAAACCTTAATAATTGCAGAAAAACCAAGTGTGGCTGGAGACCTGGTCAAAGTTCTCCCGGGGTCTTTCAAAAAGAGCAGGACACACTACGAAGGCAGCAGTTACATCGTATCTTATGCCGTCGGTCACCTTGTATCAATATGCTATCCTGAAGAGATTAATTCACGGTTTCAAAAATGGAACATGGAAGACCTGCCGATACTACCGGAAACCTTTCCACTCAAAGGGCTTGACTCCACGAAATCACAGCTCAATGCGCTACAGAAACTGATCAGGCGAAAAGATGTCACCACCATAATCAATGCCTGTGACGCAGGACGTGAAGGCGAACTTATCTTCAAGTATATTCTCAACTATGTATGGAACAAATCTGTCGCTGCCAAACAGATTAAGAGATTATGGCTGCAGTCCATGACCGATGAGGCTATCAAAACCGGGTTTTCAAAGCTTCGGGATAATGCCGAAATGCTGACCTTGGAAGATACTGCATTGTGTCGCTCTGAATCTGACTGGCTTATTGGTATTAACGCTACCCGCGCCCTTACGGCCTACAACTCCAGGTTTGGCGGATTTTTTCTGACTCCCTGCGGTCGGGTGCAGACGCCAACTTTGTCCCTTCTGGTAAGCCGGGAGCAGGAGCGTTTAAGTTTTAAATCGCAGCCATACACAAATCTTCTGGCCACGTTCTCTTTTGACCAGGAACAGTACACCGGTAAGTGGGTTGATCTAACCTTCAAGAAAGACAAAAGCTCGCCGGAAAAAAAGGCTGACAGAATCTGGGATCCCCAAAAGGCCCAGGAGATTGCCCGGCATTGCCTGAACAAGAGAGCTGATGTAAAAGACAGCAGCAAGGAAACCAGCCAGGTTGCGCCACAGCTCTATGACTTGACATCATTACAAAGAGAAGCCAATTCCCGTTTTGGATTCTCTGCAAAAAACACGCTCACCATTGCCCAGGCACTCTATGAAAGACACAAAGCGCTCACCTACCCGAGAACTGACTCACGACACCTGCCTGAAGATTACAAGAAAACGGTTTCATCAGTTGTTTCCACCCAAAAATCATGGCAATATGGTCAGTACGCCCAGATAATTCTTGATAAAAATTATATCAGGACAGATAAACGGGTATTCAACAATGCAAAAGTTTCAGACCACCACGCCATAATTCCGACGAACAAAATACCTGCTGAGCTCAGTGATGCTGAGATGAAGATTTACCGCATGGTCGTCCAGCGTTTCCTGGCCATCTTTTTCCCGCCCGCCCGTTACCTGAATACCAGACGAATTTCAACTGTCGAAAAACAAACATTCCTTACTGAAGGGAAGATTCTCAAGGAAGCCGGCTGGAAGGCAGTCTACCTTCAAGGAAAACCTGAGAAAGGTGCAGGAATACTCAAGCCGATCCCTGAGACAAGCAAGGTAAACTGTACATCCATAAAGCAGGAAAAGTTGGAGACTAAACCTCCCCCCCGATATTCAGAAGCCACACTTTTATCTGCCATGGAAAACTCGGGAAAACTGTTGGACGATGAGGAACTGGCAGAAGCCATGAAAGAGCGAGGACTTGGTACGCCGGCAACACGAGCTGCAGTTATAGAAAAGTTAATCAAAGAAAAATACCTGGTCAGGGAAGGCAAGGAACTGGCGCCAACCGGAAAAGCATTTGAATTACTCAGCCTTCTCACGGCGATGAAAATTGATGTCCTGGCATCGCCCGAGATGACCGGGGAATGGGAGTACAAACTCAGCCAGATCTTGAAAGGCTCCTTCACCAGGAGCAAATTTATGAAGGAAATCAGGGATCTGACCGCACAGGTCACCGGCCGGATTAAAAACTTCGATGACACCAAAGACCGTAAAACGGCTCCGTTCAGCCCGGTCAACAATACAATTTTTTATGAAACACCGACCTCTTATATAAGCGAGAAGGATACAATCATCATACGCAAGATTTTGGGTGGAAGATTAATGAAAATGGACGAAGTCATAGCCTTGATCAAAGGCGATACAATTGGCCCGTTTGCTGACTTTCGCTCTAAAAAAGGTAAATCATTTACTGCCTCTATCAGGTTAAAAAACAACAAAGTTGATTTCATGTTTGCCGACTCAACTGTCGACCTCGATATCGATTCGATAAAGAGATCCGGGTCACTCGGGACATCACCTGTTGACAACACAGAGGTATATGAAACCCAGACGGGGTACATGTCAGCTTCGGCACTTGAAAACGACCTCAAGAACGGTCTTAAAATCAGCAAAATAATACTCTCAAAAGAGATTTCAGCAGACCATATAAAACAAATGCTCAGCAATGGGAAAACATCCCTGATCAAGGGGTTTATCTCCAAGAAAAAAAGACCATTTGACGCCTACCTGATCATGGGGAAAAATGGCAAAATAAGTTTTGAATTTCCACCGCGAAAGTCTGCGAAGAACAACAAAAAGAATTGACACTTACGTTATAAAACGGCACAAAGTAAATATGAAACAATTGAGAAAAGAGTACCAGGACCTTGAAGGAATGGAACTCGCCCGTATCTGTTCCCGCATTGCAATAGACAACAAAGCAGAAGATGTTGTAGCTCTTGATGTTCGTAAAATGTCCTCTTTCAGTGACTATTTTGTCATCATGAGTGGACGGTCTACCAGGCATGTTCAGGCACTTGCCGAAGGTCTTGAAAATGAATTGCGCTCAAAACGAATAAAGACTTCACGTGCAGAAGGTTTGCAGGAAGGTCATTGGGTTCTTCTTGATTTTGGTGACGTCATTGTCCATGTATTCTACCATGAACAAAGAGATTTTTATGATCTTGAAGGACTCTGGCACGACGCGCCTCGTGTAGATACGATTTGATCAACAGGCAGAAAATACCAATACCAGTTAAGATGGTAACTGAAGCCGCTTTTCAACCGACAAAAGATCGTAAATCATACCAGACACGGCTATGCAATATCTCAGCACACGAGGAGGAGTCTCCTCTCTAAGCTTTACAGAAGCGGTAATGATGGGGCTTGCAGAAGATGGCGGCCTGCTGTTACCAAGGGCCATCCCCCGTATCGATACTGAAACATTTGAGTCCTGGCAGGAGCTCTCTTACCAGGATCTCGCCTTTGAAGTTATGTCCCGGTTTATCGATGACATACCTGCCTTAGACCTTAAAGGCCTCATAGGGCGCAGTTACTCAAATTTCAGTCACGATTCGATCACCCCTCTCGTCCATCTTGAAGACCTGCACGTATTAGAACTCTTTCACGGGCCGACGCTCGCATTCAAAGACATTGCTCTTCAGTTTCTTGGCAATCTTTTTGAATACCTCCTGGAACGTAACAATGGCGCCATGAATATCATAGGCGCAACCTCAGGTGATACCGGCAGTGCCGCAATTTACGGGGTTCGTGGGCGAAACAGGATCAATATTTTTATTCTGCACCCACATAATCGCATCAGCCCTATTCAGGAAAAACAGATGACCACGGTGACAGATGCCAATGTCTATAACATTGCTATTGACGGGACATTTGATACCGCCCAGGCAATTATAAAAAGTATTTTCAGCGACATTGAGTTTAAATCAAAGATGCAGCTCGGCGCCATAAACTCAATCAACTGGGCCCGGGTATTAGCCCAGGTTGTTTATTATATCTACAGTTGCCTGCATATCACCTCCCATGAGAACGTTCGCACCTGCTCATTCTCGGTACCAACAGGAAATTTTGGTGACATCTTTGCAGGTTATATCGCTAAGAAAATGCTACCGGAAGGTGTCATCAATAAGCTCATACTTGCCACCAACGAGAATGATATTCTATCCCGCTTTGTCAACAGCGGTGAATACTCTCTCAAGGATGTCACGACAACCACCAGCCCGTCCATGGATATCCAGGCGGCTTCTAATTTTGAACGCTACCTCTTTTATCTCTATGACAGAGAACCGGCCCGGGTAAAAGAAGCTATGATTCGATTCCAGAAGGAAGGCGTCCTTGAACTGGAAAGTGATCTTGAACATATTCGCAGGGATTTCATGGCATCCGCGGTCTCAGAACAAGACGTCCTTGAGACCATAGCGCATTATTACAAAAACCATGACTACATACTCGACCCCCATACCGCAGTTGGTGTGCGGGCTGCACTTGACGTTCGCAGACCGGGAATCCCTGTTGTCTGCCTGGCGACTGCCCATCCTGCCAAATTCGGGGATACAGTCGAAAAAGCCATTGAGGACTCCATCCAGCTCCCGTCTGCACTTGCGGACATAATGGACAAGGATTCCCGATGCGAGTATCTGGATGCCAGCGCCAAGAAGATCAAGGCATACATCGAGGAACATGGTATCAAGCGATAATGGCAACTGGAATCGCAGAATATGTTGATCAGGTCAACCAGGCCGCCTTGTTTTTAAACGGTTTTATTTCATCCACGCCACAGGTCGCTATCCAGCTTGGTACCGGGTTAGGAGGACTGGTAGGGAAGGTGGACGCAGAGCACACGCTTGATTATTCTGATATACCGTTTTTCCCTCGATCGACGGTTTCAAGTCATCATGGTAAATTAATCATTGGCTTGCTCAATGATGCACCTGTCATCATTCTATCTGGCAGATTCCACTATTATGAAGGATATTCCACCAAGGAAGTTACCTTTCCAATCAGAGTTTTGCGTGCCCTTGGGGTCCAGACAGTCATCATAACCAACGCTGCTGGAGGACTTAATCCATTATTTCTTCCTGGAACGATCATGGTGATACGGGATCACCTGAATTTTCTCGGCGAAAATCCTCTCAGAGGTCCCAATGTTGATGAATGGGGTCCCCGATTCCCTGATCTTTCCGAGCCCTATGCTCCGGAACTGGTTAAAACAGCACTGGACAGTGCTGATACCTGTTCTATTAAAAAAGTTGTAACCGGAATATACGCCTGTATTGCTGGGCCGAGCCTTGAGACCCCGGCAGAAACACGTTGGCTCAGGGGTGCGGGCGTGGATGCCGTTGGCATGTCATCGGTACCTGAGGTGATCGTTGCCATTCACGGCGGCATGAAGGTTCTGGGTCTCTCTGTTGTCGCAAATGTTAACAACCCTGACGACATGCAGCCGATTATTCTCGAAGATATCATTCAAACGGCCTCAACAGTAGAGCCTCAACTGGAACAACTCATTGTTGAAATCATAAGCAGAATTACTCCTGCATAAGACCGATATTATGGAAACCTCAAGGCTCTCCAGAGAACTCATTGTCTCCGGACAATACCTGATGCCGACATGGCGTCAGAAGGATGTTACCATCGATGGCGCTATTGCAGTATCAGGTGATACCATTGTTGAAACTGGCAATCGTAACGATCTTCGCACCCGCTTCCCTCACGCTCGAGAAATATATGAACCGCACGGCCTGATAATGCCGGGGCTGATCAATACCCACACCCATGCGCCTATGGCATGCTTTCGGGGATTCGCAGATGATCTTCCACTGATGACCTGGCTCCAGGACCATATTTTCCCTGTTGAAGCGCAATTGACCAGCGAGATTGTTTACGACTCTACACTGCTTTCGATTATCGAAATGATCAAATCAGGTACCACCAGTTTCTGTGATATGTACCTGTTCGCCAAGAGCGTGGCCGAGGCCGCTGAAAAATCAGGTATCAGGTGCTGGGTCGGGGAGGTATTGTATAATTTCCCGTCTCCGTCCTATGGAGAATTGCAGGATGGATTCAAGTATGTCGAGGAGATGTTCGCAACCTATAAGAACCATCCACTGGTATCGGTGACTGTTGATCCTCATAGTGTTTACACCTGTTCTCCATCACTGTTGAAACAATGCCACCAGCTGGCTGAAAAACATGGAAGCCTGTATGTCATCCATCTCTCTGAAAGTCATGATGAAGTGGCTAACTGTCTCCAGCAATATGGGAAATCACCGGTTCGGCATCTTGATAGCCTCGGTGTTCTCAATAATCGAACACTGGCTGCACATTGTGTAAAACTGGACAGTGAAGAAATTTCTCTTCTCTCTCAAAGACATGTGCGCGTGAGTCATTGTGCAGAGTCGAACATGAAACTCGCATCGGGCATTGCGCCTGTCCCAAAACTCCTCGAACAGGGCGTCCTCGTTTCAATTGGTACTGATGGAAGCGCCAGCAATAACGATGTCGATATGTTCTCTGAGATGAACAGTGTTGCCAAGATCCATAAGGCAATTCTCATGGATCCAACAACCATGGATGCGGAAACAACACTCCATGCTGCAACGCTTGGCGGTGCAGCTGCACTTAATGCGCAAAACAGGATCGGAACCCTTACTCCTGGCAAGAAAGCCGATTTTATTGTTTTAGACCTGAATCAGCCCCACCTTATCCCCATTTATAACATCCCATCGCACCTGGTGTATGCAGCACGGGGTGCCGATGTCATCCATTCCATAATAAACGGCAGAATAATCATGGAAAACCGAGTGATGAAAACAGTGGATGAATCAGCCATCTTATCTCGGATGCAGGAGATCGGCAGAAAAATTGTAGCTCTGAGAGAGGCGAAAACTGCAGCATAACAATAACAGGTTCGCAGGTGGTCTCTAGGCCCATAAAATGATCTTTCACATTGGTCACTCTGCAGCTTGACATTCTCGACAGACTACTCTACATTCAGCCTTAAAAGAGATAAACAGGCCACACGTTTATACCAGTGGCCTCAATAATACAGCATTTAACAGAGGTAGGATATGTTCGGACTTGGAATGCCTGAGCTCATCGTAATACTGGTAATAATAGTAATTATTTTTGGGGCGGGAAAGTTGCCTGAGATTGGCTCTGGAATCGGCAAGGGGATCAAAAATTTTAAAGAGGCCACGTCTAAGGAAGACGCAAAAAAACTTGACGAGGACAAGCCTGAAAATAAAGACGACAATACGGCCACTTAACCTTATACTACTCAATTACATCAGGAGCTCACATGTTTGGACTAGGCACCCCGGAACTTATCGTCATTCTTGCTATAGCGTTTCTTGTCTTTGGTGGGAAAAAGCTGCCTGAGATCGGTTCAGGACTCGGAAAAGCGATCTCTTCATTTAAAAAAGGCATTGGTGATGTAGAAGACGGAGGCAAGGGTCTTCTTAACGACATCCCCGGTGTCAAGGAAGTAGCAGAGGTTAAGGAAAAAGTAGACAAGGTAAAAAACCTCGGCAATATTATCAAATAAGAATCGTTTCGACCTCATCATTAATTTCATTAAAACCAGAAATCCACTCTTTCCGGATAAAACGGGCATTGCCCCGGACAAAAGTAAAACCTTTATCGTACTCCGGCGACTTTAACCTTTTCAACACAATTTGGGCTCTGATTTTCTGGTGCTGCCATATTCCTGGGAACTATTTCAGGATATTGACATCCAACATGGAGCTCCCATACTCACCAATCATAGAGCTTCCCGAAACTTGACTTCATCGCTCTTTTTGTGTAAATTTCGAGGCTCCCATTCATTTAGCAACGTCATCTGGCTAGAAGTAGTTCACCCGCGGTTCACGTTCTACCACGACATAACCCCTTTAAAACCAGATCAATACATTCCCAGGAGACAGATAGATGTGTCGCTTAGCCCTGAAAACAGCAACTGAGCCATTCTCACCGTATGAAGTCCTCCAGGCTATGGAGGCGATGCAGGAAGGCTACGACGGATCTGGCCTTGGCCTGCTGCTGCGAGGCATTGAATTTGAAGATTTTAAGTATAAGTCTAGATTTCCAATCCTTTCAGGTGTTGCAAAAACCAAAGAAGCCTGGCGGCGACTCGATGACTTTATGGAAGATCGCGGTTATGAACTCAAGTATGACCATAAATTTCATATGGATCATTCACAGCTGGATGAGATTGAACGCTTTCGTTATTTTATCCGTGCCTATCGAATGCCCGAACAGTTTAGCGGTGTATCCGAGGAAGAACGCGAACTTGAGCTTTTAGAAACCCGTCTGGCGATACGTAACAACGGAGAAGAACATGGGTTCGACCTGATTGCTTATTCTTTTTATCCCGATGTGGTAATGATCAAAGAGGTCGGCTGGCCGCTGCAGGTAGGTGACCTGCTCAGTCTTCACGATGGCCAGATCAAATCACGCGTCTGCATGGCCCAGGGTCGCCAGAACACCAATTACGGCATCAACCTGTACGCCTGTCACCCATTTTTTCTTCAGGGAATCTCGACGATGACCAACGGCGAAAATACTGCTTTTGTGCCGATTCGAGACTGGCTGACCGGTAGAAAGTTTCCTGGCTATATCGGTTATCAGAGCGACTCGGAGGTTTTCACCCACATTCTTCACTATACCCTCAAAAAATTGAATCTGCCGCTTCAGGCCTATAAACATATCATTACTCCGCTGCGACCTGATGAGCTCGACAACCACCCGCAAGGCGAATTTTTGAAAGGACTACGCTCAGTATGCAGGAGGCTTATTATCGATGGCCCCAATGCGGTAATCGGTACCCTGCCCGACGAGACCTGCCTGCTGGTTATGGACCAGAAAAAGCTTCGCCCTGCGACAGTTGGAGGGAGAGAAGGTGTCTGGGCAATTGCCTCTGAAATGTGCGGGGTAGATGCAATGATACCGGATAGAGATCCGGCTTTTGATTTTCAGCCGATGAGAGAACACACGATAATTATTCCACCAGACAGAAAGGAACTAACGATATGGTCCCAGTACGATCAATTCCCGTTGAACCAGGCAGCCTGACATACCCGGATCTCCCCTGGGTCATTCAGCACAGAGAGGACCGCTGCACCCTGTGCGGTAACTGTACAACTGTATGCCCGAAAGAGTGTCTGTATCTTGCTTATCGAAGACAGCGGATGCCAAAGTTAGACGTCCTCAGTAAAAAAAGAGGGAGCGACTATCGGACCTTTGTGGGTATCAGGCAAAGACCCTCAATGCAGCACGCTTGTATTGGCTGCGGCATGTGTGCAATGGTTTGTCCCAATGAGGCGATTACACCGGTACCAAATGATGTCGAAAACAGGACACTGTTTTTCAACAACCAGAAAGGAGACGCATTTAAAAGAGGCGGCCGAAGGAATAAACCCGGAGCGACCCTTCTGGATCGGATTATATTTGACAGAATTTCGATGCTTACCGACCCTGCGCTTGATGCGGGACGTCACGAATTCAGTCTGACAACGACCATTGGCCGTATTCTTTCACCAGAAGACTACCTCAAGAAAAAGATGTCGGGTGATTGGATTCCGCCAACCAGGGAAGTCTTTCCATTTATAATCGGATCCATGTCCTTCGGAGCACTATCTCCCAACATGTGGCTCGGGCTGCTCCAAGGCGTTGCCTATTGTAACGAGGTTCTTGGGATTCCTGTCGTTATGTGTACCGGCGAAGGCGGTTGTCCGCCATGGGTTCTCAAAAGCCCATACCTGAAATACATTATTCTGCAAATAGCATCCGGTTATTTTGGCTGGGATGAAATTATCAGAGCTATCCCTGAAATGCAGAGTCCACCGGCCGCTATCGAAATCAAATATGGCCAGGGTGCAAAACCTGGTGATGGCGGCCTGCTCATGTGGTACAAGGTCTCCAAACTCATTGCCAAGCTTCGCGGTGTTCCTGAAGGTGTCGATCTTCCATCACCACCGGTACATCAGACACTCTACTCAATCGAAGAAAGTGTCATGAAAATGATACAGACGCTGTCAATGGCCTTTGACCATAAAGTTCCTGTATATCCAAAGATTTCTGCTTCCACCTCAGCGAAAGCAGTTCTCAATAATCTGGTTCGCAACCCTTATGCTGGCGGGATATTGATCGACGGCATAGACGGTGGTACCGGCGCGGCCTATAACGTATCAATGGATGCAACCGGACACCCGGTCGCCTCCAATGTGCGTGAGTGTTACCTTGACCTTGTTGCCCAGGGCAAGCAGAACGAGATCCCCATCTACGCAGCAGGCGGTATCGGTAAAAATGGAAACGTCGCCCAGAACGGTATGGCGCTCATTATGCTCGGTGCCAGTGCCGTTCATATCGGAAAGTACATCATGCAGGCCACTGCCGGTTGTCTGGGTAATGAGCAAAACCGTTGTAACGTCTGTAACCTCGGCATCTGCCCGAAAGGGATAACCAGCCAGAATCCCAAGCTATACCGGAGGCTTAACCCTGATACTGTTGCCGAACGTGTTGCCGACACCTACATGGCAATACGGACCGAAGTTAAGAAAATAATGGCCCCGCTGGGAAGATCTCAGAGCCTGCCAATTGGCATGTCTGATGCCCTTGGCGTCAATGACAAGGATGCAGCGGAACGGTTGCAGATCAAATATGTCTGTTAACATTGGTCTATTCAACAATGAACACAAAGAGATACGGTTTTACCAAGGAGTTCTTCTGTGAATAAAAAGGTTGTCAAAGGCCTTGACGAAAACGGCCAGCGAATAAGCTCCATGAAATATGAGCTGATGGTACGGGAAGCTGCTGCTGAGTCCCCGGACATCATGCTCGAGACTTACGGACAGCATAACATCGGGATCAGACTGCAGCGACAGGACGGGCTTCGTATTGAAGTCAATGGCCCATGCGGCCAGAGGCTCGGGTCAATGGGACAGCCAGGAACCACGATACTCTGTCATGGTGCAGTTTCCGATGATGTCGGTTACCTCAATATAGGGGCCGAGATAACGGTACTCGGGGATGCAACCAACGGTGCCTGCAATGCAATGGCTGCCGGCAAGGTGTTTGTTGGCGGGTCGATTGGCGCCAGAGGGCTGACCATGACCAAGTGGAACCCTGACCACGACAAACCTGAACTCTGGGTCCTGGGCTCGACCGGAGACTCATTTGCAGAGTTTAACTGCGGCGGTACCGCCGTCATCTGCGGGATTGATCCCAAAACTCCAGATAACATCGTGGGGTATCGGCCCTGTGTGGGTATGGTTGGCGGCCTGATATTTTTTCGAGGCAAAGCTGATGGCTCATATTCAAAAACAAATGCCCGACTGTCTGAACCGGATGATCAACAATGGCAATGGCTGCTTGACAATATTCCCGACTATCTGAATAAAATCGGTCGGACTGAACTGCTAGACGAGTTAACAATCAGGGAGGAATGGCAGATCCTCACTTCTATTTCTCCTCAGGAACGTGCCCTGATGTGGTCAGGCCCCATGCCAATGGCCGAGTTTCGCAATCAATTCTGGAACAAGGCCTTTGGAGGTGGGGACCCGCTCCGCGATCTTTCTCCCGGCCTTGATCGATCACAGATCGGCGCCATTGTAACCGGTGATTTTCGTCGTCGAAAACCCTGGTGGGCAAACAGCGAATCTGCAGCACCCTGTACCTACTACTGCCCGATCCATATACCTACTGTCGAGAGGCTGAGATTAATCAGGGAAGGAAAAATTGATGAAGCATACCAGATGATCCTGAGCTATACCCCACTGCCGGCATCGGTCTGCGGCGCTGTCTGCCCGAACCTCTGCATGGAAAATTGTACACGATCCGGCATAGACGGTTCTATCGAAATGCAGGTTCTCGGCCGCGCTGTTTCTCATTTTCCAGCTCCAGAACAGGCAGACCCAACAGGGAAAAAAGTCGCTATTATTGGCGGCGGTCCCGGGGGGATGAATGCTGCCTGGCAATTGGCAATCGCAGGTGTGGAAACACACATTTTCGAGAGAGGCCCTGTACTTGGCGGTAAGCTTGCTCAGGTTGTTCCATGGGAACGTCTGCCTCGTGCTATCTGGGATGAAGAGATCAAACGTTTCATGTCTGTTGAGAACATAAACGTTCATCTCGATCATGATATGGACGGTGACAGATTTACTGCGCTGCAGCAGGAATTTGATTATGTAATTATTGCAGTAGGTACCCACGAACCACGTCGCATAAGCTTCCCCGGTCATGAGCGTGTGCAGCCAGCTCTTGATTTCCTTAAAGAGGCAAAGGGGGTTGAGTCCATGGATCTTGGCTCCGAGGTTGTGGTCATTGGTGCCGGAAATGTAGGGTGTGACGTCGCCTGCGAGGCATACCGACTGGGAGCTACCAAAGTAACACTTGTAGATATTCAGAAGCCCCTTGCTTCTGGTAAGGAAAAAGAAGCAGCCGAAGCTCTCGGTGCACAATTTCTCTGGCCGGTAGTGACCAGTGAGGTTACCCCGGAAGGACTTATCACCGATTCAGGCGACCTGATCCCCGCCCAGACCGTTTTTATATCTATCGGCGATGTCCCCGCTCTGCCGTTTCTTCCCGATGAGATTGAAACCGTCGATGTCGGGGGGGCAAACTGGATCAGAACTGAACCTGGTCACAGGACTTCCAATGGTCGTGTACTTGCCGTTGGCGACGTTGAGCGACCAGGGCTTGCCACCGACGCACTGGGCGCTGGAAAAACTGCCGCCGAATGTATCATAGCAGAAATCAACGGAGAAGAGTGGAAGCCATTCAATAAAAAACTTATCCCTCAGCAGGCACTTACCATCACCCATTATAATCCAGATCAGTTGGGCTTGACGGAAGAGGACCAGGCCGGGCGCTGTCTCTCCTGTGCAACCTGTCGAGACTGTTATTTGTGTGAGACTATCTGTCCGACCGGAGCGATCTCAAGGAATGAAATACAGTTTGGTGCCGAGGTGACATTTGAATATGTATCCGATGATCAGAAATGTATCGGCTGCGGATTCTGTGCTGATACCTGTCCTTGTGGCATCTGGCAGATGACTCCATTCTAAATAGGCGCCCATTACTGCTCTCTGCAAAAGCCCCGTATTGTTATTAGAGCACCACGGGACTTTCATTTGAACGAAGCGGACAATTCCCGGATATAATGGTACCTGCTACTTTTTACTGAAACGCAGCACCACCTTATACTCGCAGTCTTCTATGTCTTTTGGTAAAAGATCTGCATCAGGAACCAGCATGGTCAACACCCTACCCTTGAGAGGGTCCTGAGTCTTTTTCTGGCGTCGCTCCATACCCGATGGTCCGGCGATACCTTTTCTTGGTTTTCTGACGTGAAGCAGCTTTGCCTCAACCATCCCGACTACCTCTGGCTGCTTTTTCGCAGGCATTCCCTGACTGATTTGCGGCGATGAGCCTATGATTATTTCCACGATTCGTCACCCTCTGAGAATGATAAACTGGCCCTAAATACTCTCAATCCAGTAGTTTGCTGCATTGATAGACATCACTAAAAGTACATAAAGAGTTCATCCCAAAAAGATGAAATCAAAAGAATATGTAGTGATTTAAAGAATGCTTTATCCTATGATATCATCTGAACAAATTTTATAAAATATTGATGACTATAGAAGTTCAACCAAGCAATCTGTGCAGATGAACCCGGATCACCGAGAATGAATCACGGATCCCTTGCAGCCCGACTGAACCGATCCCTGTTTTTTATCAATAACTCCTGGCTGAAAACGGGCGTTAATAAAAAAAAACGATATAAATCAATTTTCAAAATCTATAGTCAGTGAAATGATTCATCCTCACTCCATAGATACTATCATTCAAATGTTTTTTATGCTTCTCTCATGAAAAACCCACTTCTCAAAATACTCAAACCCATAAAAGAAGTTCAACTCATCAGGGGGATTGAGCTTCCCGTTGGTCTCGAGTTCAGGCAACTCGTTGTAACCGGCCCCCCCGGTGCCGGCAAATCTTACTATATTAACCAGATCCGGGGTTGGCCCAATGAAGGGTATCTTGACCTCAAGAGAAAAGGCTGGTGGAAAGACCGGAGCCTGGTCTATCGGCCTCGTGAAATTCATCTTGGTATTCCTTATGCTGGCTACCGCGAATCTCTGAGTGTCTTTGACCAGGAATGGCTGGACAGTCCCTATGACAAGCTGAACATCGATTTTCCCCGGATTAAAATTCCTCCACGCTCCTATTCAAAACTCAGTAGCAACTGGATCGACCGCTATATATTTGAATTTATTCTCCCTGAAGCCAAACGTGTCTACAAACAACGACTCAACAGGCAAAAAGACGGTTATTTCCCTATCGATGCCAACCTTACGCTTAAAATGGTTGACCGGCAAATTCAAGCATACAGCGATATTGCACTGTATCTGCATCGTGCCGGATTAAACGTCTATATCCGTAGAGACATTAGCGAGCCACCAATGCTTATTTCTGAAAAAGGAGACGTGGCCCTGCCACCATGGGCCGTAGCAGATGCGGTGCAAAAACCCAGCCTGAAAACTTTCGACGGCTGGAAGCAGATTGTCTTCAGGCAGAGCCCAATTCCGTGGTTCACCATTACGGATGAACTGCAGAATTTGGAAACAGCCAGCCGGATACCTCATGACGGCAAAAACTTTGACATGGTAATCGGCAGAACACACCTGAAAGTTTCTCCTGAAATTCCGCTGGGGGCCAATAAACGGTATCTGCGATTAAATAAGAACTGGATTATCAAGCGCCCAGACAGTTGCTCGGTCAAAACGGTGCGCGGTTTCGCCCGCATTAAACAAGGTGAAACCGTCATTCTTGGCAGGGCCAACAAGGATTACGACGATCTGTTCCACTTCAAAAAAGATGTTGCCAAACGACATGTTAGCATAACAAATACCAACGGTGACCTGCTGATAAATCCCCTTGATACTGAAAAAAAGATAAAGGTTGTCAGGCTTGACGAACAAGACAATCGTGAAGAGATATCGTCAAACAGGGTTGCCGCAATGTTTGATGCCCGCTCACTGCTCGGGGGTAAAATCGACACGCTTGAAAAACGGAGCAGCCTGTCACTGATTCTTGAAGTTAATGAGATATTGGCATCTGAATCATTTCGACCACTTGATGATGACGAAATACCCGGTGGGCTGCTGGAGATTCCTGACACCCAGATCCCGATCATTGTTGGGGATCTTCATGGGCAGGTTAACAATCTTCTGAAAATTCTAACAGAAAACTGCCTCCTGCAATCATTGCGCTCCGATAATGCTATTCTCTGTATCCTGGGTGATGCAGTTCACTCTGAAATTGCCCGGGAAATGAACAACATGGAGAGTTCAGTAGTAATCATGGATTTGATCCTATCCCTTAAACGGACATTTCCCAGAAATGTTTTCTATATTCGGGGTAACCATGACGATTTTGATCCAGAGCTTGCCAAGAACGGTATTCCTCAGGGCCTGCTGATGAAAAGGCACCTCAAAGATACAAGGGGAACGGCCTATGTGGAAGCCATGCAGACCTTTTATGATCGCCTTCCATATATAATTTCATCAGATTCCTTTATTGCCTGCCATGCTGGCCCTCCGCGAGCCGGAACTTCAAGGAAACAATTGATCAATATCAGAAATTTCCCCGAGATTTCCATGGCACTGACCACAAACCGAGTCAAACGCCCCCATTACCTTTCCGGTTATGGTAAATCTGATATCAAGGCACTGCGAACAGCACTCGATAAACCAAAGTCGGTTCCGGTGATCGTCGGCCACACACCACTAGACCCGTTTGGCAGCATCTGGCAGAACGTCGGCTCCATAAAAAATCATCATATCATCTGCAGTTCGCACCAGGAAGGTCCTGCACTATTCATAAGAATAAAGAAAAATATTGTTCCGTTAACCTACCCTGCAGAACCGCTCAGCAAACTGATAAGTAAAATGAAACGGTCACGATAACATTCAGCCTCATTTCCTAATCAAATCTTAACAATTGACTCAAACAACTGTTTTTCTGACCTAATCGTACATCAATCATTTAAAAATAATATCGACATGTCGTTTATTTCTTGAATTCTTATTTAACTACTTGAATTATACCCTCATGGTTTGCTAATAAAGCCATAACTTTGTAACGGGCAATTACTGACTCTTTAAACTGCCCCCACCTTTCAGCTAAGGATCACGCTCATGGATATTAAGTCAACCACGCCATTTTCAGGACTTTTCAGAACCTCTCCGTTTAAACCAATTCAGCAACACATGAGGATGGTATTTTCCTGTATCTGTCTCCTTCCACCGCTGCTGGAGGCACTCTATCGAAAAGATAAAGCGCAGCTTTCAGAGTATGCCGCTGAAATTATTCGATTAGAGAGTGAAGCTGATGAGATTAAAAACATCTTCCGGCTCAAGATGCCAAATACCCTTTTATTGCCAGTAGATCGTGAAGATCTCCTGAGATTAATGAGCGATCAGGATAATCTGGCAGATATTACAGAAGAGATTGCCAAAATTGTCCTTTACCGTGACATGACAGTGCCTGATGCCATAAAAGAACATATCGACGAGCTCCTCGAAGGAACCATGGAGATAAGTGCTTCGGCAAAAGACATGATCGAAGAGCTTGACGAGCTGCTGCAGGTCGGCTTCAGGGGGCGTGAGCAGAAAAAAGTTGAGGAAATGATAGCCGGTGTGCGGCGTAAAGAGCATAACATCGACAGCATCATGCACCGAACCAGAAGAGCGTTGTTTGAAAACGAGCAACAACTGGACCCTGTTTCTACCGTTTTCTGGTACCAGCTCATTGACCTGTTGGGAAGCATATCTGACCAGGCCGAAAATGTAGCCGACCGTCTATTACTTTTTATCTCTAAATAACTATTATAAAGACAAATAATGGACATCATTGCTACCTACGGTACCGTTTTTTTGATTCTTGCTGTTATTTTCGGTCTTTTTATGACCTGGGGTATTGGCGCAAATGATCTTGCCAATGCCATGGGAACTTCTGTTGGCGCTGGTGCGGTTACCATCAAGCAGGCCATCTGTATTGCCATCATTTTTGAATTTGCAGGAGCTGTAATTGCTGGAGGTCATGTCACCAGTACAATCAGGAAAGGTATTATTGATCCATCAGCTATTATCAACTCACCGGAGATCCTTGTCTACGGGATGCTTGCCTCCCTTCTCGCTGCGGCCTTCTGGCTCATGATTGCTTCATGGAAGGGCTGGCCGGTATCCACCACTCACTCGATTGTCGGTGCCTTGATTGGTTTTGCTATCGTTGGTATCGGCCCCGAAGCCGTTAAATGGGGGAAAGTCGGCAGTGTTGTTGCCAGTTGGCTTATCAGCCCTGCTGTTGGCGGAACAATCTCTTTTCTGCTGGTTATAAGCACCCGTAAGTTGATCTTTGATACCAGTAACCCCCTTCAGAACGCCAAACGCTATGCGCCTCTTTATGTTTTTCTCGTGGGATTTATTATTTCTCTGGTAACCATGTTCAAGGGGTTGAAACACCTGAATATAGATCTCAATGTCGGACAAAGTTTTGGCGCTGCATTTTGTTTTGGTCTGCTAACAGCTGGAATTGGATGGTATTTTATCCGTAAAATCAAAGAGGATCCTGAAGCTGACCGCGATTTCCACTTTGCCAGTGTTGAAAAAGTTTTCGCGCCGATGATGCTTTTTACCGCCTGTGCAATGGCCTTTGCCCATGGCTCAAACGATGTGGCCAATGGCATTGGCCCCCTTGCAGCGGTCGTCAGCATTGTCAGCAGCGGCGGCGAGGTAATGCAGGAATCCGCACTTCCATTATGGGTTCTTCTTCTCGGTGGAGGGGGTATTGTGCTTGGACTTATTACCCTGGGGTATCGGGTAATGCTCACCGTCGGACGCAAGATAACCGAACTCACTCCGTCTCGCGGCTTCTGTGCTGAATTGGCGGCAGCCACTACAGTTGTACTGGCCAGCAGAACCGGGCTACCTGTCTCTACCACTCATATACTTGTCGGCTCAGTCCTCGGCGTCGGCCTGGCACGGGGCATCGGTGCCCTTGACCTCAGGGTTGTCTTCAATATTATCATCAGCTGGCTCGTCACATTACCGGCAGGGGCGATCATGGCAATGCTGTTTTTCTTCACACTAAAAGGAATATTCAGTTAATCCGGTGTAAATAACCGGGTTGGAAGAACCAGGGTTTAACTTCTAGAATAAAAAGCAGGAACAGTTTGTCATCCTCAGGCTGTTCCTGCTTTTGTTTTGTATGCGAGATACTCCGTCTATTTTTCCATTCCCTTCATGAACGAGTACCATATTGGCGCAGCGGTATACCCGCCATTCTCTTTATTTCCAAGACTTTGATTCCGATCATGCCCCACCCAGACTCCTCCGATCATACGGTTATGGAAACCGATGAACCAGGCATCACGGTTCTTATCAGATGTCCCGGTTTTCCCCCCGTTCAGCCCAGGCAGGCCTCTGGCTTTCTTACCGGTACCTTCTGAGACAACCTGTGTCAGCATTGTTTTCATTTTACCAGCACTGTCTTTGCTCATCACTCTGAGTGGTTTTTTACTGTGCCGGTAGATTTCCCTGCCGCTTACTGTTAAAATCCGATCTATCATTGTAGGCTGTATAAACATGCCGTCACATAAATATGGCAAATAGGAGCCGGTCATCTCAAGAGGAGAAACATCAGCAGCGCCAAGGGCAAGACTCAGGTCATGTGGCAGGGAAGAAATTATTCCTGAGGCTTTGGCCCGTTCATGAACCGGTTTAATTCCCACCTTCTGCAGTACTTTAATTGCCGGTATGTTATATGAATAGACAAGTGCCTCCCGCAAGGTTGTCTTTCCGTGGTAACGGTTATCAAAATTTTTCGGCTGCCACATTTTTCCGTCTCCTCCCCGAATTGAAAATGGCTCGTCAGCTATAATAGATGCCGGTGACCAGCCACGATCCAGTGCGACACTGTATACCAGTGGTTTAAAGACGGACCCGGCGGGCCGTCTGGCCTGAACAGCCCGATTAAACTGGGTTCTGTTATAATTTGTACCACCAACCAATGCCCGCACCTGCCCGCTGCAGGACTCAATGCATACTATCGCACCTTCAGGTTTGCTCCCACCATCTTTGCCGTCTTTCCTTGTTCGCTGCGTTATTCTATTAACGCCGTCCACCAGAGCAGTGGCTGCCGTTGACTGAAGACGCTGATCAAGATTGGTAAATATTTTTACTCTGGCGGACTCTAGAGGGACGCCCAGCATTTGTTCTGCTCTTTTTCTGACCTCCTGCATATAATATCCGTTTGCCTGGCGATTTCTCCGGTTCGAATGTGCCAGCTGAGGCTGATCAGAATATGCCTCTCTGGCCTGTTTCTCTGTGATATAGTCATCGGCAGCCATCCGGTTCAAAACATATCGCTGACGGGCATGAGCCCGATCCCAATGCTCCAGAGGCGAGTAGCGACTCGGTGCCTGGGGAAGACCGGCGAGAATTGCTGTTTCCGCCAGACTTAACCCAGATGCATGTTTGTTAAAGTAGGTCATAGACGCAGCTTCAACGCCGTATGCACCAGAGCCGAGATAAATCTGGTTTAGATAAATGTAGATGATTTCATCCTTTGTAAGCATAGTATCAATGCGCCATGCCAGGATTGCTTCTTTAAACTTTCTTAAATAGGTCTTCTCGGGGCTCAGCAGCAGCCCCTTGGCAACCTGCTGGGTAATGGTTGAGCCCCCCTGGCTTTTTCTCCCATCCCTGAGATTGTTAAAAAATGCCCGCAATACAGAATATGAGTCAAGGCCGGGATGTTCAAAGAAACGCCCATCCTCTGCTGCAACGAAGGCTTTTGGCAGCAATGGATTCATCTTGTTCAGTGGTACAACAACACGGTTCTCGATAAATATCCGATCAATAATGACACCATTTCTGTCATAAATCAGACTTGCCTGAGCAGGCTGATAGTGTGCCACAGATCTGATATCTGGAATTTTTAACTGATAGAGTGTTAAGAGCAGTACCCCGAGAAATACCGACAAAACAAGAGATATGGAAAAAAGAAAACCGATAATATGCTTATCATTGAACGGTTTTCTTCGCCGGACCTGAGTCTTACTGTTTTTTTTTCTTGTAACTGTCACGAATTGCACATGATTTTAAATTTAGATCGATCAGCACCGTTCGCCAAACCGATGGCTGCACATCAATGTGGTGGAATAAAATCGAAATGTAACGAAATACCAAGGAAATTTATCTTTGACCCCTTCATACTAAAATCAAGCGACCAGATAGAAAAAGATGATTCATCCGTGAATTGTCAGCCTTGTGCTTCAACAAAGATATATTGACAAATGATCTTCCTTCTCGTTATGCATAAAATCGCTGCAGTATGGGTGCTCTGCATTGCTTCCTTTAAGAATATCAGACTCAATTTCGAACAATATGCAGCCGGCGTTGAATTATCAACACTTCCCTTTTTCTGATGATTTTTAAAAACTTTGAAGGTTACAGCAATGATTGTATATATTATTCGCACGACTACCTCATTTTTTGTTTGAAATCAGTGAGAACGATGAATACCAAAAATATCACATATCGACTGGCCCTGACCGCAAAAGAACATAACAACCGGGTTGCCTTATCGTTTTTACGTAATGGCAAAGTAGAAACTGAATTGACCTTCAGGCAGCTGCAGGTTGATATAAATCAGCTCGCTTCAGAGTTTAAAGACCTTGGCGTAAACCAGGGCGACCGAGTTGTTATCTTCATCCCCAAGTCAGTTTTTGCTATTATCGCCCATTTTGCGATTCAGACAATTGGTGCAATTTCAGTTCCGTTAAATCCAGGGTTGACCAGGACGGTTACTACTATCTCACCGATCGGATTAAACACATCATCATCAGTGGTGGAGAAAATGTATCAGCAAAGGAGGTCGAAACAGTCATCGATAAACTCCAGGGTGTGGACGAATCTGTGGTAGTAGGGAAACCTGATGAAAAATGGGGGGAAGTGGTCGTTGCGGCCATCAAAACAAAGCCAGATGTTCAGCTTACAAACGTAGAGGTAAAAACTTTCTGTAAACAGCACCTTCATTCCTGGAAATGTCCTAAAAAAGTACTATTTGTAAGTGTGATACCCCGCAATACTATGGGCAAAGTGCTCAAGGAAGAGGTAAAGAAATGTTTCTAGGCGACTATCGGTACAATTTGGGGACAACTGTTTTCGGACCATCATTGAATTATAGACCATCCTGGCGGGACGGAGAAAATTGGAGTACGGTCTATCAATTCAGCTTAATGTAGCAGCAGGTACTGCATCAAATGTACTATCAGGCTTTATAAATAATCGGATTAATAATCATTTCAAAATAGGTGGAGAACGAGATGCGTAAAGTTGGATTTGTCGGCTGGAGGGGAATGGTTGGTTCTGTATTGATGGAACGGATGAACCAGGAGAATGACTTTCAGGGAATTGAACCGTTTTTTTTCACCACCTCTCAGGTCAATCAGAACGGCCCCGACGTCGGCAATGGCTCAAAGCCACTTGGCGATGCCGCAAATATCGGGAATCTTGCTGAAATGGATATCATCGTTTCCTGTCAGGGAGGTAGTTATACCACCGCTATCTTTGAAACCTTAAGGAAACAGTGGGCTGGCTACTGGATAGATGCAGCATCTACCCTGAGGATGAAAGATAATGCCGTAATCGTCCTTGACCCGGTCAATAGATCAGTAATCGACAATGCTCTGTCAGCGGGGATTAAAAATTATATAGGCGGAAACTGTACCGTGTCGCTGATGCTGATGGCACTTGGCGGGTTATTTCAAAAAGGGCTGATTGAATGGGTGAGTTCGATGACCTATCAGGCAGCGAGTGGCGCCGGCGCAAAAAACATGCGGGAGCTGATTACCCAGATGGGAGAAATCGAGGCAAACGTTCAGGAACTGCTCACTGATCCATCTTCAGCTATTCTCGATATTGACAAGAAAATAACAGAGAAGCTTGCTGATGGATCGCTCACCATGGATAACTGGTCGGTTCCCCTGGCGGGCAGCCTCATACCCTGGATCGATGTACCGGTGGATGGTGGACAAACCAAAGAAGAGTGGAAGGGCAATTCTGAAACAAACAAGATACTCGGCAACCGCCAGGATCAAATGATTCCCATTGACGGACTCTGCGTAAGGATTGGAGCAATGCGCTGTCACTCTCAGGCCTTTACCATCAAGCTGACTGAAGATGTAAATATCGAGGAAATCGAATCAATTATTGAAACACATAATGAATGGGTGAAGGTCATAGCAAACGACAGACAGCTTACCTCCGAAGAACTAACACCGGTAAAAGTGTCAGGGACACTCAATGTACCTGTAGGGCGAATTCATAAATTAAATATTGGACCGAAATATCTTACCGCCTTTACCGTTGGAGATCAGTTGCTCTGGGGAGCTGCAGAACCACTGCGCAGGATGCTCAAGATTACCCTCGATCATCTGAGGTAAATGAGAACACTGTTTTTATGAATTATTTATGCTTTAATGGTGATCTTCAAAACAGTAAATTATGAGAAATAATTAAATTTTCAGGTGGAGGGGTAAAAAAGTTAAAAATACTTCAATTTGCCAATGGTAACCTCTTCTTATAATGAAACTTTTGACTTCAACTAATGTCTAAAATACGAATTCTTCCCGACCAACTGGCCAATCAAATAGCCGCAGGAGAGGTTGTTGAACGTCCTGCATCGGTCGTTAAAGAACTATTGGAGAACAGCCTGGACGCCGGGGCCAGCCATATCGAAGTTGAGATTGAAGGTGGCGGGACCAGGCTGATCAGGATTGTTGACAACGGCGAAGGAATGGATGAAGACGATGTTTTACTCTGCCTCGAACGGCACGGTACTTCAAAGATCAGTGATGGAAGAGACTTGAGCGCTATTAAAACGCTCGGCTTCCGCGGGGAGGCGATTCCATCGATTTCTTCCGTGTCCAAAATGGTTATCACCTCCCGCCGAAAGGAAAATGACCTTGGCACAACACTTATCTGCCATTATGGCAGTATCAAGAAAGTGCATGAGTCCGGAACTCAGACTGGTACTACCATGGAGATCACTAATCTATTTGGTAATACACCGGCACGGAGAAAATTTTTAAGAACCAGAAGAACCGAACTTTCCCATATTGACGACACGGTAAGAAATTACAGCCTGGCAAGACCTGACGTTGCCTTTTTATTTCGTATTGATGGACGTGAAATCATCCGACTCGATTCCGACACCGATAGACAAAACCGCCTCGCGACACTGATTAATTATAGCGGCGAGTTTATTACCATAAGCAGCACTGCTCCAACTGACGGCGGAATTAAGATATCTGGTCTGCTTGTTTCCCCTGAATCTTCCTCACCTGCTGCCGCACGTTTACGTGTTTTTGTAAACGGCAGAGCGATCAGAGATCGTATGATTGTGCATGCGGTAAATGAGGGTATGCGTTCTTTTCTGATGAAAGGGAAAAGCCCTGCAGGTATGATCACAATTGATGTCCCCCCGGAGAGTATTGATGTTAATGTTCATCCGGCAAAACATGAAATCAGATTTCATGACAGCCGCATTGTCCACACGAGAGTCAGCGAGGCTGTTAGAAATGCAATGATCGACCACCAGCAGCGTGTCCGCAGAGAGATCTTCTCCGTAAAATCGGTGCAGGAAACTGAGTCTCTGTTTGAAGAGGATCGCAGAGCTACCCATAACCCTGAGCATATAACAGGACCTGAAAGGACCCAGCCGTCCTCACTGCCTGGTCTGTTCAATACGACTGAACAATTCGATATCCCCTCACCAGTCACTCAGCCAGTCCAGTCCTCTGAAGATGCATCACCATACAATACGAGAATTTCCTCAACACCTTCAGCAGAAGAAGAATCCAAAGATGAGCCCGTACGGATAGAAGATTTACTGGTCATCGGCAGTTTCAAAGATCTCTACATTTTCTGCAGGAACGGGGACAAACTCATTGTAATAGATCAGCATGCTGCCCATGAGCGTTTATTGTTTGAGGATTTACAAGCCCAGTACACCGCTGGCAGGATTGCTTCCCAGCAACTGATGTTCCCGATTACTCTTGAGCTTTCCGTATTTCAATCTGGACTTGTGGAGAAAAACCTGGAGCAGTTGGAAACAATGGGATTTTCCACAAGGGATTTTGGCGGTAATACCTGGATACTTGGCGCCGTTCCTGCTCTGGTCAGCGGCGGCAACCCGCAGGACCTCTTTCTTGACCTGCTCGAACAATTCGGAAGCGAACGACAAGCAGGCGGTGGTAATAAATTTGTGGATGTCCTGGCAACCATGGCCTGCAAGGCTGCGGTCAAGTCGGGTGATAAACTTTCAGACCCTGAGATTAGAGGCCTTCTTGAAAAAATGGTGAAGGCTGACCTTTTTTCACACTGTCCGCACGGCAGACCGGTTGTGAAGATTCTCGAGGGCTCAGATATCAAAAAATGGTTTCACCGCACATGAGACCTCTGTTCCCACCCCGAGCGTTTGCCGTTTTAACCAGAATAGCCCTTTTATTCTGCCTCCCGCTATTGCTGCTGGGCGGTTGTGCACGACAGCAGTCAGGGAGAATCATGGAGGTTACCGCGTATTGCGGATGCTCGTCATGTTGTGAATGGGAACGCGGCAGCTGGACCTACCTTAAACTCGATTTCTGGAACCGTTACGTGAGCAATGGCCCGCAGGAAGGACAAATTTATTCAGGTTTGACCGCAGGCGGTACAGAACCAGGTGAACCGGAAGAAGGGCTGTTTTCCCTGGACAGTATCAGTCGGCCATGGATGATACCGGTGAGAACTATCCTTTTCCCCTGGTACCTGGTTTCCCAGGACGGCACCATAGCAGCAGATACCAGATATTATCCTTTCGGCACCCGAATGTACATCCCCGGCTATGGCTGGGGCATTGTTGAAGACCGGGGCGGGGCCATAAAAGGGCGCGACCGGCTTGACATCTTTTACAATTCCCACGCAGAAGCCCTGCAGTGGGGGCGGAAAAGAGTCAGGGTCATTGTTGAGCTTCCCTAATATTTTCAAGGTAACTTCTTAACATGTCAAACACGATCAAACAGCCATCAGTGTCCATAATTGGCGGCGGGCTCGCCGGCTGTGAAGCTGCCTGGCAGCTGGCGACGAGGAATATTGGGGTACAGCTGTACGACATGAAACCTGCAATCTTCAGCCCGGCTCACAAATCTGAAGATCTTGCTGAACTGGTCTGTTCCAATTCGCTGCGCTCTAACGATCCATTCTCAGCTGTCGGCCTGTTAAAAGATGAAATGCGTCAACTGGACTCCCTCATTATCAAAACTGCTGACGAGACAGCAGTTCCGGCAGGCAAGGCACTTGCCGTGGATCGTGATCAGTTCTCAGCAGCCATAACAAAACAGATAACAGAACATCCTCTTATCAACGTTACCCGGGAAGAAGTTACCAAAATACCGGAGAGCTCAGACAGTTACACGATTCTGGCCTCAGGTCCGCTGTCTTCGGATTCCCTTGCCCATTCATTGGCCGAACTTACCGGTAAAGATCGTCTCTATTTTTACGATGCGATTGCTCCGATCATCTATTCGGAATCTCTTGATATGGATGTAATCTATCAAAAATCCCGATATGACGATGGACCGGGGGATTACCTCAACTGCCCACTTGATCAGCAATCCTATGAAACCTTTATAACTGAATTGAGCAACGCCAGATATGCTCCGCTCCACGATTTTGAAAAAGTAAAATATTTTGAAGGGTGTCTGCCGATAGAGGTCATTTGCTCCAGGGGCAATGATACCCTTCGATTTGGCCCCATGAAACCAGTCGGCCTTGAAAACCCCCATACAGGCTTGAGGCCTTATGCAGTAGTACAGCTGAGAAAAGAGAACCGTCAGGGAACGCTCTACAACATGGTCGGATTTCAGACCAAATTGACCTATGGGGAGCAGCAAAGAATTTTCAAAATGATACCCGGTCTCCAGCAGGCCCGATTTGCCAGATTGGGCTCAATTCACCGCAACACCTTTATCTGTGCGCCTGAAATCCTGCTGCAGACACTGCAAACCAGAATGCGGCCAGATCTTCTGATTGCCGGTCAGCTTTCAGGCGTTGAGGGCTATGTTGAGTCAACTGCCATGGGCTTGATGGCCGGTTTGAACTGTTTTCAGCTGATAAAAAACCAGAAAGCGCTTGCGCCGCCTGCAGATACCGCCTTGGGCGCTCTGCTGCACCACCTGACGGATACCAACCCGAAACATTTTCAACCTTCGAATGTCAACTTCGGACTGTTCCCCGCCTGGGAAAAAAAAGTGCCGAAACGCTTGAGAGGGCAGGTGCGGGCAGAACGCTCGCTGGCGAGCCGTAATATTTGGATCAAACAGTTGAAAGGGACCGTTTAAGGCAAGGACATTCCTTACTCTGCAGGTGTCTCGACAAACCCCCAAAATGGATAATCGAGCCGGTAGGAAGCGACAAGTCCAGGGCTGTGCTCACGACTGGCAACCAACCAGAGGTTATTATTTCTCTCAACTGCATTATTATCCTGCTGGTCCCAGTCTGGGAACAAGACAAGCGCATTATCCGCACTGTACTCAATATCTCCTGATCCCTTAAAAATGCCCATGTGCGGTGTATCCGTGTAAGATCCCTTATCACCGCGGGATAGCTCTGAAATTACCAGGAACGATACCTGCATCTCATCCCTGATAGACTCGAGCTGTCTTAACCAGGCATCAATACCGGTTCTTCTCTCACTGAAATTTTTGAACGGTAGTTTGTGGAGACTGTCTATAATGACGACCGTATAGTCACTCTGGGTTTCATGACGAATAAAATCGATATGCCGGCGCATGATCTCAGGACTCACCTTGCGGTCATTAACGACACGAAACCACTTCAACATTTTTCTGAAATCACTGCATGCCCTGTCATATCGGTCTTTTCCATCCTCAACATCTTTAGCAAGGACTCTGTCAGTGGAAATCCTGCTCATGCGGGTGAGCGTTCGCTGATAAATTTTCTGGCGACCATTTTCGAAATCATAATAGAGAACGGGAATCCCCCTGAGGGCCATTTCTGTACCTATCTGGATTACAAAAGAGGATTTCCCGACCTTTGGAGCACCTCCAATTACGTTGATGCCGTGAACTCCTCCTATTGCCTGGTCGAGAAAATCAAAGCCAGAGTTTAGATTTACATAATCCGTGGACGTCTGTTTATTCATCACGTCAAAAAACCGGTCATGTTCCCGTTTTGGTGTGGCAAAAGGAGAGAAGGCCTTTGACTTTCGTGCCATACCGGTAATTTCTGTCCGAAATGCGCGACCCTTGTCCTTTGCCAGCTGCCAGAGAGAATAATTTCGCTTTTGCCCAGGAGACCAATTGAGTATACGTGCTTTATACCCGAGCCGTGATGCCAGTGCCCGTGCTCTTACTTCAGACTCCATACTGTTGATCGTAGAGATAAAAATCGTCCTGATATGAGCAAAGCGCTCGGCATCTACTGATTCGAAAATCTGGCTGTCCGGAACAGCAATCCCCGGTAACCCCATTTGTTTAAGGGCAAGGAGATCATCTTCCCCTTCACAGATTACCAGCGCACCATTTTCACAGCGGGCGATATCCTGGACATTGTATAATTGAAACTGTTCAGTGCACACCGATTCATCACCATGCCAGAAGGAGTCCTCGGGACGGTTGGGAAAGACACAGCGGGCAGTATAACAATTTCCATCTTCCTGAAAATAAGGGTAGACGATGTAACGGCCATTATAGCCAACACTCATTTCTTCAAGTACAGATCTTGAAATCGTGGCTTCCTTAAAACGGCCGACGACATCGTCAGTGAGGCTGTCCTGATATTTTTTAACCTCCTGGTTTATTGTATGGGTCGGTAAATCTGCCTGCAGTAAAAGTGGCTCTCTGTCGGGGTCAAAACCAGGTGTTTCGGTTGGGTCACTCTTTAAAAGCGTTGTAAACCAGAGAGGAAAACCACCGGGAACACAACGATTCAAACATCTGAAATAGCCATGAAAAAAACCTTCCCTGTTAATAAATACGACAAAACGCTGGCTGCCGTCATATCCCTTCTCATGGCAGAACGGGCAGTCTGCGGTAAAGATGGTCTTATCAAGCGCTCCATGGTGCAGATGCTTCTGGTAGAAATCGTATATGGCCTGGGGGTAATCACTCATATCATGCTCTAAAATAGTATGGCAAGGCAGGATCGCCTGAAAAGATTTTTTTAATGCCAATTGCTACGTCTGCACCGTCACCTCATATTATTGACTACCACGCGGTAGAGATTAAAGTCAAGAAAACGGGTGGTTAATAGCTGCATATACATTGAATAATAAAGCCTGGGCCAATTGCAGGGCAGATGCCAGCACACCCGCGGCAACAGTTTACAACATTATTTTATATCGAAAAATTAATTAAGAGACAGAAATAACATCAAATTTCTGCAGCAAGGCGAGCGTCTCGGCAAGGGGTAGACCAACAACATTGGAGTACGATCCGTTAATTCCTTCAACCAGTGCCCCTCCTTTGCCCTGTATCCCATAACTCCCGGCCTTATCGAGCGGTTCGCCTGTCTGTACATAGGCGCGAGCAATTTCTTTGGAAAATTCCACGAACCGGACTCTGGTACGTACCCGTTCGACAATGTTTATTTTCAGACCGTAACAGGCCAGACAATACCCTGTCATAACATTGTGCTCCCTGCCGCAGAGAGTCATCAGCATCTCAATGGCCGCTTCGTCAGATTCAGGTTTGCCAAAGACCTTATCTTCGATATAGACGATCGTATCTGCTGAAAGTATCCAGGCATCTGGATAGTGTTTACAGACATCCTTCGCTTTTTCACAGGCCATGCGTTCCACAAATGTTTGCGGCGATTCCCCTTCCTCTCTCGTTTCATCAAGTGATGAAGCTATGGTTCGAAAACTCAATCCTAATTCTTCCAGAAAGGCCTTTCTTCGCGGGGACTGCGAAGCGAGTATAATTTTTTTTTCGGTTATATACACTTCAAATCCTTTACTGCTGTTTAAATCCTCGGAAGAACATCAAAAGAGATGCTCCTGATAAAACTTTCCAGAAATTATTATGCACTTTTAAAAATAAATTGAACTGTGATACTATATAGAAACGAAATTATCCATATCAAGGAGCATGAGCATGAGCGAAACTGAAAGACTCACGACCAAAACATATCAGCCGGGTGAAGTTATCTTTCATGAAGGTGATCCGGGAAAACATGTCTACCTGATAGTCAGTGGGTCAGTTGAGATTTATAAAACAGTCGGAGACCAGCGTCAATTACTTAATACCATCGGCAGTGGTGAGATATTCGGGGAAATGGGACTTGTCTCCAACGAACCAAGATTCGCAACCGTTATAGCAGCCGATGATTGCCGCCTGATCATGGTCCAGGATAAAGCATTCCACCATGCCCTTGTAAATGAGAAGATGCCGATTATTAAACCGCTGATAAGCCAGCTGGTTGATCGATTCAGAAATGTTGAAATCCAGAATCATGACTATTTAAAAAGAATCAGCCACCTGGAAAACGAATTATCATATGCCAGGGAGAAACTGCTGAATTATGAACTGGCCAAGGAAGATTAAGACACAATTACCGTTCGTGGCTTCCCGTCTTGTTCACAGGTTTAATGTACTTCAAAGAAGGAAAGAAAATCCATCAGGCCAGCGTCTGAGCTGACAACATCCAGTTTATCGGTTCTCTCCACCATTGCTCCATAATGATGCGGTACATTGATACGCTCATCTCAACCCCGGTCAACAGTGACAGCTAATTGTGGGAACTCGAAGCAGACCCCGTATTTTAAAAGGTGCCGTTTTCATAGTATGGCTGATATTGTTCTGTCTCTTGCTTCAACGAGATTATTTTATTACACCGTTGGACAGTCGAGAAGCGGTTGCTCTTGAACGTGACGCCCGAACGGAGTACCAGGGAATATATTTCAAGAACAATAAAATCGGTTATGTGGAAACACAATATGTACCAGGAAATGATAGTATTCAGATTGAGCAGCAGGCATACATGCGTCTTAACATCTCCGGCGACACACATCCAATTGACCTGAAATTATCTGCCACCCTGAACAGTGATAATACCCTGCGACAATTTAATTTCCATTTTTCATCGCTTTTCTACCAGATGAAAGCTCATGGTATTGTTGAGGGTAACCGCGTTGCCTTTGAACTGGATACCGGTAATAACACAATCAAGGATAGCCTGGAACTCCCGTCTCCACCGCTGCTCTCGACTTCGAGACGTCATTACCTGCTGTATGAAGGCATCAAATCAGGTGATAAAACACGTATTCCCTGGTTCGATCCAGTTTCACTTTCTTCAAAACTTTCAACCATCGAATATCGCGGCAAAGAGCAGATTCTCATCCATGACCGTGTTTACCACCTGCACAGGTTCATAGAACATTTTTCGGGTACCAGGGTTAATTCCTGGCTTGATGACGCCGGCAATGTGATTAAAGAAGAATCCCCTGCAGGATTTGTCTTTCTCCAGGAACCCGAATTTAAAGCCAGAACGCTTGACGATGTAAACACCGACCTTCTGGCATCGTTAGCCGTCAAGATAACCGGGGAAATGCCCGATAATCTCACAGATCTGGGCTCCATGCAATATCTGATCAAACTACCGCCTGATGGAAAATTTGACATGAACAGCGGACGCCAGAGTTTTTCCAAGGATATTCTAACCGTGAGCAAAGAAATTTTCCCGAATGATGAGGAAAAGACCGGTTCAACATGTGCAGGATGGGAAAATGAACTTGAAGCATCACCCTACATCCAGACTGATGCTGCACAAATTATAGAACAAAGCAGCTCCATAACGTCCGGACTGACATCTGATGGAGAGAAGGCAGAAGCATTGGCATCATGGGTATTTCAGCAACTGGACAAGCGCCCTGTACTCGGTATACCGGATGCCCTGACAACCTTGAACAATCGAATTGGCGACTGTAATGAACATGCCTCTTTATTTACAGCACTGTCCCGGGCATCAAGAATCCCGACAAAGATAGCTGCAGGAGTGGTCTACCATAAAGGGGCGTTCTATTATCATGCCTGGAATGAAGTGTGTCTGTCGGGAAAATGGATAAGCCTTGATACTACAACGGACCAATTCCCTGCAGATCTGAGTCATATAAAATTTGTTGAGGGAGAACTCAAGGAGCAGGTGCAGATCGGGTCATTACTTGGAACACTGGAGATAGAACCCTTGTCCTGGCAACAATGAACAACACCGAAAAACTCTTATGAACTCAATACTATTGTCACTTGCAGGTTTGACGAAACGTTTCAACCAATTTACCGCCGTCAACGACATAACGCTGGAAGTCTTCAAAGGCGAAATCTTTGGATTTCTTGGCCCGAATGGTGCCGGCAAAACCACCACTATCAAAATGATCGCCGGCCTCCTCAAACCAAGCTCTGGTTCGTTGTCAATTTGCGGACACCACATGGACAAGGCATCAGCCCGCTGCCGCCAGTTAACCGGTTATATACCTGATCGCCCCTATCTCTATGAAAAATTGACCGGCAATGAGTACCTTAACTTTATCGCCAGTCTCTATTCAGGGGTACTATCTCATGAGACCTGGCAGGATCATGCCAACGAATACTTGGATCATTTTGATATCTACGATTGGAGAAACAACCTCATAGAAAGCTACTCCCATGGCATGAGGCAAAAATTAATCATAACTTCAATCCTTATGCTTGACCAACCGTTCATCGTCGTCGATGAACCGATGGTTGGCCTTGATCCTAAAAGCGGTCGAATTGTGAAGGAACTTTTCAGGAAAAAGGCGAAAGAGGGAAAAACAATCTTCCTGTCAACTCATTCCATGGAGATAGCCGAAGAGCTCTGTGACCGTATCAGTATCATTTCCGGAGGTACTATTATAGCGACCGGAACCATCGAATCCCTGAGAAATGAGGATGACCATCGAAGTTCCAGCCTGGAAGACCTGTTTCTGCAGTTGACAGGAGCGTTTGAACTGCAGGGGGTTATCGCCGCCTTGAAAAATAGTAGCAGCAGCAGGCAATAAGGTTACATTATGTCCTCCCGTCTCTTCTTCCCCTATTTCAGGATTAACAGAAACAGGTTGTATAAAAATGGGAAGCTGAACCTGAAGCTCCTGCCAATCGGACTCTTGGGAATGGCAATTTGCATCGCACTCTATCTCATATCCGCAAAGACCCTCGGCTATTTCCACGCTCAGAGTGAACTTGGTATTATTCTCAGCATGAAGATCTTCCAGATGATCTGGATCACTATTTTTGCAATGCTGGTATTCTCTTCGATGATCACGGGAATCTCGACACTCTACCTCTCCAGGGATAACGATATCATTGTTGCATCACCGGTGGACATGTCAGAATTATATGGTATGCGGTTAATAACCACCTTTCTCAATACCTCATGGATGGTAGTCATATTCTCAGTACCTGTCTTCACTGCATTCGGCGTTGTTTTTCAATCCGGCCCCTGGTACTGGCTGCTGCTCATCATTACTATCCCGGCAACCGCATCAACTGCCACCGCGGCAGCTCTTTTATTCATCATCGTTCTTGTCTATCTTTTTCCCGCCCGACGTACCAAGGACATTATCTTCTATCTGACGCTCTGCTTTGGAATATTTCTCTATCTGATTTTTAGACTGCTGAAACCTGAAGACCTAGTTAATCCAGAAAAGTACGGTCAATTTATCGAATACCTGTCGGCAGTTTCCAATCCAGCAGGCCCCTGGCTTCCTGCCGGCTGGACAGCAAATTTACTCACAAACTATCTGCTTGACCAGCAGGTTGACTGGCTGCTGCTCAGCCTGATTATCCTCACTCCGCTCGTTCTCTATTATATAGGCGAGATGGTGATGGTTAAACTGTTCATCCCTGGATTTTCCAAATCACAGGAGTCGTTTGGCGGCAACAGGCACTTTACTTCATCTGGCAGCTCTAAGAGGGCCTGGGTGTGGATATTTAGAAAAGAACTCATATCCTTTTTGAGAGACTCCAAGGAATGGTCACAATTTTTCATGATTGCAGCACTCGTCGTCGTCTACCTCTACAACTTTAAAGTACTCCCCCTCGAACGAACATTTGGAACAGTTTACGTCGCTAACCTGATAGCCTTCGGAAACATCGGTCTGACCGGTTTTCTTTCTGCATCGCTTGCCGCCCGTTTTGTATATCCTGCGGTTGGTGCAGAAGGCGGATCCTTCTACCTGGTCAAGAGTTCCCCGCTGACCCTTTCACGTTATCTCTGGTACAAATACCTGTTCTATGTCATGCCATTTACCTTTCTGACCCTGATTTTGATCGGATTATCAAATCACTTCCTGCAGATCAGCGGGCCGATGTGGTGGATTTCCCTTTTCAGTGCAACGATCATCTGTTGGACTGTTGTTGCAATGGCACTCGGTTTCGGTTCGATATTTGCAGATTACAATGCAGAAAACAGAGCAGCTTCGATGGGGCCCGGTGCTGTTTTTTATCTCTTCTGTTCCATCACCTATGTTCTGGCTATACTTTTCCTGGGTTTTACTCCGACATATCGACTCATGAGAAGCTGGATTGCCCATAACGGCATACCACTGATGGATGCTGGGCTGATTACTGCGTGGGGAACAGGGGTCTTGGTGCTGTCACTTGTCATCTCACTCCTGATCTGCAGGAGAGGGGTTGCCGCCCTGCACCCCCAGTAAAGAGCGTTGTTTCTATAACCACTTCCTGACGATTAACCCATTATAGCGTAACCGCCGTCAACGGTTACAACCTGACCCTGGATCATATTGGACAGATTACTACAGAGAAACAAGGTCACATCGGCGACATCTTCCGGCGTAGTAAGCCTGCCCAACGGTGTCCGGGCCAGTGCGTTCTCCAGAATTTCGTCCCGGTTGGGAAATTTTTTCAATGCATCTGTATCAACTGCCCCTGCGCTCACCGTATTAACACGAATTCCGCAGGGTCCAAGTTCGACGGCCAGATGCCGTACAAGGGACTCAAGGGCAGCCTTTGAAGCTCCAACCGTTGTGTAGTTCTGAATCGCCCTGACGGACCCGAGACTTGAAACGGCAATTACCCGTGCCCCTTCTTTCATCAGGGGTAAACCATTCTGCACCAGACTTAACAATGCCCTGGCATTTATATCCATTGCCCAGTTCCAATGGCGTTCAGTAAGCTTCATTACCGGTTTCAGGACTCCGGATGCGGCATTACTGACAAGCACGTCGAGTGCATGAAATTCCTCGGTAATGGCTTCAAACATTTGCTTTACATCATGTTCCTTGGCGACATTTGCCTTCACTATCAGACATCGCTGTCCCCTTTTTTCCACTTCTGTTGCGGTATCCTGAGCATCCTGGCGATGTCTGATATAGTTGACCACGACATCCATTCCGTGCTCCGCAAGACGTATTGCGATTGCACGGCCTATGCCGCGTGATCCACCGGTAATAAGGGCAACACGCCCGGTCATGTTAAACATATTGAGTCCTTTCAAGTAAGATGTGACGTAGTATTAGTTGCTGTTCTTATTTGCTGACAGATGATCAATTCAACAGAAGAAAGAAATCAGACTATAGTGATGAACAATTTCCACATCAAGTGTTTAGATCTGCATTTGCTCAACGGAATGAATGTGTATAACAATGCTTTAACTTCAAACCCTGAGCGTAATTCTTTTAACCAGACTGGTGAAAAAACGTAACGGATTGAAAGGAACAGGGCTTAATGTTTCCGGAGCGACAAATCCGGAACCCGAGAAGTCCGATGGGACTGCAAACGGAAAACTGATATTTTCAAGATAACTACCGACAAGTTTTCGCCGCTTGGCAGCCCTCCAGACCGGGCAGAAACCCGGTTCAAGCTCAAGGAGGGTTAGTATTGCTGTATCAAGAGCGACGGGGTCATTACTCATTGCCAGGCAACCCAGGTGCAGCGGCTCACCATTTACCGGACCTTCCCGGTGCATGGCGATAATACCGTCTGCAATTGATATATTGTCGGGAAGGAGTTTAACAAGATCAAGCATCAGATCACCAAACCTGATATGAGAGGAACCGTTCTTCATATGCGCGACAGCCTTTCGCATTCCGCAGACAATACCAAACAGGTTCTTCACTGCGGCTGTCAGATACATCTGATTGTGGGCTTTTATCTTGGGCAGATTAACAAAATAATCGCAATCAAGTGGTTCATCGGCAATCCCAATAGCAACGCCATGCGACAGTATTGTCTTCCTCACCGTCTTAAAAGGGAGAATAGTGATGTCCAAATGTGCAATATCATTTGCTATGCCATGACGGCTCAAAACTGAGTGAAGGCTGCCAAAAGCTGGTGAGTCACCGATTGAGACCTGAGCGCCACAATCAAGAAACCACTCAGCCACAGCAGCAATAAACTGACCATTGGTGCAGGCCAGGGCTGGTGCCCTGCCGCTGATCAGGTTCGGTTTCAATAGAACCTTTTTGCCGTTAAACTGTTTGTCTAGTGAGAGATGAACGCTGCTGCTTTCAAGAAACTCCTTAATATGTTTTTTGTCATAGGAGTCTGCCCTGGCGAGCAATACCTGAATGGGATCTGGGTTCATTAATCTATAATCATAAGGTCAAAATAGAGAAAAGCCGGTTTCGAGGGGATTCGATACCGGCTTTTCTGGGAGAAAGGAGAGAAGAGATTTAAACAGTATTACACTTTGCATTTTTTATACCATACAAATTAATATTACGTTTTTACCTTTATTTTCAATATTATAACATCTAACTCTAGAAACTATGTGCCGGAAAAACAGATAAAAACCGTACAATTATTTTTACCCAGAATCTTCAAATGGCTTGTAAGTTCGCTATAAGGCACAAAATCAAGACCTTGCACCATATAAGAATTTTTACCATTTAAGTTTGAATATTAATACCATTATGTCACCTGTCTACCGTGCAAAAGAAATAACACGGGTCCTGATAACATTTTCATTTGCTTCAATATCCGCTACAGCCTCAGGAGTTACGCCTGATTCCATATCAATTATGTTATATCCAAGCGTACCGTTTGACTCGTTCTTGAAAGAATCAATGTTAATCACATAGCCTCCGATAATTTTTGTGATAAATGCTATCATACCGGGTACATCCTTGTTAATAACTATAAGCCGGTCTTTGACGAGGTCGGAAGGAATCGTTTCGATGTTGGGAAAATTGACGCTGTTGGTAATATTGCCGTAGAGCATATATCTGATCATTTCCCGGGCTGCCATAACAGCACACTTCTCTTCTGATTCAGAGGTTGATGCGCCAAGATGAGGAGTTAACAGTATCTTGGGATGTCCGATAAGTCTTTCTGTTGGAAAATCTGCGACATAACCTGCAAGCTGACCGCTTTCCAGGCCGTCCAGGACTGCCTGCTCATCGACAATCGGTCCCCGGGCGTAATTGACCAGGACTGCCCCTCTTTTCATTCGCGCGATAAAAGCATCATTTACCAGCGCCTTGGTTTTATCGATCAACGGGACATGAAGGCTGACGATATCTGCATCTCCAATACAGTCGTCAAGAGATTGGGTAAAATGTACCTCCGGCAGCAGCATATGGATATTTGCCAGCATCGGTTGAGGATCGAAGCCTGTAACATTCATATGACGGTGGACCCCTCCGTTAGCCAGCCTCACACCTATCTGACCAAGTCCGACAACAGCCAGCCTTTTTCCGGCAATTTCAACGCCTCGAAATGCTGCCTTCCGTTTTTCAACCTCAACGCCAACTTTATCTGGTTCCATCTCGCTCAGTGAGTCACAGAACTCAATTCCCTTCCAGATATTCCGCTGCCATACACCAATCATCGGGAATACCAGATCGACAACCGCACTGGCATTGGCACCCGGAGTGTTAAAAACACATATTCCTCTTTTGGTAGCTTGATCGACGGAGATATTATTGACCCCGGCTCCGGCCCGTGCAACCGCCAGCAGAGAATTGAAGTTATCAGTATTAACCAGCGAACTCCTGACAAGAATCCCCTGGGGATCAACCTCATCGCTTGAAACGGAAAACTGTTTACCAAAAAGTTCAAGTCCTTCTGAAGCGATATTATTGATTTTTTTTATTCGAAAAGCTGTCACAACATACTCCCTCTAACGATAACAATTATTAATTATATGGTTTTCTAACCCACTCATCACCCAGGTTGCATTTGGGTGAGTAATGACACATTCAAATCGTTTGTTCCACGTATGTCTGCTTACGACGATTTCACCGCTCTTGTGCAATAAGCTGTGCGCGGTGCAGACCAAGAACATTATTCTCCCGCTCGGATAGAAAACGGACGATACCCTGCGCGGACTTCACCTCATAACCGATATGGATCAGGGATTCACGGGAAAAAAGGTAAAAAATCGATTTTTTAAAGAAATAGGCCCTGTCACTCTTTTCATAACACCCGGCAAGGGTCTTGGGAAGCTGATGAAATAAGGTTTTCCGCAACTCATTTGGTTCCAGGTCAGCGTCTTGCAAGTGATCCGGCAAAAAACGATGGCCGCATCGCAGCCAATCATAACAGAGAAGTTCCCTTAAAAGAGTGAAATCTGGCCTCGATTCCACGTGACGTAACAATAGTCTGCTCAGGGTCTCCTGGGTGGCAGCCTTCCAATAATAGCCCTGCTGGAGTAAGCGTTTAGATAATGATGAGAAAAAGAGTGACATATTTTCACCGCTCTTTAACAAATACCTCCAGATAGTTACAAAATATCTGTTATTAACGTACTTTTCCACGCATTCACTCAGCCAGTAAAGCTCCCGGAGGCTGTCCGCGCTGAGCCAGTTATTTGAATAAACGCTGTACGGCGGCCGTCTGCTTGCCCGATATCCGTTTTGCACCGCTTCTCTTTCGAGCAGTGTTCCGGGAAGCAGCTTTAACAATCCCATCTGGATATAATGGGGTCCCATTACAAAGATATCATTAAGAGATCGATAGAACGCTTCCTTTGTCTCAAACGGCAGACCGAGGATTAGATCGGCATGGAGATGAATAGTTTCCAATTTTCGGAGTCTTTGGACAACCATAGCCGCTGATTGCGGATTAATCGGTCGTTTGATTGCTTCCAGCGTTTCCTGATGGGTTGACTGGATTCCGATTTCAAACTGAAATCGTTTTGCATCCATCCCCTCAAGAAAGTCAAACATTTTATCAGTAAAGCGGTCCGGAGCAATTTCAAAGTGGAATAACGTTTGGCCCCCATGATCTTTCAGATAGTTCCAGATCTGCAGTGCACGATCCGGAACATCATTAAAAGTTCGATCGATAAATCGTACCACTGAAGGCTTGTATTTGAGGATATCAGCAAGTTCTTCTAAAACACGGTCGAGCGGTTTGTGATACAGCCCTTTTTCGGCTGAAGACAAACAATAGGTACAGGAAAAGGGACATCCTCTTGATGATTCATAGTAAACATGTCTATTCTTCAAAGGACCGGAAAAATCTTCAGGCCTGTATGGATAGTCAAAGTCCATCTTGCCGGTCTTGAAAAAAGAGGTGCTGTAAAACTGATGGAGACGCCCTTTTGCAAGATCTGAGAAAAAGGAATTATCAGTCCCCTCAATACTCCCCTTGTATATGGTAATCCTCTCTGATTTTCCCAAGCTTTCGCCGACAATCTCCGCCTGAGGTCCACCAACCACAAATCTGTATGTTTCATTAATCAGCAGCAGGTCTGAAATCAAAGCTATTGTCAGTTCACTGTTCCAGATAGCCGAGGAAAAAAAGAAGTAATCGGGATTCCCTTCGCATAACCGCTGGATGAGAACGTAGTGAGGATCATTGATAGTGTATTGACAAATCTCAACGGTAGTTTCCGGACTATTCTTTTCAAGCTCATTACGCAGATAAAAAAGGGACAGACACGAGTGGGTATAGCGCGCATTTATTCCTACGGCTTTGATATTCACCTCTTCCTCACCTTATAAATCCTATCTTTTTTTTTAGCATTATCAGTCATATTACTTATAAGTAGTTATTCATAAAGCACTGATTTTTTCTCCATAAATCTGTATCCTGCAAAAAAATGGGACCGTAATGTTAAAACTGTTTACCACGTTCATTTGCACAATCGCAATTACATTGGTTTTTTTTATGTCTGACACCACTCAATCCCTCGCTCATACCACAGAACCAATACCGCACATTGACCTTGCTCTTTCCTTTGACGTTGAACACGCTCTTCTTCGTGGAACAATGAAAGTTCAGATAACACCGGACTACCCGCTATCATTCAGGCTTGACGGCCTCAGGGTAACCGGCGCTGTATTAAGTTCACCGGGGCAGGAGAACCAGCTTGTCACTCCGCTGGATCCCTCCCTTCTCGTACTCCAGGCAACACCGTATGAGAAGACCCTGTTAATTTCATACGAAAAATCTGTGACCAGCAATTTCAGGGATAGCATCTCCAGTGATTCAATTGTTCTCACCTCACTCTGGCACCCGCTTCCTGACCGGAAGTCAACCTTTACGTTGAAGGCCCAGGTGCCGCCAGGGTTCACAGCAGTCAGTGAGTCCGACACATTTCCTGAGACCAGCCCTGATGGATCTGCTTTATTTTCTTTCTCTCAACCGCTATTCAGCCTCACCTTTGCAGCCGCCCCCTATGTCAGAGAAAGCAGTGCGGTAAGAGACGGTCTCCTGGTGCATACACTCTTTTTCCCGGAAAACCAACACCTGGCCAAAGACTATCTCCAGTCGGCAGTTGATTATATCAAGCGCTATGAAAAACTGATTGGAACATTTCCCTATAACCACTACCTGATTGTGGAAAATAGTAATCCAACCGGCTTCGGGCTGCCCACTTTCACCCTGCTCGGTTCCCAGGTTTTACGACTCCCCTTTATCAGAGAGACCTCGCTCGGCCATGAAATTCTTCATTCATGGTTTGGTAACAGCATCAGTGTCAGACTGGACTCCGGTAACTGGAGTGAAGGGCTTACCACCTATCTCGCCGATATGGCCTATCGGCATGATCAGCATGAAGGTGGGCTGGCCAGGAAAGAAAAAATCCTCGAATACCTCAGTTATGTAAAACCTGATACACTGCCGCTTAAAGATTTCCGCTTTGCAGGTCACGCCACGGATACCAATCGTGCCACTCGAACGGTAGGGTATGGCCGGGCGGCATCGCTCTTTCACGAGCTGGAAATTCGTCTCGGCGAAGAGCTTTTCAATGAGACGATCCGTATATTTTATGAAAGGTATAGAGGAACTGAAGCCTCGTGGCAGAACATTCAAGAGTTGTTCGAGGAAGTTTCATCAAGCGACCTTAGCCGGTTTTTTACAGAACGGCTCAACAGCATTGATCTGCCGGACCTGGAGGTACGGGATATACATACCCACCAGAAAACAGACACAACTTCACTGTCCTTCACCATCGAACAAAAATCTGCCCTGCCATTTGAAATAACCCTGCCTTTTAAAATTAATACAACGCTGGGCGAATTAGATTTTAGCCAGCTGATCACTGAAAAAACAACCAAAATTGCCGTAGAATTCGACGGACATCCGCTTGAATTGATCATTGACAGAAATTATGACCTCATGCGAACGCTCTCTGACAAAGAGTACGTTCCTGTCTGGTCCCAGCTGATGGGGAACAGCAAAACCACCGTGATCCTTGCTGACCACAATGAGCAATCTGTCTATCAGCCGATACTTGATATGGCATCCCGTTACTCGTGGCAGGTAAAGGGCGCCGGGGAATTAGACAGCGATGGCGCCGCAGATGGATTTCTCATTTTTCTGGGACTCTCGAGTCCTCTTTCACGCTCCATGTATGGAATACCTGCACACCCGGAAGAAGGCTTTACTCTCGATATCCATTCGCACCCCTCAAAGCCTCAGCAGCCGGTGGCCCTGATCAGCTCGAGCAGTAAGACTGAAACCAATGGTGCTGTTTCCCGCTTATCACACTACGGTAAATATTCCTATCTGCATTTTAACCAGGGACGCATATCTGACAAGCGTTCCCGTCCCGCCGACCAGGGCCTCCACTTTCCAATCACTGAAAAGCCAGGCGGTATTGTCCTCTCACAATTGAGCAGCTTTAAGAACATGATTGCCCAGCTCAACAATTATCAGGTTATCTATATCGGGGAAACTCACACATCCCGTGCTGACCATCTGCTGCAGTTAATGATCATAGAGGCCCTTCACCAGAAAAACCCCGATCTTGCAATAGGTATGGAAATGTTTCCACGTTCAAGCCAGCATGCACTCGATGACTATATTCAAGACAGTGACGTCAACGAGGCAACGTTTCTCCGAGAATCAAGATATTATGATGTCTGGAGCTATGATTACAGATTATTCAGACCAATTTTCAGCTACGCCAGAAAACACAAGATTGATGTAATCGGCCTCAACATTGATCGAAAAATAGTTAGTTCAGTGTTCAAATCAAACGGCCTTGGCAACCTGGCACCGGAAGAACTCAGCGAACTGCCTGCTGACCGAGTCCTCGACATGGATGGTTATGCTGAGCGCCTGGGTGAGACATTTTCCTTTCATGGCACTATGGAACAGAATTCGGGTTCCTTTAACGGCTTCATCCAGGCCCAGGCAATCTGGGACGAAACCATGGCAGAATCAATCCATAATTATCTTATCGAACACCCCAAAGCAAAGATGGTTGTCCTTGCAGGGTCGCAGCACACCCGTAAAGACTCAGGTATTCCTCCCCGTGTTGAGAGAAGAATGGAACGCTCCCAGGCCAGTGTCCTTAATCTGGCAACAAGCCAGCTTTCAGCAGATGAACTCTCATCAGTCGCTGACTATCTGTTCCTGCTGGATGTTCCCGACTTCCTTCCGCAGGGAAAAATTGGTATCGTACTGCAGGAAAATACTGATGAAGATATTCCTGGAATGAAAATCATTGAGGTAAACCCCTCATCAAATGCGGTGCAGGCAGGTCTGCAAGTAAATGATATTCTCACTCACATCGATAATCAGCCGGTAACCAGTATGGATGACATCCGCACCACGATGCTTGAAAAATCTGCCGGAGAAAATATTACAGTTATGGTAAAAAGAGTGGACAAAAAAAACACGATTACTGATCATACCTTCATAATTGCCCTGTTTAATCCAGATATTAAAAGGACACACCCTTAAATCTATGATCGCTCTGATAGGTGAGGTAAGAGTAATTCGAGATAAGATTTAGACAAGATAAGAGGATCTATGAAGAACCTGGACATCCCGATGCATGGTGACAATACCCCACTTGATCAGGTCAGCCCTACGTCAACTGTCGCCAAAATTATTACCACCTCAGCTTTTCAAAACTTCTTCAATACCATCTCAAACGGTGGTTTCCTGCTTATTGCTGCTGCCATTGCAGCTTTTATCTGGTCCAACATCAACCCTGAAGGATACACTCATTTCTGGCACCAGGACCTCTCCATAAACATCGGCGGCGCAGTCCTTTCCCATTCTCTTGCACACTGGGTTAACGATGCCTTGATGACCCTGTTTTTCTTTACCGTCGGCCTGGAAATCAAACGGGAATTGCTCGTCGGAGGGCTATCGGAACCAAAAAAAGCAGCACTCCCGGTCGCGGCGGCAGTCGGTGGGATGATCGTCCCCGCCCTGATATATTTTATTTTTAATGGCAACTCTGACAGTTCTTCAGGCTGGGGCATACCCATGGCCACCGATATCGCTTTTTCTCTGGCGATACTTTCCACCCTCGGCAAACGGGTACCGTTTGGTATACGGTTATTCCTGACAGCATTTGCCATCGCCGATGATCTTGGCGCAATCCTGGTCATTGCTCTTTTTTATACACCAACGATCCACCTCTCCTACCTTGGTGCAGCACTGGTAATTTGCACAGGTCTGTTCGTTCTTAACAAACTCTGGGTCAGAAACACCCTGATCTATATAATCATGGGCGCTCTGCTCTGGTTCATGGTCGCCCATTCCGGCCTGCACGCCACAATCACCGGTGTTGTCGTTGCCATGTTTATTCCTGCAAAAAGCAGGTATAACACTGACCTGTTCCTGCAAATGGTACGGGAAAGACTGGAACAGATCCGCTGCAAGGGTGGAGACTGTGGCTACACTATCATGTTAAACCGGGAGCATCTTGAAGCCGTTCAGGCAATCGATACCGCCTGCAATGAGGTTGAGACCCCGCTTCAGAAAATGGAACATGTCATGGAACCGTGGATTGCCTATCTCATTTTGCCCCTGTTTGCTCTGGCAAATGCAGGCGTTGTCATGGCAGAACTGGACATGGTGGTTGCCATGCTGCACCCGGTTACTCTTGGTATAGCTCTTGGCCTCACATTTGGAAAACCGATAGGAATCACTCTGTTCACTTGGCTTGCCACTAAAATTTTAGGGGTAAATCTTATCGATGGAGTCACCTGGCCGATGATTGTCGGTGTCGGATTTCTTGGCGGAATCGGTTTTACTATGTCGTTATTCATCGGAGCGCTTTCATTTTCCGTCCCGGTTTACCAGGAGTACGCCAAGGTGGGCATCATCATCGGCTCTATTACCAGTGCATTTCTGGGTTATATCCTTCTCAGGATCGCCAGCACTAAAACAAAATAATCGTTGATGTTTGCAAGCTCAAACAACAGAAAGAGGCTCTTTTGAAACCAAACATAATGATTAAGCTCAGTTTTGATTGAATGGAAAAATGATTCGGCGTGCTTCGTGGTTGTCGTTACGAGTAATAGACCTGGCCTCCATGAAAATGCCTCGACAGTAGCCTGAAAGCTTATTATTTATAGCGGCGAAAGTCTTAACTTAGCTGTTATACTTCTGTTCATAATAGTCCAATCGCCTTTCCAGCTCGGAAATTTTGTCGAGCAGGTCAAGAACGAGTCCACAGCTGGAGATACTTATTTTCAGATCGTCTCTGAGTCTTAAAATTACGGCTAACTTCGACAGGACACCCTCATCGAACAGCAAGTGTGGTTTCTCTATCACTGGATCAATAAGCCCGAGAAGATAGAGTCTTTGGATCATATCCGGGTGAAGTCCGACAAGCCGACTTATTTCATTAATGGTCAGCAACGTACTATCGCACCTCTGCTCGTAAATCAGTATTTCATGATTAACCATGGCTTCCTGCTCTCTGGTGTCTTTTTTCACGAGGATTGAATTTTGATTCTCTTGACAGTTCCTCCAATAATTTCTCCTCAGCACTGGTCAGTTTGTCAGGTATCCTGATTTCCAGTTCAATAATTATGTCGCCCTGTGTACCGCTTCGCTTTGGTATGCCTTTGCCACGCAAACGTAATTTTCTGTGGTTTTGTGAACCTTTTGGGATGGTCAGGGTGACACTCCCTTCAACTGTCTGGATCGGTACTTTCGTTCCAAGGGCTGCTTCCCACGGAGTTACCGCAACCACTGAATGTAAATTGTGCCCGTCCACCCGAAAACGAGAATCTGGCGCTATATTGATCTTGAGCAGCAAGTCTCCGGTTACGCCTGTTCCAGCGCCTTCTTCTCCCTGCCCGGCAAGACGGATAACCGAGCCGTTGGTCACACCCTTTGGAATTTTAACCTGCAGTGTCCTGGTAGTGGGGCGAATTTGCCCAGCCTGGTCCGATTCATATGACTGCAGAGATATGGACTTGGTTGAACCGTGATAGACATCTGCAAGTGAAACGGTGATCTCAGCTTCATGGGATCGGCCCGGCCTGTCAAATCCGCGATAATTGCTCTGGCTGGTATCAAAACCACCGCCGAAAAGGCTGTTGAAGAAGTCACTGAAGCCGTCATCCTCGTTATGGCTGGTGTCTCTGCTGTACTTGAAGGAGCTTGAGAAATTCTCAGCACCCGATTGTTTCCTGAAATCCTGTTTCCCGTTAGGAGGTTGCTGAAAACCACCCTGCTGCCAGTTTTTACCATAGGCGTCATAGAGTTTTCG
>CAZOWJ010000019.1:0-52176 GCA_964583415.1 uncultured Desulfocapsaceae bacterium
ATTCATGCAGCCCACTGGATAAATGTAAAAACCAGTCAACAATTAAATTGACCCCAACTGTCAACAAAGCAATGGCGCCGGCTGGGATTAGAGGGATATATATGCCAAAGGTAATTGCACCGGCATTTTCCCTGACCATACCTCCCCAGTCAGATAGCGGCGGTTGCAGGCCGAGTCCCAGAAAACTTAAGGAGGCAATAAAGAGAAATACAAAGCAGAACCTCAAACCAAATTCCGCAATGAGCGGTGGCATGGCATTGGGCAAAATTTCTTGTCGTATGATCCACCAAAGTCCCTCTCCTCTGAGCCTGGCTGCTTCCACAAATTCCATCACTTCGATATCCATGGCAACAGCCCTTGATAATCTGTAGACCCGTGTGGAATCGAGAATGGCTATGGTAAAAATCAACGTCGTGATAGATGATCCCAGCACGGATAAAATCATCAAAGCAAAAATAAGGGTTGGAAATGCCATGAGGATATCAATTATCCGGCTTAATAACTGGTCAGTCCAGCCACCCTTAACCGCGGCAATAAAGCCCATTAAGGATCCAAAGGAAAATGATAAGATGGTAATGATAAATGCCAGACCGATTGTATTCCTTGCACCAAAGACCATTCGTGTAAAAAGATCTCTTCCGATATGGTCAGTCCCAAAATAAAAGTGGGAAGAATAACTTTCCCACACATCCCCAACCACGCTCGTCTCGCCATAGGGTGCGATCAAGGGTGCCAAAATAGCCACCAGAATATTCAGTAGAACAATACCCATGCCAATTCGGGCGGAAATAGGAGCTTGTCGTAATAATTTCAGAACCGTAGCCCCCTTCCCTTAAATTTTGGATTGTCGTAGTTTTGGGTTGGAAAGCATGGATAGGACATCAGCTGCAAGATTTAGAAAAATATACGCAATCGAAAAAATTAATCCAGACGCCTGGACCACTGGAAGATCCCTTTTGGCCACTGAGTCAACCAGTAGTTGCCCCAGTCCCGGATAAACAAACACCACTTCAACAATGACAACGCCAACAACAAGATATGCCAAGTTCACGGCAACCACATTGATCACCGGAGATAAGGAATTGGGAAAGGCATGGTGATAAATGATTCTCAATCGCCTTATTCCTTTTATCTGGGCCATTTCAATATAAGCACTGGCCAGCACATTGATGATGGCTGCTCTTGTCTGTCGCATCATATGTGCCGTTACCACACAGGTGAGTGTTAGCGATGGCAGTAAAATTGCATATATTTTGCCGCCAAACCCCATGTCTTTATCTATAATGGATAGACTTGGGAAAAGGTTCAGCTTAACCGATAAAAGGCTGATCAGGATATAGGCTATAAAAAATTCCGGAAAAGAGATAAAAGAGAGGGTAGTGGTTGAGATTAATTTATCAAAAAAGGTATTTCGATAAAATGCCGCAAGTATGCCCAAAAAAATGGCCAGGGGTACCGCGATCAAGGCGGTGGTTGCGGCTAGAAACAGGGTATTTGAAAGCCGCCAACCGATCAATTCGGAAACAGGTCTGCCATTTGCCAGGGAGGTGCCAAAATCGCCATGGACGAAATCCTTAAGCCATTCACCATACCGGATATGGGGTGGCAAATCCAGTTTGAGTTCTTTCCTAAATGCCGCCACCGTCTCGGGGGTGGCCGATTGGCCCAGAACGGTCTCTGCCACGTCCCCGGGCAGAAGCTCTACGCCAATAAAGATAATTACTGAGATAACAAAGATGGTTATCAGACTTGCGCCCCAGCGTTTGAGAATTAAAAGTAAAACATTTTTCATGGAGAAATCGATCTTCTATTTAGTTGACAATTATATATTTCCAATCGATAATTATATCGTGCACTAACTAATTTGTCAATTGGACCTTTCAGGAAAAACTAGAATTAATAATGGAATTCGGTTTGTAGGGCATTGTAATTTTCATATTAAAACATAGAGATCTATGGTTTAATTGATTGGTCTAAATCGGTTCCATAATTCCAGGTTTATGATATAAAGTGGTGATGATGAGCAATACAAATGACGAGCGGTGCAAAAATCTTTTGATAGCTCTACGGAAAATGATTCAAGCCATAGACCGGCATTCAACCAATTTGAAAAAAAATTTTGGGTTGACGGGACCCCAGCTTATTATTTTGCAGTCAATATCTGTGCATGATAAAATCTCTGTGACACAACTTTCAAAAAACGTCAGCTTAAGCCAGGCAACCGTAACTGATATTACAAAACGACTTGAAAACAGGGGTCATATTACACGTTCAAGAGACATAGACGACAAACGGAAAACTAATATAGCGCTTACGGAAAATGGTAAAGCTATACTCAATACAGTTCCTCCACTTCTCCAGGAACAGTTCACCGAGCGATTCTCCAAATTACATAATTGGGAGCAATTAATGATTGAAAGTTCATTTGAACGTGTTGTTTCCATGATGTCTGCAGAAGATATTGATGCCTCCCCAATACTGGTAACCGGATCTCTGGACCCAATAGTCCCACAATAGATTATTAACCTAAATATAACAAAATTAAATCGGAGTTGTGGCCCTTCCCATGTCAATAGTGCCTTGATATGTATTCTCTGTGCCGCTCTGCCATACGTGGCGGAAGCCTCCAAGCTCTCAGGCGGTTACATCTCTTGGGGCAGCGGTTGCCACCACCCTGGCCGTCACCTTGCTTAATCCCCATTTTTATCTTGATACCGTTATACTTCTCGGCAGTATCAGCAGCCATTTCAATGGAGATAGTCGCCCGTTTTTCTGGGCAGGGGCCATTTCCGCATCAACATTGTGGTTTATCTGCCTGAGTGTGGATAATCATGTGGACGATTGCTGTTTCACTTCTTGTCAATGGAGTCCCTGATCAATAAGAAAATTGGTACATCAGCAGATGATATCAGACATCATCATCTTTCTTTTTCAATCCACGATTCGATATTTCTAGAAATATGGTTGACAGCTGCTGCGGCAGCATTTACAGTCGCTATAAACCGATACTATTGATGGAGAGGAGCGACCAGATGGAACTTGAAAATGCGGCAAAACGGTGCGCTGAACTGGGTAATGCGACTCGATTGTCAATCTTCAGGCTGCTTGTCAGGGCCGGTAAAGACGGGCTGCCTGTCGGAGAAATCCAGAGGAATCTGGGAATTCCCGGTTCAACCTTATCGCATCATATACAGCGTCTCGTCCATGTGGGCTTGGTAAATCAGCGCAGGGACAGTCGAGTGCTGTATTGCGAACCGCAGTTTGAGGCCGTCAGGGAACTGGCTGATTACCTGGTTTCCGAGTGCTGTTCTCTGCAGACACAACTAGACCCAAAAACAGTCGATTAGGCCAAATGCAGAAGCGATTAGCCGCATCTTAACAAAATATATCAAAAACAGACTGGAAAGAAGGACATAGAAATGGACATTAAAGAATATTTGCCGCTGCTGAAAGAAACCGCTTTTTTCTTCGGATATACGATGGTCGAACTGACCGTATTGTTCGTCGGGATAAGTTTTCTTGTCGGGCTGATTAACGAGTTCATGCCCCAGGATAAACTGAGGAGATGGCTTTCCGGAAGAAATGGAAGGGGCTATTTGATTGGCTCATTATTGGGCGCTCTTACTCCATTCTGCAGCTGTTCCACCATACCAGTTACGGTTGGCCTGTTACGAGCCCGGGCTGGCTTCGGGCCGACTATGGCATTTTTATTCACCTCCCCCCTGGTAAATCCTATCATAATCCCGCTGTTTATCACATTATTGGGCGTGAAGGTAACAGTCATCTATGCCGTTGTGGCGATAGGGATGACAATATGTATCAGTTTCTTACTGGAGCAGGCCGGATTTTTTCGATATGTGATGTTGGAAGGGCTGCAGGGAAATAGTGGAATGCAGACGATGTCTGTTCAAAACCCAGCGATTGTGCAGAGTACTGGCTGTTGTGAGAAGGAATCACCAGCATTGAATGTTGTCCAGCTGCAGCCGGCCATGCAATGCTGCGGGAGCGCAACACCCAGCCAGACGGCCGTTCCCTTTGCCACGATTCCAATGCATAATCCACAGCCAGGCAGGGCCAGAAGGATATTTAACGATTCGGTTGGACAGTTCAAAAGCCTGTTGCCATATGTTATCATCGGTGTGGCCATTGGCTCAATCATCCATGGTTTTTTGCCGGCGGATCTGGTTGTAAGACTTGCCGGAGCTGATAATCCACTGGCTGTGCCCATATCAGCGATCGTCGGTATCCCGCTTTATCTCAGGGTCAGCACAATGGTGCCGATTGCTGCCAGCCTTCTGGCAAAGGGGATGAGCACAGGTGCGGTAATTGCGCTGATAATTGGCGGTGCAGGAGCCAGTCTGCCGGAGATGGCGATGCTCAAAGGAATATTCAGACTGCCGCTGCTCATTGCCTTTATCACTTCTGTAATGGTGATGGCGATTTCCGCCGGATTGCTTGTTAACCTGCTGATGATATGATTATCAACCGTATTCTTAGGGGTAACCCGGTCAGAGTTTGAGGACATATACAAGCCCGAAAATAAGACCGATCCGCGTGAATCAACAAAATAAGGCGATTTATTCTTGCGCCGCCAACAGCGAGGGAAAAAAGGCTGAAGCCAGTTGCCGATGTATCTGGCTTCAGCTCTTTTAGCAGGGAGTTCATATGAAGAGCAATGGAGATGATATATTTGAAAAAGACGACGCTCTTGACAATATCCTTGAGGATGATGGTGAAGATCATTTCCTCTATGGCAAGGTCCAGAAACCTGATCACCAGCCGGGACCAAGATCCGGATGCTTTGGACTGATCCTTGTGCTGATCCTGCCCGCCTCACTGCTCAGCTGGTATCTCATAACGTTATAGCCTCCCCGGAAAACTGAGCTGGATACGGATTAACAAATACCTGTGAATGCTGCTGAGAATAGACCTTTTTGGTGTGCTGGTCGTCACAAATGTAACTTCTTTTGGCGGCAGAGTTATCAGAGATGTAACAATGCTTCCGTATGCTTGCCCTGAAATACGATTGGCGTAATCCACGATTTATTTACGAGTCAATACTGCCCGCCATCCTTTGTCTCTTTTGTGATAGGCATACCTCTTGTATAGCCCAGCACAAGTTTCCTCGACTGACAGACCGCTTGAACTCGTGAAATATTCAGGTTAATCCAGATGTTAGCTGAAACTGTTCTTTGTTATTAGCTGGAAACGAGCCTTTCGCGGGTTAAATACCCTGTTTTTATAATACTTTGTGGTAATTGACAATGTTAGGCAATTGCGTTAGCAATTATAGTATCTGGATCAAAGGTCCATACAAAACAACATGGGTGAAATGAAACCGATTTAAGAGGGAGATTCGCTATCAAATTTTAATAGTACTCCGGTTAATGATTTGGTTCCTTTTTGGAAACGAGCAATGATGAGTCATCGTTGCTGGTGCTACCGTGTATAGGTCACCTTACAATTCAACATTGCAGGAGGGAAAATGAAAACTGGTTTAACAATCACTTTCGTATGTATCGTATTATGCATGTTTGTGCCGTGCATTTTGTACAGTGCTGGAGGACCAAAAACTGAACCACAGCCCAAAGCTAAAACTATTGCCGAACTTGTAGAGCGATACGATTCCAGCAGGTGCGCCGACTGCCATGAAGATGTTCATGATGAATGGTCAGACTCCCTTCATGCCAGATCAATTCTTGGTACGCCTCGTACTGCCCCAACCATTCTTACTGCCATTGATAAGGGCTTAAAACTCTTCCCTTATTCCGGAGTCAAAGAAGATTCCGACATTACCGTGGAAAATTTAATGATGTGCATGAAGTGTCATCTTCCTCAGCTCGATGAAGCAACAGATGAGGTTGCCCGGGAAATTGTCGCAACAATCCGCGAGTGGCAGCAGGCAAACAGGGATGCAGATTTCGATAAGGCCGAGGAACTCGAGGAAACGATCGCCAGTCTCAACATCGGCTGTCTGGTTTGTCATAATAAAGTTGCACTGATTCACAAATATGCAGATGGTTATCCACAGCCTGACACAGTTTACGGTGTACTGGAAGGAGATCACGAGGATGAAGTGTACACCAAAATGGCAGAAGCACCAGCGCTCGGTGAATCCATTTTTTGTGGACAATGCCATGGGCAGGGTCCAAATTTTGAGCTCGATCATCCATCTCAATGTGCTACTGCTTACGGCAGTTATCTTTTTGCCTATGTAGCCCATGGAGGAAGTGAATCATGTCAGGAATGCCATATGCATAAGTCTGAACTCGGACACAATATGCAATCCTATAATGATGAAACGATGATCGAGATGGCACTTGACGTCACTGTAGAAGGAAGATCGCTGTTCTGGAGAAAAGATAAGAAAGATGGGGTTATTCCAATCGGTGTGATCGATGTTGAAATCTATAACAAGGCGGGGCACGCGATCCCGGACGGCTGACCGACTCCAAACCGGCTGGTCCTGGATGTGACCGCAAAAACAACTGACGACGAGGAAATTTACAGAAAACAAGAAATTTACATGCCCTTTCCTGGGCGTCTTGGACGGGGAAATGAGATGGGCAGAGGACCGTACGAAAAGAGTGGCATACTCAGAGAAACAAGTATTCCGCCTCTTGCTCGGGTCCATGAAACATTTGAAATTACCTATCCCTTTGAAGACGTAGAAAAAGGTGATAGTACCCGCAGGGAATTGGTAAACGACGAACTTTTGGTATCTGTTGTATTATGGTATCTGCCGTTCGGTGAGTTTGATGGAAATGAAGTCGTATTTTTTGAAGAGGAGAAACTGCTCGACTTGAAAACCGAGTGGATCTGGCGATAGCCGTAGCATCAGCAATTTATGATAGAAAACCCGTGTGAACCTCCAGCTATCTTTTCATGCGGGTTTTCTACTTGAACGCTTCAGCCATTAAATCCTTAACTTGGGTAAAACTGTCGACCAATATAAAACATCAATCCTGAAGATTGGAAATGAGAATAATCATACTCATGTCTATAATGTTTTATGTTGCACCAGCCAATGCTTTGGCAGAATGCCCTAATCAACAGGCGTTTATGGACAGTGGCTGGGTAGTCCATAACGGTAAAAGTTTTCATCAAATTGTGGATAAAAAGCTGGATGAGTTCCTTCCTCAGGTGGGAACGGAGCTAGTTCTGGACCATGCAGAGTTCTACAAATCAGATTACTCTCATAATCACTATCTTATTATGTGGATTGTAATTTGGGACAGGGTATCAACACCGAGAGACGAAATGTGGGGAGATGTTGCTGTTACTTTGACAGGTCCCAACTCAGAGGAATACATTGAGATACGGTGGTATGACCCGGTAAAAAAAGAAAAGCATATTGTTTGTAATCCTGACTATGTCTGCTGCCTGAGCACAAAAATACCTCTGGCTTACAACTGTATTTTTTAATCCACAAATGGGAGTTGTTGCACAAATCTCATACCCGCATTTTCATCACATACCTGAAAGACCCGGGGGGCTAATCGTTACTGCTCTGCCAGGGAGATGATCTGCTGGTGTTGGCGATTGAAATAGTGACATCCGTATGCCCGGCGATCAGTCTTTATCAATCAGGGGCTGGATGTCGGGGTGATCCATGATCAGTTTCAAAAACTGCTCGGTTCGGTCGTCCAGACGTCTTCTCAACATATTCAACAGGCGATGCATAAATATGTATCCCATGCTGTGGTCCTCTTCGAGCATAGTGAACAAAGTTCGGGACCGAATCCCCAAGACCTCACAAGGTTCACCACAGACCGTATCCACGGTAAATTTCCCATCCCCGAGCATTGAGGACCAGCCGAATGAATATCCCGGTTTGACCGTTCCCATCGAAATAGTGACTTTCGGTGAAATCCTTTGTTCTAAAAGTATTTTGCCGCGCTTGAGCGAATAAAACATATCAGCTGGTTCAGCACCGCGAAAAATAATTTCTCCCTCTTTAAACCGCAGCAGCTCAATCTCCGGCAATAGCTTCTGAATCATGTCTTCGGTAAGATAACCGAAGATAACAATATCCTGAACATCCTGGCGAGATACCATTTATCACTCTCCCTGTATTAAGGTTATGAACAAGACTTTAAATCTGTTTTGGCAAAGTATCGTTATCTGTTCTGTCCCCGGGGACCGGACTCTTTTTGATACAATGATCCGCGGCAGCGAAAGTGCTAATGAAAAAAATACAGTCCCGATAAAAGAATTACCACTGCCGCGACACTGATGCCAATCGGCACCGCACCGTCCTGTAGAAGATCGTTAATATGTCTGCGCAACTGGGTCTGCCTGTCTTTCGACAACCTCATTATTTTCCAGGCGGGGAGCAGCAGAATCAACAGGACACGGGCAGTGGCATTTTCTCCCCATGCCTTAAGAACAGCTGTTAAATTTTGTGTAAAAATCGTTTCGCCCAGCCGGTTCACGCTGTTGAGAAATGTACCGGAAAAACGATAGAACCAGAGAGAGCCTTTTCGATAGAACCAATCTGTATCCAGGTTGATTGCCCTTATTTCAGCCGGGTAATAACCAGACAAAATCAGCAGGCAGAAGGCCAGCGCACCGAACATCAGAAGCTGCAGCTGACCGATGATATGGGCTCCCGTATAAGGTATGTAATCCACCGGATAAGGCAGGATATCGTACAGAGGGTAGGGATAGACTCCCAGAAATATGCACATTCCTGCGGCAATCCCCATGGCAATTAACATGTTCAGCGGCGGCTCCTTGGCGCGTATTCCCGAATCATGATCGAAGAACATGAAGAAAGGAACTTTAATCCCTGCATGGTCAACGACACCCGCGGATGCAAATTGCAGCATCAGCCAGACGATGATGAGCTTGTCGTGGCCAGCGGCACTAACGATCATAGATTTTGAGACAAAACCGCTGAAAAGGGGAAAGGCCGATATGGAGGCTGAACCAACAAGACAGAATATGCAGGTCAGGGGCATGGTTTTGTATAAGCCACCAAGATCCGTACAGCGTATTTTACCGGTAACATGCAAGACAGATCCTGCCGCCATAAACAAAAGCGCCTTGTACAGTATATGACAAAAGGCATGAGATACCGTCCCGTTGATTGCCAGGGCGGTACCTATTCCAATTCCGCACAGCATAAACCCAACCTGGTTGATCAGGCTGTAAGATAAAACCCTGCGAATATCGTTTTCCAGCACCGCATAAAAAATCGGCAACACCGTCATTGCAGCCCCCAGCCAGATGAGCAGCTCGGTTCCCGGAAACATCCTGGCCATGACATATACGGCGCTCTTGGTGGTAAAAGCACTTAAGAAGACAGCCCCGGCAACGGTGGCCTCCGGATAGGCGTCTTTCAGCCAGGGATGAAGGGGCGGGATGGCAGCATTGACGGCTACACCGACAAAGATCAAATAGGAATCGATTCCCCCAAGGTGTAGGAGACCGAATTCAGTTGTTCCGGTTCGCTGCACGAACAGTATTATTCCTGCAAGAAGACATAGCCCACCGAAAATATGCACCAATATATAGCGCATGGCGGCAGCCAGGGAGGCCCTGCTCCGTCTTGCCAGAATTAAGAACGTGGAGGCAATGGCCATAATTTCCCAGAAAACGTAGAGTGAGAAAACATCCCCTGCTAACGTTACTCCCAGTGCCCCGCCGGCATAGATGAAAGCAGCACAATATTGGAGGTTATCATCGATGTTGAGGGCATAAATCAGGCCGATAAAGGTTACAAGGCAGAAGATATAGCCGAACACGCGACTTAAGGAGTCCAGTCTGCCCAGGACGAGATCGTAGTCTAACAGGGAAAAGGTCCAGTGGCTGCCGTTGGGCAGGGACCAGAGTGTGAGAAAGGCCGCAACCGGTATTGCCAGCATGAACCCTGATTTGATTTTTCCTTTGAACAGGGGAATCAAAAGGGCTCCGAGGATTAACAGGAGCGCCGGGGGAATCCTCATTATCGCAAAGGTTTGTTCCATAAGACTCTTAGCTGTCGATTTAATATCATAGGTGCTGCTATGGATATTCCAGCAAGCGAGTTAGATAGCGTCCTGTCAAGCAATAAATAACGTATCTTAAGCTCTATTTTCGCTTCCTGGCGTCGTTGCTCTTTCAGTCATATAGCGATGCTATACTCCTTCATTCGCGCCTTGCAGGAAACGAAAATAGCCACGTAATCTTACGCCATTTACAACCTGACATGACACTAGTCATAATAATTTTCATTGCGCATGATCCACTTACGCAAAAGTTTCGAGATAAATATCAGTAAAACATAGGAAATAAAACCATAGGCGGCAAAAAAACCGGGTACGGCCTCCCATTCGAATTCAGCGTGCTTGTGTATGAAAGGATCAATGCAAAGAAGCGCTATCAAAGAAGCATAGAAAATGAGCAACAAACGCTTGACGTTCTTCGGTTTGTCAAATAATCTCAGTTCTTTTTTCATTTCAACTCCTGTATCCCAAAGCGATAGATATCGTCATAAAAGGGCTTTGCCAAATACGATAACAAGGTAGATTACGCCCACAGCCACGGCGATATAAAATGCCATCCGGTAGCCGGGTACCGGTTTATGGGACAGAATCATTTTTTCTTTTTCCATTCGTGCTTACCCTCCGATAGTGGCTTGAACTGCCATGCGGGCCAGTCTCAGAAATGGCTGTGGATAAAAAAAGAGTAGAATGGTTATGCCCGCAGTCAGTATCAACGGAACCAGGCACCAGACGGGAGCCTCATCTATCTGGTCGGCGAACATGGTTTCCTCGGAAGTGCAAAAAAAAGCCCGGTAGACGATAGGTAAAAAATATGCTGCGTTCAACAGGGAACTGCTCAGCAGGACTACCAGCATAGCTATCTTCCCCGATTCCACAGTTCCTATTATCAAGTACCATTTGCTGATAAAGCCTCCGGATGGAGGCAGACCAATTACACTCAATGCGCCGATGAAAAATGCCGACATGGTAAGCGGCATGCGCTTGCCAATCCCTACCATCTGGCTGATATTCTTGAGACCTGTTGCCACGAAAATGGCTCCAGCACAAAAAAACAGGGTGATTTTACCAAAGGCATGCATGGCGATGTGCAGCAGCCCTCCCACCATTCCGCTTTGTGACAGCAGCGCCACCCCGAGTACAATATATGAGAGCTGACTAATGGTAGAAAACGCCAGCCGACGCTTTAGTTCGTCCTGGGAAAGTGCAATTAACGAAGACGTCAGTATGGTGAAAGCTGCAATGATGCAGACAATAGTGGAAAGATCCAGCGAGGCCAGAAGTCCGGTCCCAAAGATACCTGTGATCATCCGGGCAACACAGAAAACTCCTACCTTTACAACGGCCACGGCATGAAGCAGGGCGCTTACCGGCGTTGGCGCCACCATCGCTGCCGGAAGCCAGGAATGAAAAGGCATGATAGCTGCCTTGGCAAAGCCAAATACAAGAAGTAGCAGGAGTATTGCTGTCATCTGCGGATCGATCTTGTCCGCTATTATGCCTTGTGGAGAAAACTCCAGCGTACCGGTCTTATGGGCGATAAAAAGCATGGCCGGCAACAGCATACCAATGGATGTGCCCATAATGTAGAAGAGATACTTCCGACCGGAGCTACGGGCTTTTTCGTCCTGGTGATGCGTGACAAGTGGGTAGGTGGAAAGAGAAAGCATTTCATAGAAAAGATAAAGGGTCAGCAGATTGGCTGAAAATGCAACTCCGATGGTTGCGGACAGAGATAGTGCAAAAAAGCAGAAGTAACGCGTCTGTGAGTGTTCCTGCAGTGCGCGCATATAACCGATAGAATAGAGGGAAGTAATAATCCACAGGAACGAAGATACCAGGGCAAAGAGCATTCCCATTGCATCAACACGCAAGCGAATGGCAATTTCGGGTAATACCTGTGCTATGGTAAATTCCAGCTCAATACCTGATAGTATGAGCGGGAGCATGGAAAGCACAATGAGAAACTTGAGACCTGCTGCAATAAACGTCCACGTTTCACGTACGTCCGGTGTCCGGCTCGACAAAATGATCAAAGGCACGGCCAGAAGTGAAACAAGGATTGCCAGCAAGGGTCTTATTGAAACAATTGTATCCATTGCCATAGGCTTACGTATCAGGGTTCTGAATCTTTAAACAGGCATCGCTCCTAACTACTATAAACGGTCTGTCTTATCCAATGGTTGCCGGAATCGCAAAGCGGATAACCCGCGTAACAATTTCCCCGGAAAAAACACCCAGTATTATCAGAAACACTGCCGTCACCAGGAGAGGAACAAGCAGATCCAACGGTGCTTCTGCTATTCCCTCTGAACGAGCTGGGTGAGTGGTATTACCATGGTAGTGAGGTATAACTCCGGTATATGGTTTAAAATATCCAATTTCGAATAATCGGAAAAACAGAATGACATTGACCAGGCTGCTGAAAATTAAGGCTGCAGCAAAAGCGTACTGTCCGGCAGCGATTCCACCTGTAAGCAGATACCATTTGCTGAAAAACCCACACGTGGGGGGGACGCCGATAATTGATAATCCCCCTACGACCATCGCGGCCATGGTGAAAGGCATTTTCCGGAATAGACCCTGTAATGCAGAAAATCGATCATCCCCGATTTTATAGACGATCGCCCCCGCCGCCATGAAGAGGCACAATGTCATCACCGCATCATTTATGAGGTGTAACAGTGCACCGCTCATGCCGACCCTGTTGCCAAGCCAGAATCCACCTACTATATAGCCGACTTCTGCGACGACAATGTAGGCAAGCATCTTTTTTAATCGCTTTTGCGCAAGGGCCATAAGTGACCCCATCACAATCGCCAGAATGGCAAGCCACAGAATAGGCAACCGGACAGTGACACTGTTAAAGGCAAAATCATAGGTAAAAACCGTCAATGTCACCCGGAACATTGCATAAATCATCACTTTGGTAGTGAGCGGTGCAACGAGACTGCTTACCAGGGACGGTGAATATGTATAGGCATTGGGTAGCCAGGCATGCAGAGGGAAAAGTGCCATTTTAGCGAAAAGTCCGCTCAGGCAGAGGATAAAGGCCAGAAGAACAACGTTTGAAGGAAGAACATCGGGGAGAATCCGGGCGATATCCACCATGTTCAGTGAGCCGGTCATCATATAGAGGTAGCCAATCCCAAGCAGATAAAGACTTGCACCGATTGTACCCATGAACAGATAGTTGAGGCCGGACAAAGGTGCCCGACCCTTACCAATTCCGATCAGAGCGTAACCGGTCAAAGAAGCAATCTCCAGCAGAACATAAAGATTAAATGCATCTCCGGTAACGAGAATACCGAGGAGTCCGGTGGTAAATAAAAGATAGAGTGCATAAAAGGCACCCAGTTTCCCCCCAAACTCCTTTTCGGCGATGGTTTTGCTCCCTGCCAGATTCAATAGAGACACCAGGGATACCACTACCAGGATCAGACTATTGAGATGATCTATCCGGAAACCAATCCCAAATGGAGGAACCCAGCCTCCCAGACGGTACTCAATAGCTCCGCCATCCAGGACCTTCAGAAACAGTCTAATGCAGGCGGCAAAAGAGCACGCCCCTGCAATAATCGAGAGAGGAAAACACAGCCTCTGATCCAACCACCACAGTGCGGTTACCATGAGTGCCGCTAAAAGAGGAACAGCGACAATGATTACAGGGAGGTGTTCTTGCATATCTCTTATGGAAACGTATGTGCAACTTTAGGTTTAACCGCAAAATCACATGGAGTTCATAGGCAGCGACAAAATGGCCGGAGACTATCCGGGCTCTGATTCCATTATTTTATCACTGATCTCGTCTTCCTCCAGAGTCCCGTATTGAGAATATATTTTCAGAGCCAGAGCCAGAGCAACACCCAGGGTTGCGACTGAAACGACAATGGCTGTAAGCATGAGCACGTGAGGAAGAGGATTAATATAATCCGCGGCGTGAATTGCATGGGATGAATCGCCAGGTCCATGCAAAATGATCGGAATGGTGGCCCCTTTTTTTGCTCCGATGGACACATAAAATAAGATGATCGCCGTCTGGAAAATGTTCATGCCGATAATTTTTTTTATCAGATTCTTCTTGGCCACCATGGCGTAAAGCCCTATCAACAGGAGGACTATTACACCCCAGTAATTGTATTTTGCAATGATTATGGATCCGATTGATTCCATTTTAGCTAAAGTCCTTCGTCCTGTTTCCCGCCAGAAGAGAGGTTATAATAAATTCCGACCATTACAGCCGACACGGCAATTCCCACTCCGACTTCGACTATGAGGATTCCGTGAGATCGGGCCTCTACCGGACCAACCCCCAAGAAAGACGTCAGGCCACTGTAATCTAGAAAGCCGGCTCCCCCGAGTATGCAGAGAACGCCGGTTCCAGCATAGATCATTACTCCCAGTGAGCCGAGAATAGAACTTTTTCGTTCACTCATCAATCTCAGCGTTCGCCTCAAATTATTGGAAATAGCGAAGAGGATGATTGCGGCGCCGAAGATAACTCCTCCCTGAAACCCTCCACCGGGGCTATGGTGGCCATGGGCAATCACATAGAGTGCGAACAATTGAATAAAAGGAACTACCAGGCGGCAGGTCATTGCAATGATAAGATCGTAGGGTACCCATACGCTGTCGATCCTCTCAAACTCTCCGGTATTCTCAGGAAGACGCCCTCCTTTTTCAATGCGAAGGGTAACCCCGGTTGACTGGTGGCGATAAAACCTGGAAGTCGGTGCCTTGCCTTCCGGGACCCGCAACAGGAAAAAACAGGCCAGACCGGCGGCAAAAATTACCGCAGTCTCAAACAAGGTATCATAACCCCGGTAATCGGCGAGAACCGCTGTAACGATATTTGGAACCGAGGTGTCCTCAATGGCGTGTTCGATGTAATAGGATGATACGTGTTGGCTGGCTGGCGATTTCCCATCACCCCAGCGCGGAAAATCAAAGGATGTATAAAAAAGAATTCCGCCAAGAAAAAGTACTACAATGGATCCTAATGCTTTCAATCCTTCGTCCTCCGTGTTGTCCGGAAAACTGCGGCTACAAAAAACACCGTACTCACCCCCGCGCCCACCGAAGCTTCCGTGAAAGCAACATCAACAGCCCCCATGATAGACCAGAGCAGGCACATCATAAAACTATAGGCGCCAAACAGGATGCCTGCCCCTAAAAGATCCTTGATCGAGATAGCGGCGATACCACAAATCATGACCATCGACAGGACAATGATATCCAGCTGCCAGATCATTTGTTCTCCTTACTGCCGGGTATGATCCACGGTTCAAGACCAGCTCGAACACCAGCATCGACAATGGCATGTGTTGCTGTAGGGCTTGTGATAAAAACAAACACTACTATCAGCATGATTTTCAGCCCGGTAAGTATGGCAGCAAGTGAAAAATCCTGAACCGTATACAGCGCCATGCCGGTCATGGTCAATAGCAGTCCCATACTGTCAAGCTTGCCGGCGGGGTGCAGCCGTGAATAAAAATCAGGAAATCGCAAAATGCCGATCGACCCGCCGGTAAAGAAGAAAAGCCCGAGTACAACAAAAATTACAGCAAGTAGTGTCATAGCCTCTATTCTTTCAACAATGCTTTAGGACACACTGTCTAACGCCAGTGAGTCTCATCATACAATCCCTTTTTCTTTTGAAAATATCTGGACGCCGCCAGTACAGCGATAAAATTCAGGCAGGCATAGGCCAGAGCTATGTCGACAAACATTTCAACTCGTTGATATATTATGCCGATCAGTATCAGAAGAGCTGTTGTTTTGCTGCCGATGGCATTGACCCCAATTATGCGATCCAGAACCGTGGGGCCGAAAACAGCACGATAGAGTGATAACAGCATGATCAAACACAAATATATGCCTGCGTATAAAAAAAAATGCTGCATTATTCTCCCATTAATCGTCTGACCCGTTCCTCCATCTCTCCCGGAAGTCCGGTGCCGGACTGTTTATCGATTACATGTACGGTATATCGACCGTTTATCGAAACATAAACTGTTATGGTGCCGGGAGTCAGTGTAATTGAATTGGCAAAGATAAAAAGGGACATGGGCTTTTTCAATCTGCTTTTGAAGTGAATGATTTTCGGGTCTATCAGGTCCATCATGCGAGGGTGAAAAACCAGATACATAACATGCAGATTGGCAAGCAAAATCTGGTACAATAACCAGGGGATATACAGAATGAAACCGAGCCACTGATGAGGTAATCGCTCAAGTCCTCTTCTCGATATTAGAATTGTATCAGAGAGAAACGCCACGATGGTGCAGGCAATCACCCCCAATCCGATATGAAAAAGATCAAATCGGCCCGATAAAACGATCCAGGTAGCGAAACAAATCAAGAAGGTGAGAGTAAAGGAGACAACCCTTTTTTTTGCGCGGGACAGTATAGAATAACGTAGTTTCCTGGGAGGGGCAGCAACGCTGGGTGGCCGACTATCAACGCTCACAATTTACAGCCTCCAATTCATGAGTTTTTCTAAATGCTTGATTTGCTCGATGAAGCAGGAGTGCGTTTTTACATAAGATTCGAAACGTTCAGATGATGGAATGAATCATCTGTAGTATTATAAATTACTATGGTAATTGCAAGTGCTAAGTGGTTATCCGCTTTTGTCCCTGTTGCCATCAACCTGATTATATTCAAAAAATAAAGAAATTGTTGCGCAAGAGGTGTTGATCAGTTAGGCTTGTCTTGAAAATAGGTTTCATTGGTCTGTCAGGAGTCAGGCACGAGGAAGAACATACAGTTTCCGTTTGAATATAATAGAGGTACGCTATGTCAGTTATCACTATTGCCAGGCAGTTCGGTGCCGGTGGAAAGACACTGGGAAGCCGGGTTGCGGAAAAGTTGGGATACGTCTTAATCGATGAACAGATCGTTGAAATAATTGCCAGGGAGGCAGATGTTTCTCCCGATTGGGTAGATACTGTCGCCCAGGAGACCGGCAGTGAAGGGATATTAACCCGACTGGTTCGTAAGATTGGGCCGTTTAGCAAAGGATACGTGGAAACTGCCATGGAAGAAAAGCCTGGTTATATAAACGGCGACCTTTATATCTCTCTCTTGCACAAAGTAGTTCCCACTATTGCCGAACAGGATAATGTCGTACTCATCGGTCGCGGAGCGCAATACATCCTTGCAGAACGTCCAGACACGTTTCATTTTCTCATGATCGCCCACGTGGAGAAGCGTATCAAGTTCATGATGGAACACTACAACATTAATCGGAAACAGGCCCAGATTGTTGTTGAGAAACAGAATAAACGCCGGCTAACCCTCTACCGATACTTCGCCCGGACTGATTACGATCAGCCTGAGCATTATCATATGGTACTCAACATGAATTTACTGAAACTGGACGATGCCGTACAGGCGGTCTGCCAACTCGTGGGCGGTCAAATTCCTTCTTAGATGCCAGAGCACTGGAGGTGAAAACGTTCAGGCATATAAAAGCCTGCACCATCCAGGAGGTGGCCAAAATTGATGATAAGCCTTGCCAGTCAAGAGCTTGAAAGACCTCCGCCTCTGCCCACCCCCTTGGTTACCATATCGTCCCAATCAGTGGAATTTCCAGTTTAATGATGTAGCAGAGGAGCAGGCAACTGGGTGGCGAAAAAAAAATGTTATATTTTAACCTGACCTCATTTATCCTCGTTCCTAACCAGGAGTAACTGCACTCAACCAGGATATTTACCTTCAATATAATCCGTAAGGTAGCGAATCTCGACATCCTGAACGGTGCTTTTAGCCTTGACCACGTCTCCAATCGATATCAAACCGGTTAGTCTGCCTTTGTCGATCACCGGCAGATGGCGAATCCTGTTCTTGGTCATAATCGCCATCAGTTGATCGATATTATCCTCAGGGGTCACGACGATGATATTCCGGGTCATTATTTCACTTACCGTAATTGTGGAAATATATTCCGGATGGTGATGTATGGCCTTAAGCACGTCGTTCGGGGCGACAATACCGATAACTTCGTCATGATTGTTTACCACAACCACCGAGCCTATACGATCAGCAAAAAACATAGATACAACATCTACGAGCAGGAGCGTCTCCTGGACTGTAATGACCCGTGTCCCTTTTTCAGCAAGAATATCCTTTGTCTTCATGCGCAGATTCCTCTTTGTTGACACCGAGGGCAGTGGTTCGATTCTCTGCCCGGCTCTTTTTTCCTGAAATCAATAGGGTTAAAACTGGTTGCAAAAGCCCTGAAGGCCCGAATGAACATGCCTCTTGACGCCCAAGTATCTCTGCAACCTCGAACCGATCCTGCGACCCAATCAAATATAATGACAATAAACGGTAAACAAACCAGTACCGACAGTATGTGTCCACGATACCCAGAATTACCAGTGTGATCCAGCCTGAAAAGTCCGTTAATACTATAGGGTAAACCCTAGATTACCTTCACATCCCTACCTTATATAGATGGTATTCCGTCGAACCCTCGAAGAGCCCTGAGTACTTATCTTCATGCTCCTTGCGTGTGGAACTATCCATATACCTGTCCCAATCCTCTTTGTCTTGCCACATGGAGATGATAAGAACAGATTGAGGATCTTCATAACTGACTAATGTCTCCGTAGAGATATAACCCTGATTCCCCATTGCATTTGTTCTAGCTTTGATCAACATGGCAGAGGCGTTTTTTAAAGCTTCTTTTTTAAATTTCCTTTTGATCAAAATTTTGACTGACATCTCTCCTCCTTATAGATTATTTTTCATTTGTTCGATTCCCTCAGAACCCAGCCTAACCATAAAATTATTTAGAATATTTATTATACCGGAAACTTCCATCTTTTGCTTCATCTTCCTGTTTTTCATCAATTTAGTGAAATGCCATTTGAACTTTCTGAGCCTGGGTTCTTTGGTTTTATTTGAAATCATTAGTGTATGCCAAAAACCTCTACAGCAAAGCGGAGGGCCATGGTTTGTACTGCTTTAACAGGTTTGACGTCTTGTCCCACCACCTGTTCCGCTGCTCGGCGGCACCGAATGGGGAACAGCATGCATGCGCATACCTGTCCAGGTAGGCGATATCCGGATGATCCATATAATATGGAGTCAGAACTGCCAAGATATGGACTAAGATTCTGTCAGTAAGCGGCTCTTAGGATCTGATAGATGCAACTACCCGTGGAATAAGCCCTGACAAATACAACGTAGAGATTGTAGTTATTAATAGGTTGAACACCGACAGGTCGAAGTTTTGCTGAAACTCAAAGCGGAAGAGTGATATCTCTGAGACATGATGGAAATCTTGATAGGGTGTGTTTACTTCTGAACGTAATTTCAGGCAGCTTCTGCACCATAGAGTTTTACAATCTCAAGACTTGAAACAATACCCACCGCTTTTCCTTCGACACCGGTGACAAGCAGATGGTTTACACCCGCTTCATACATGATTTTGATCGCTGACATTGCGTCTTCGTCTTCGTCAAGCTGGATGCATGGATTTCGTCTTGCCCCCGATACACTAAACTCGCATTTTGTCATAAATGAAGAAATCTTCGTCTCTTTCAGGTCGTCTCCGTTGGAGAGACTGAATATCACATCAGAGACGGTAACCAAGCCGATGAATTCTTCTTCGATTTTTACTGCCAGTACCGAGACATTGTTATGAGTCATTTTTTTGATTGCAGTGTCAAGAGAATCGTCAAGATTGATTGTCGGGAATATCCTTTTGATTGCCTGCCTGATCGTTTTTCTCTCTGTCATGGAAAACCCTCCCAGGATGTGATGAAGATATGGGGTATCTGTCATTGCTAGAAGAGGTGTCTATAGTATTATTTTACCGTCTTTCTGCTCTTTTTAGAACTTCTTTTTCCTAACAATGTTATTTTACCCCAATAAGACCAGCCGCAACTTTGAGCTTGAGTACCGGTTTTAATTCGATTTTTCAGCACTCGCCATTGAATAAATATTCAGCCGGGTTGCATTGACAAATTATTCTGACAACCAATTGTGTCTTAATAACTAACCACAAGGAGGAGATTATGCAAAAATATGGAGCAGAATTTATTGGGACGTTCTGGCTGGTACTCGGAGGATGTGGGAGTGCAGTACTCGCCGCCGGTTTTCCCGAGGTTGGAATCGGTTGGGTCGGTGTATCATTGGCCTTTGGTCTGACCGTATTGACAATGGCCTTTGCAATCGGCCATATATCCGGTTGTCATCTCAATCCTGCCATTACCATAGGGCTCTGGTACGGCGGTAGATTTCAGGCCAGTCAGATCATTCCCTATATTATTGCTCAGGTACTTGGGGGAATTGCTGCCGGCGGCGTTCTCTATATTATAGCAAGCGGGCAGCCCGGATTTGATATGGCCGGCGGTTTTGCCTCAAATGGATATGGAGAACACTCACCAGGTGGGTACTCCCTGCTGGCTGCTTCTGTAACAGAAGTGGTCATGACCATGATGTTTCTTATTGTTATTCTCGGTGCTACTGATAAACGAGCGCCTGCGGCACTGGCGCCGATTGCAATTGGCTTATGTTTGACCCTGATACACCTTATCAGTATTCCGGTTACCAACACTTCAGTAAACCCTGCCAGGAGCACAGGCGTGGCGCTTTTTGAAGGCGGCTGGGCCATTAAGCAGCTCTGGCTATTCTGGGTTGCCCCTATTGTTGGCGGTGTTCTGGGTGCAATTGTTTATCGATTTATCGGCAGTAAAAACTGATAGTGAGGGAAATTCATATCTTCTTATAACGAAGTTTGCAGTCAAGAAAGCTCACTGTTGGAATGCGTTGCCAGCAGTGAGCTTTTTATTATTGTCGTGGGGAGAGAGTGATGAGGATGGTCTACGGCAATCGAAAATCAGGGGTTAAGGAACGAGTGAAGGCAACAGGAAAACGTTTATGGACGTGGCTGAGTTAGAGCGGGAAATTAAATTGTTGCGGGCTGAAGTTGATTCGCTGAGGCGCCAACTGGATAGCAGGGAGACATCCCCGGATAGCTCCAGGGCAATTGAACTGGCTGAGTTGATCATTGAAAACAGTACAGCTGTGCTGTTCCGTCGCCTGGCTGACGATGATCCTAAAAAACGAAAGATGGTCTATGTTTCCCCGAACATATCTCGCTTTGGCTACCAGGCAGATGATTTCTTAAGTAATCGCATCATGTTCCGTGACCTTGTCTATTCAGGGGATTCTGACAGGACGCTCAGGGAGATACAGTCCTTTGTTGAGCAGGGCATTGACACCTATACCACATTTTATCGTATTGTCACCAGGCAGGGGGATATACGCTGGGTGGAGGACCGTACCTCAATTTACCAGGACCCTTCAACAGGTCAACGCTATCATCAGGGAATCGTAATAGATATTCACGAACAGAAGGTTGCTGAAGAAAAATTACGGATGAGTGAAGAAAAGCATCGTCGGATTGTCGAGACGGCAGGGGAGGGATTTGTCCTGATGGATGAGTCTTTCAAAATTGTCGCAGTGAACTCAGCGTATGTCCAGCTGGTCAAGCAGTCTCGCTCAGATTTGATTGGGAAGTATCCTTTTGATTTAAGTTTTGACGAGTGTCAGCGCTATTGGGCTGTTGAGGATATAAGCTCCGGATCTCATCAAGTCCGAGAGTTCGAGTGTGAGTTAACGATAGGAGACGGCAAAAAAGTGCCGGTTTTTATTCATGCCAGCACCCTGCGCTCCGACAACGATGAGGTGATCGGCAATATGGCTTTCGTGACGGATATGACCGTCCAGAAAAAAGCCCTGCAACTTGCAGCTGAAGTTCAAAAGGATCTGCTGCCGGACAGAGCACCAAGCGTTCCAGGCCTCGATATCGCTGGCAAAAGTTTGCCCTGCGAAGAGGTTGGCGGGGATTACTTTGATTACCTATGCGCTCAGGATGGCGATAATGATATCTCCATCGTCATAGGCGATATAGCGGGCCATGGTGTTGACTCCGCACTGCTGATGTCCAGTGTGAGGGCATGTCTTCGCATGCGGGTATCGCATCCAGGTTCGATTAATGACATTGTCTCTACAGTAAATCAGCATCTGGCAGAAGATGTCGGTGAATCAGGAAGGTTCATGACCTTATTTTACCTGGACATTCATCGCCAGGAGAACTGTATAGAATGGATACGTGCGGGGCATGACCCGGCATTATTTTATGATCCCGTCAGCGATGATTTTAAGGAGCTTCAAGGACCTGGTTTAGTGTTGGGCATCGATAGAGATTATCCCTATGTCAGTCAACAGCTCTCCGGTTTGAAGCCCGGGCAGATTATAGCGTTAATTACTGATGGAATCTGGGAGGGATGCAATCAGGGTGGCGAGTCATTTGGCAAAGAGCGGGTTAAAGATACCATAAGGGAGTACTCAGGAGCCTCAGCCGAACTGATTCTTGAAAAAATTATCGAAAAATTTTCGAAATTTTCGGCAGGAGTTGTGAGTGAGGATGATATTACTCTTGTTATTGTCAAGATCGTTTAGATCCGATAATTTGTTTTGGACCTGACAGCAAACAGTAGATTGCTGTCAGGTCATGTCTCAATATTTATTCAGCCGTCGGTTACATATTCTGATTCAATTTGAACATATTCGTGGGGCCATGTTTGTTTGGGGCTCAGGAAGAAAAATAGAGAAAGTCTATGAGGAATTTACTGATTTTCTGCAGTTAATACCTTTATTAATCGACACATTCCAAACCGGCAGTGCCGCATACGAAGAGTGCAGGAATACCTGCATCGAGCTGTTTATGAATAAGTTTTTTCAAGGCAAAAATATCAACGTGTTGGTCTGGCTGCAGCGGGGTCAATAGCGGGGGAATGATTTCTTCAGGTATGGTATTGCTTTTCATAAGATAGTACTTCGGAATAAATTTTTCCTAACAAAAGGATGTGTGACTTAGATGTTGTGGATCAGGTATCCACCATCAACCGGGATCGAGACTCCGGTGACAAAACCAGCGGCGCTGTCGCTTGCCAGAAAGATAGTGGCTCCAGCCAGTTCCATCACATCACCAAACCGACCATAGGGCGTATGGGCAATTACTGCTTTGCCGCGATCAGTATATTCGCCGGTCTTTTCATCGATGAGCAGGGCCTTGTTCTGTTTGCCGAGAAAGAATCCTGGTGCGATTGCATTGACACGTATACCATATTCAGCAAATTCGTTGGCAGAGGCCATGGTCAGGTTGAGGGTGGCTGATTTGGCAGCATCATAAGCCCAGACACCTGAAAGGGGGTTATAGGATGCCATGGAAGTCAGGTTAATGATGCAGCCCTTCAATTCATTTTTTATCCAGTAATCACCAAAGACTTTAGTCGGGATCATCAGGCCGGCAACCAGATTCATGTGGAGTACTTTCTCAAAAAGCTCCATATCCTGCTCTACCAGTGGGAATTTGCCAATGTTACCGCCAACCCCGTTTATAAGAATGTCAGGAATGCCAAATGAGGTGATCGTTTCAGTCAGGGCCGCCTTAACCTCAGCCTCCTTACCGGTATCTACCTTGAGGCCTGCGACTCGACCTTCGCTGTCCGGCACCTTGTTCATTTTTTGAAGTGCGAGATCAACTGATTCCTGGGATCGACTCCAGATCATTATCCTGGCGCCGGCTTTCAGCAGCGCTTCAGACATGACGGTACCAATGACACCGGCACCGCCGGCAATGACTGCAGTTTTGCCGTGAAGACCAAACATCTCATCCAAATAGCTCATTTTGCAGAGTCCCTTTTTGATTTTTGTTTATGAAACCATCTTTTATGCGATGTTAGGGGAGGCTTTGGACGGAAAAAGTCTGGCTGTCCCCAAATCTATGTAATTATCGGCAATTTTCAGACTTTACTCAGGATTTATGAGGGTTAGATTTTTCCTGGAAATGAGTCTGCCAGTGAGGGCAGCGTCTGCTTTTATTCTACAATTTTTCTGAAATAGAGCGGTACAATAGCGAACCACTCCAGACGTTTGTCAAGCCGAATAGCCACTCCGTCATCATCAGCTCTGACTATTTTTCCGCTCAGATTGTTAATTTCAAGTTCGCTATGACTGCCTTCCAGGACAATCTGGATATCACAGTTGCCGGAAACCTCCATGTCAGTATCCAGGGTAATGAAAAGGCTGAGCATACTGATATCACGTATGGTTCCGCAGAACTCCCTGCCGTTTTCCTTGAGCTCGCAGTAGGCCCTCGGATAAAAGGGTATTCGTGCGGAGGTCCGTCTTTCTTCTGTCTTTTGCATATCTATCAATCCGCCTGTGGAAAGGATCTGAATACATCTAAAGCACAATTCTGGGAAGTACAGAAAATCGATACAACATTGTCGACCTACTATAACATCAATAACGGGATTTTAAAACTATGCATTATTACTACTTTATCGGGTTCTGATCATAAAAAGATTCGAAGAATTTAATCTGTGGGAGCAGGCCTTTCTTTTCCATACTTCAGCTTTTTTCAGGCAGATTGATGTCTTTAACAATTTTAATTACTGCACTGTCATCTTCAAGATCGTGGCCACCATTACTGGTCGAGGTCCCCGGTGTATTACCTGGTTAATTATCGTGCCCAGAATTGAACCATTGTCTCCATCAGAGTCGTGCAATCTGGCAGAACAGTTGTGCCTTCAGGAAAGTCGACCTCACCTTGAATGCCGATAAACGGCATTCCGGTTTCTTTGGCTGCATCGAAATCGGTGAGGGCGTCCCCGATAAAAAAACAGTTCTCAACATCGAGATTATACCGGTCAGCAAGCGAACGGATATGTTCCGGTTTTCTAATCGGAGACCCGAGTACCTCTTTGAAATAGTGATCCATGTTCCGACGCTTAACAACCTCCATCAACTCAGCCTCAGGGGTACCTGATATTACAAAGAGAGGGATGTGCTGAAAATGCAGCTTAACAAATTCCTCTGCTCCCGGTATCCAGTTGGTCTTGACCACTTTCTCAAAGACGAGTTCTGAATACCTCTGAGCATGTTTGGCCGCTTTTTTCTCTGAAAATGGTTCATCGATGAAGTGCTTATGAGCGTAAATGATTTTATCTACCCTGCTGATGCCTCCATGGTGTTGATGGTATGCCACAATCTTCGAGACGATTTCAGGACCGTAGGACTTGAAAAGTTCGTTGTAGGCATCCGTTTTTGTTTTGGTAGAATCCACCAGAACACCGTCAAAATCAAATAGGAACGCTCCGTTTTCTTTATACATTTCGATAGTTCTTCCGCGTAGGAAAAGGAATGAAAAAACACTTGACATCACTCAGTGCATCATACATGATGTGTAATACGTAACACGTATTACAACTTATGTTTTATGTCAACATCAATCTCTATTTTACCGGATAATATGAGTATGAGACTTAAAAGGAAACGGGCTTTGATAACAGGCGGTGCCCAAGGCATCGGCCGTGCGATTGCAGAGACGTTCTGCAGAGAAGGGGCTTCTGTCTATCTTGCAGATGTGAACAGGGAGGCAGGGGTGTCTGCTGCCTCAGTGATGAGGGAAAACGACAGCGACGCAACCTTTGTTTATCTCGACGTCAGCGATGATGAAAGTTGGAAGCAGGTTTGCAGACAGGTTGAAGACGGAGCTGGCGGACTGGATATACTGGTGAATAATGCCGGTATAAATATCCGCAAAACGATCGAGGAGATGAGTGCGGAAGAGCTCGACCAGATGTATGCGGTAAATATCAAAGGACCGTTTCTTGGAATTAAACATGTGCTGCCAATCATGAAAACGATGGGCGGTGGTTCCATTATAAACATGTCGTCCGTCTGCGGGATTATCGGCCATCTCTATACACCAGAGGCATATACAACAGCCAAAGGCGCGCTGACGACCCTGACAAAAGCAGTAGCGTCCCGTTATGGCAAGTTCAATGTCCGTTGTAATTCAATCAATCCAAGCACTGCCGATACACCGCTGGTGCAGGAGATGCTGAAGAACCCTGAATGGAGAAAAGAGCGTCTTGGAGAAGTCCCCCTTGGTAGAATGGCCGGATTGGATGATATTGCCGAGGCAGCGCTCTACCTGGCCTCAGATGAGGGCAGCTTTATTAATGGTGTTGTGCTCCCTGTGGATGGCGGTGTTACAGCCTATTGATACAGAGGGCTGTGATCTGGTTTATACACAGTGCGCAGTGCAACTCGAACTTGTTGAATTATAGGGAGATGACCCGTTGGATCCTTCCCCGATAAAAAACATAAAAAGTGAGAAAATTCATGCTCAGGTCTATGAGCAGATAAAAGCGCTTCTGCTTGAAGGCCATTGGAAAGTGGGCGAGAAGATACCTTCCGAGGCGGAGTTGTGTCGAATGACAGGTGTCAGTCGGGTATCGGTTAGAACAGCACTCAAATCCCTCATTGCTCAAGGTTTTCTGGTATCAAAACAAGGTGAAGGAACCTTTGTCGTCGATATCTCGGTTGATATGAACATGGATGTCCTGGTCCCTATAATCGGCCTTGATAAACGCAATATTTTAGAAGTACTGGAGTACCGTAAGATTCTGGAAGTAGGCATTGTCCCATTGATCTTCCAACATCTCACAGAAAAAAAGTTGAAAGATCTTGAAGGCAATCTGGTCGAGCTTGAACAGACATCCGAAGGTGAGATTGCAAAAATCACCGAGCTTGATCTCGAATTTCATCGAATGCTTTGCAGGATCTCGGGTAATTCCCTGATAATCAAGGTGAACAAGATCCTTGGCAATTTGTTTAGAAAATCGATGGAAGATGTTGTCGTTGCCCTTGGAAATCAGTCCGGTAGAAAATATCATAGACAAATTTTTGAGGCGATAGAGGAGGGCAACCAGCAGAAGACGACAGCTCTTGTCCGGGAGCACATCCAGAATACCATAGAGAGCGTAGCCCGGGCTAAGCTTGAAAACATGAAATAACTGGCAGTATAAACATATAAACCTTGAATAATATAAATCAAAAAGAGATTGAAAAAGTGAACGAATCAAGCAAAGTAGAGGAATTAATTGGGTACAGTAAGGTTTTGTATGAACGAAAACTGATTCACGCGACTGGCGGCAACACAAGTGTCCGAGATGGCGAATTCGTCTGGATAAGCCAGACTGGTGCTAAACTTGGCGAGCTGACTGAAAATGAAATTGTCAAGGTCGATCTGCAAGGCAATGTGCTGAGCGGTAGCCGCCCATCTAAAGAAATGGACATGCACCTGGCCATGTATCGGGCCCGTGAAGGAGCAAACGCTGCAATTCATGCTCATCCCACTTTTTCCATCGCCCTGTCAACTCTGATCAGCGAAGGGACTGAGGATGCTGTTCCTCCTTATACTGCTGCATTTTATGTGCGTGCAGGACGTGTTCCGATGATACCCTATCATCCCTCCGGGGCCCACTCTCTTCACGTTGCGGTGGAAGCTCTTGCTCCCCAATATCATGCCATTCTCCTGCGTCAGCATGGGCTTCTTGTTGCAGGCGGAGACATGTCGGATACGCTTGGCATTGTTGAAGAGATTGAGCAGTGCTGTCAAGTGGCTGTATCGGTTGGAAAAACCGGAGGGTTTCTGACTGAGGGGGAGCGCAATGGCATTGACAGGGCGATGGGCAGGTCCTGGTGATAACCCTTAACTCTACGAGCAGAATATGAACCCACTGCTGCTGGCTTTTTATGGCGACGATTTTACCGGTTCAGCCGATGCCATGGAGGCCTTGACCATAAATGGTGTCAAGACCGCCCTGTTTCTTGGCCATCCAACTCAGGAAAGACTGAATAAGAGCTTGTCAAATCTGCAGGCTGTAGGTATCTCGGGTGTCAGCAGGACCATGACGCCGGAGCAGATGGACAATGAACTGCCGGATCAGTTTGCGCTGCTGGATAGCCTGAATCCCCGTCTGATTCATTACAAGGTCTGTGCAACCTTTGATTCGTCGCCGTCTATCGGCAGTCTTGGTCATGCCGCAGATATAGCCTTCCAGGTTATCAACCCGTCTTCCGGGGTTATTGTACAGGGTGTGCCATTGCTTGGACGCTATATTGTATTTGGCAACCATTTTACGGTTTATGGTGATCAGAGATTTCGGCTCGATCGCCACCCTGTAATGAGTAGACATCCCATCACGCCAATGGCAGAGGGTGACCTCCGGGTTCATTTCGGGCAGCAGTCAAAGAAGCGGGTAAAGCTTATTGATTTACTTCACCTTGGAGAGTCATACGACCAACTGTCAGAGCGCTTCGATCGATATGTGCAAGAAAACGAGATTGTTTTGTTCGATACACTCGATGACCAAAATCTTCTGCAGATTGGCCAGCTGCTTCATGAAAAATCGGCAAACGGGAAAATATTTGCTGTCGGTTCTTCTGGCTTTGAATATGCCATGGCTTCATATTGGAGAGAAACAGGGATCGTTGAAAAACCCAAAGACTTTCCATCAATTGGCCCGGTCGATCAGCTGATCGTGATTTCCGGAAGCGCAGCAGCGAACACTGCCGAGCAGATTAATTATGCCGTTGCCAAGGGTTTTAAGAACATTGTTTTGAAAACGGATCTTCTCGTTGATGATCAGGAAGCAGCAGATGAGAGAAATAGGGTGATCCGTGAGTCTCTCGGTTACCTGAAAGAAGGAATGAACATATTGCTCTCCGCAACAATAGGCCCGGATGATCCGATTATTGAAAAAACGAGGGACAGGTCCAGGCAACTCGGTATTGATAAAAGTGAAACGGGAAAGATTATCGGCAGGCAGCAAGGTCTGATACTTCGGGAACTGCTTAAAGAAACAGGGCTGGGGAGAGTCTGCGTTGCCGGTGGAGATACCTGCAGTTACACACTGCGGCAACTCGATATTCACTCTCTGGAGTTGTTGATGCCGATTGCTCCTGCAGCGCCATTATGCGTGGCTTTCTCAGATAATCCTGCCTTTGATAATTTGCAGGTGGCCTCGAAAGGTGGACAGATTGGAGCTCCAGATTATTTCATTCAGGTATTGGAGGGCAGGAGATGACAACAGAAATGAAAGCACTGGTGCTGGAAGCGTATAACAAACTTGTTTATAAAGATATGCCGATTCCGGTAATCAGCGACAAGGAAGTACTCATCGAGGTAAAGGCCTGTGGTATATGCGGCAGTGACGTCCATGGCATGGACGGCAGCAGCGGCCGGAGGCATACTCCGCTTATCATGGGGCATGAAGCCTCAGGCATCATTGTAAAAAAAGGGGAGAAGGTCCGGGATTTTTCTGAGGGAGACCGAGTCACCTTTGACTCCAACATCTATTGCGGCGAATGTTTTTATTGTCGAAAGGGGCTGATCAATCTGTGTGATAACCGCAGGGTACTGGGCGTCTCCCCGAAAGACTATCGCCAGCATGGAGCATTTGCTCAATACGTGGCGGTCCCGGAACATATTTTGTACCGGCTGCCGGAAGATCTTTCCTTCGAGCAGGCGGCAATGGTTGAACCGGTCTCAATAGCCTTTCATGCTGTCAACCTTACGCCGATTTCACTCAATGACAGCGCCGTGGTTATCGGTTCCGAAATGGTAGGATTGTTTGTGGTTCAGGCCTTCAGGGCTTCAGGCTACGGGACAATTATTACGGTTGATCTCGAACAGAACAAACTGGGTCTTGCCTTGAAATTAGGCGCCGACCATACACTGTTGGCAGGACAGGTCGATGTGCCCGAGGAGGTCAGGAAATTAACCGGGAATCGTGGAGCAACGCTTGCTGTTGAAGTTGTTGGTAATACCGCGGCGGTTAATACGGCGATTTCATCGCTGCGTAAAGGCGGTGCCTTGACCATCATCGGAAATCTCGCGCCAACGGTAGAGTTCCCATTGCAGGAAGTGGTTACCAGGCAGATCAGCGTAAACGGGTCCTGTTCTTCCTGTGGAGAATACCCGGCCTGTCTTGATTTGATTGCCCGGGGAGTGATCAATGTTGATGAGATGATAAGCAGTGTTGCACCGCTCGCCGAAGGAGCTGGCTGGTTTCAGCGACAGAGGGCCTGGCTGGATTCATGTTTGCAGCGGTACTTTATTTACTTGCAACACCTGATTTCGGGTGCGAGACCTAACAAGCATAACATAATACCATATGAGGGAGTGATTGATGGTCATTGTATTGATTGGTCCTATGGGCTGCGGTAAAACAACCATCGGGGAGATCCTGGCCGAAAAGTTGGCCTGGAAATTTTACGATGCGGATGATTATCATCCTATTGCCAATAAAAAGAAAATGAGTGAGGGCATTCCACTCGATGACCGTGACCGTGTCCCATGGCTGGAGACGTTGAACCAGATTATTGCCGATCATCTGTTTAACGGTAATAATATGATACTCGCCTGCTCCGCTCTGAAACAATCTTACCGTGAGATACTCGGTATTGACCAGAAACAGGTCCATTCGGTTTTCTTAAAAGGTTCCTTTGAACTGTTAAAAGGCAGACTAACCAGCAGAACCCATGAGTACATGTCACAGGAGCTTCTGGCGAGTCAGCTTTCTACTCTTGAAGAACCGACAACAGGGCTTATAGTTGATATTTCAGGTACTCCTGAACAGGCTGGTCAGGCAATTATTGATGCACTGATCGAGTAACTCTTATTATTGAATCTTAACTTACCCGGATATTTCAATGAATGGTTTATCAAACATAGGTATCGCAGGCCTGGCCGTTATGGGGGAAAACCTCGTACTCAATATCGAGAGTAAAGGATTTTCCGTTTCAGTGTTCAATCGTACCAGTGCCAAAACAGATCGCTTTCTTGGCACCAGGGCGGCAGGCAAATCTATCAGCGGCTTTCATTCAGTGAAGGAGTTTGTTTCCTCTCTTGAGCGTCCACGCAAAGTGATGATGATGTTAAAAGCTGGTGAGGTCGTAGATGCCTTTATTGAGCAGCTGCTTCCCTATCTTGAACCGGGAGATATTGTTATCGACGGGGGCAACTCCAACTTTCACGATACGGAACGCCGTGTCAGTTACCTGAACGAAAAAGGGCTGCTGTTTGTCGGCACCGGTGTCTCCGGGGGCGAAGAAGGTGCACTCAAAGGACCATCTATCATGCCGGGAGGATCTTTTGCTGCCTGGAAGGAACTCGAGCCGATTTTTATGCCTGTTTCCGCTCAAGTTGATGACGGTACCTTCTGCTGCAGCTGGATAGGGGATGGCGGGGCCGGTCATTTTGTGAAAATGGTTCATAACGGTATCGAATATGGAGATATGCAGCTCATTTGCGAGGCCTACCATTTCATGAAAGACGTTCTCCAGATGTCAGCGGCTGAAATGCATCAGGTATTCAGTCGATGGAATGAAGGGGCTTTGAGCAGTTATCTGATAGAAATCACCAGGGACATCCTGGCTTATCGTGACGATGACGATCAACCGCTGATTGATAAAATCCTTGATACTGCCGGGCAGAAAGGTACCGGCAAGTGGACAGTGATTGCGGCCCTGGATACAGCCACCCCTCTTTCGTTGATCAGCGAGTCGGTTTTTGCACGGTGCATTTCTGCAAAGAAAGATGAACGGTTGTCGGCATCGGCAGTGTTAACCGGACCTGATGTTACCTATGCCGGTAATAAAAATGAAGCATTGCAAGACCTTGAGCAGGCGCTCTATATGGCCAAAATGATATCTTACGCTCAGGGCTTTGATCTGATGCGGGAAGCCTCCATCGACTACAAATGGGATCTGAATTTTGGAGAAATTGCCAGGATCTGGCGCGGCGGATGTATAATTCGCTCAGTATTTCTTGATAAGATTACCGAGGCTTTCAAGGAAAATTCAACGCTTGAGAATCTTCTCCTTGCTCCTTTTTTTAAGCGTCAGATTGTTGATACGCAGCAGAATTTACGTACCATTCTGGTAACGGCCCTTCAGCACGGTATTCCCGTTCCGTGTCACTCTGCCGCCATTAACTATTTTGACAGCTTTCGCTCGGCCCGGCTTCCTGCCAATCTCCTGCAGGCACAGCGAGATTATTTTGGTGCTCATACCTATGAACGACTTGATAAACCAAGGGGGGAATTTTTCCATACCAACTGGACGGGGGAGGGTGGGGATACAACCTCTACAGCATACAACAGATAAACATCTGTAGCCGATGAGTTCAGGTAAGAAAGTAAGGAGAAACAGGTGTTGACCGTTGTCACTCATGTACCTTCTCCGGCTTTGCAGGAATGCGAGCTCACATTTTTAAAAAGCGAGCCCATAAACCTGATGAAGGCAGGAGAACAACATGCAAATTATTGCAGGACGCTGGAGCTGTGCGGAGCCCGCGTCATCAGGTTGGATGAGAATCTGTCCCTGGCGGACAGTGTTTTCGTTGAAGACCCGATTATTGTTTTCGATGAGGTTGCAGTCCTGACATCAATGGGGGTAGAATCCCGCCGTAAAGAGGGCGAATCACTAGCTTCCTTTTTCCGCCAATACCGAACGATTGAGCGAATTTCACTGCCTGCGAAAATCGAGGGCGGAGATGTCTTGAGGGTAGGCCGGCGTATCTATGTCGGCATATCACCAAGAACCGATAGCAGTGGAATCAAGGCACTGACAGACATCATTAAACCCCTTGGTTACGAGACCATTCCCGTTAAGGTCAACGGCTGTCTCCACTTGAAAACCGGCTGTACGGCTCTGGATGAAGAGACCCTTTTGATAAATCAGGATTGGCTGGATAAGAGACCGTTTGAGGATTTCAGGGTAATTGAAATACCCCCCGAAGAACCCTTTGGGGCCAATGTGCTTCCGATCCATGATACTATCTGTATGAATCAAGCATTCCCGGCAACAATAGGGTTGGTCCATTCGCTTGGCTATAAGGTCCGGTCAACAGATATTTCAGAGTTCGTGAAAGCCGAGGCCGGGCTAACCTGCTTGAGTGTTCCCTTTCTGTCGAACAGTAACTGAGCGCTCGTCCCTTCACCATAAAGATTCGGGAATCACGGTTCTGCTCCTTATTCGGCCACCAGTTGGGAAATCGCGGTGAAGCGGGTGACAGTAACTATTGAAAATCAGGCTCTGAATGCATAGTTTACAACCATGGGTTGTCCTGACCCAAATTTCCATACCAAAACCCTAACCGACTGGGAGGTAGAGGTATGATCAGATTCAGCAAGCAACAGCTGAAAATTCCAGATATGCAGCGCCCTGTTTACCTGGTAGCAGGAGGACAATCAAAGTTCGATCGTGCAATCCCTGACAGGCGCACTGAAGAACTCTGTATTGAAGCCTTCAGGATGGCTGCAGGAATGATTGAAAAGTCGCCGGCGGCCCTGAAAAGCTATATACACAGCTGCTATTATGGCCACTTTGCAGACCACTTCGGAGACCAACTGCTCGGAGAGGCGGTTATCCATGATCGACTTGGCCTCGATCCACTCGGGAATGTAGGCGTAAAGACCGGTGGTGCTACAGGGGGGTCAGCTCTCTGGGAAGGATTCAAGGCGGTGGCCTCAGGTTACTCGGACTGTGTGCTTGTCATGGGCTGGGAGCGGATGGACGAGGTACCCACGGATGAGGGCAATTTCCTGATCTCCTGTGCAGCTGACAAGGACTGGGAATCGCCACTCGGGCACATCTATACCGGCTACTATGCGGTGATGGCCCAGCGATACTGGAAGATTTTCGGTAAGTCGGAGGACTCCTTCAGGAGAACCCTTGCAGAGATTTCAGTAAAACATCATGGCTACGCCCGTTTCAATCCCTTTGCCCAGGCACCGATGAAAATAACGGTCGATGATGTGCTCAACTCCCCGGTCGTTGCCTTTCCACTGCGGGCGCTCGATTGCTGCCTGATGAGTGTCGGTGCGGCATGTGCCATCCTCTGCGACGAGGATACTGCCAGCCAGATGGTCGAAGGCTCCAGAAACAAGCCAGCAAGAATATGGGTTGCGGCGGGTTCTCATACCCTGCGGCCAGCAGACCGTCTGGATATGGAGATCCCGCTCTTGCCCAATGAAACCCCTGACCAGTACAAGGACCTGGGTAAACGTTTTCCAGGTGCATCAAGATATCCAGGATTTACTTCATTTCTTGCAGCGCGGATGGCTGCCTATTATGGCTACGGAATGACAGGTATTGTCGATCCCACCGAGGACCTTGACCTGGTGGAACTTCATGATGCATTCACCATCAGTGATGTGCAGACATACGAGGATATTGGTATTCGGCCTTATGGCGAAGGCAGGGATTATGTGGAGTCCGGTGATTGCTACCACATCAACCCCCATACCGGTCAGCCTGGTAAATTGCCGTCCAACTTATCCGGCGGCCTGATCGGCTGCATGCATTCTGTCGGTGCCACCGGTATCATGCAGGTCTTTGAGGTGGCCACCCATATCTGGAATCGCTGGGAAGAGTACCATGGTGATGATAAAATCTGGAAGTCCTTCAATCGTGAAAAACCGGATGATTGGCAGAATCTCCAGGTTGAAGGTGCCAGACGGGGGATGGCAATCAGTCATGCAGGAGTTGGCTCCCATGTCACTTCAACGATACTGATGGACCCTGATTACCTTATTAGCAAAGATATTTAGAGGAGGAACGGTATGAGCATGTCCGGTCAGGTCTATGTAAAAAATAACCGCTACAAACTGAAGGGATCATTCCATCATTCCACCCCAAACACCCCTATTCGTGATGGTGATGATAACGGGAAACTTCTCGGTATAACCAACCCGCGCGATATAACCTTCATCCATTCCTATGGAGGTGAAGCAATTTTTTTTGAGTCTCTGAGCAGAGGTAAATTGCTGGCTAGCCGCTGTGATCAGGCAGATTGTCAGTCCCGGGGAACGATCTATCTGCCGTTCCGGATCCATTGCCCGGACTGTCTTGGCAGAAACACCATTACTGACATCACCGAAAATGCCAGGGGTTCCGCCCGGATTTATACCTACATGGTCTGCGAACGATCTGGAGCATTCAACCTGCTTGATACGCCGATTAAATTCATCAACGTAGAGTTCAAAGGGGTTGCCACCATTTTAATGAGCTACCTGAGCATCGGGGAACCTGTGCTCGACATGCGGGTCATCCCGATATTCAGGACGAGTTGCTCGACATTTACGATCCTCGACCTTTCATGGGTCCCTGAAGGAACCAGGGAGGAGGAACTGCCTGAAGGATTTAGTTTCTGATCTGTTGGCAAGGGATAAGTGTTAAAAAATATTATATAATATTAAAGATATAAATGGAATGATCAAACGTGTCGAGACCGGGAGGCATCATGAAGACTTACCCTCAACTGGATTTTTATCTGGGCGAAACAGTTAACCTGCTGCGTGAGTCGGTAGGTGACTTTGTCCGAACCGAGATTGTCCCACAGGCGGCCGATATTGATCGAAACGACCGTTTTCCGCGAGAACTATGGCAGAAAATGGGAAATCTTGGACTCCTGGGTATAACTGCTGAAGAACGATTTGGTGGTGCTGCAATGGGATATCTCGAGCATACTGTCGCCATGGAAGAGATCAGCAGGGGATCAGCTTCTGTCGGCCTTTCCTACGGAGCTCATTCAAATCTCTGTATCAACCAGATCACTCTGAATGGGACAGAGATGCAGAAGGAACGGTTTCTCCCTCCGCTTATTAGCGGCGACCACGTTGGAGCCCTGGCAATCAGTGAGGCTGAAGCGGGCTCTGACATCATCTCCATGCGTCTTTCGGCCATTAAAAAAAAGAACGGATATATTCTCAATGGCACCAAGATGTGGATTACCAATGGCCCCATTGCTGATGTCATTGTGGTCTATGCCAAGACTGAACCGGAGAAGAAGCAGCGAGGCATAACGGCCTTTATCGTAGAGAAGACCAAGGAGGGCTTTACCACCAGTCCGAAACTCGACAAGCTCGGAATGCGCGGGTCACCAACCTGCGAGCTGGTGTTTTATAACTGTTTTGTTCCTGCAGAGAATGTGCTTGGCGAGATTAACAGCGGGGTGGAGGTCCTGATGAGCGGGGTGGACTATGAACGGCTTGTTCTGTCCGGCGGACCACTCGGGATCATGGCAGCCTGTCTTGATGTCGTCATACCCTACGTTCACGAGCGGCGTCAGTTTGGCCGTGCTATAGGCGAATTCCAGCTGATGCAGGGTAAGCTCGCCGATATGTATGCTGCATGGTGTGCCTCCCGCGCCTATGTATATGCCGTGGCAAGAGCTGCCGATTCAGGTGCCGGTATCCGCAAGGATGCAGCTGCCGTCATCCTGTTTACCGCGGAACAGGCTACCAGAATGGCTCTTGAGGCTGTTCAGTGCCTTGGTGCAAACGGCTATATAAATGATTTTCCTGCCGCCCGCCTGCTGCGTGATGCAAAACTGTATGAAATAGGTGCCGGTACAAGTGAAATTCGGCGAATGCTGGTCGGACGTGAGCTCTTCAAAGAAACGGAGTAAGAATCAATAAGCTGCTACCAGGATGTCTTTGTCTTTAACCAACAAGTTACAGGTATTCCACTCTTTTACGGAAGTATCACGATTGGTTTGAGAATTGAATTGAAAATTTTATGGAAATGAAATAATCAATAATTGATGCGTGCCTGTCAGAGAGAACGAGCCTGATTTGCCATGTCGGCGCCATAAATAACGTGAATAATAGAACAAGAGCGTTGAAGGTTTATGCAGTGGACAGCGATACGGATGGTGAGAGCGCCAGTTCTCATTCCATTAAAAATTAACTCGTGGAGAAAATTATGACGAAGGACTCAATCGACCCCAAAGTATATGATTTATATGATGAATACTGTCATACTCAAATGAGCCGGCGCGATTTCCTCAGTAATGCTTCAAAACTCGTTGTGGTGGGCGGCTCAGCTCTTGCTATGGCGGAGGCTCTTTTGCCCCGTTATGCTGAAGCCCAAACGATCTCTTTTACGGATGAACGGATCAAACCCAAGTACCTTGACTATGACTCTCCGGGAGGATCGTCGGGGAAGATGCGTGGATATCTGGTGACCCCCGCAGGTGAAGGTCCGTTTCCGGCAGTGCTGGTTATTCACGAGAATAGAGGCTTAAACCCCTATATAGAAGATGTCGCCCGCCGTGCCGCGGTGGAAGGTTTCCTGGCGCTGGCACCAGATGGGTTGTCACCCATCGGCGGCTATCCAGGTAACGACAACGACGGTAAGGTCATGCAGAAGTCATTGGACCCGGCCAAACTCTATATGGACATGCTGAACAGCGCCAGGTTCCTGAAGGGACATGAATTGTCTACCGGCAAGTTGGGAGCCACGGGCTTTTGTTATGGCGGTGGTGTTGTCAATAAGCTTGCCGTGAGCATGGCTGCAGAGCTGAATTGCGGGGTTCCATTTTATGGCGTAGCACCGGCGCTTGAAGATGTTGCTAAAATTGAGGCCTCCCTGATGATGCAATATGCTGAAGATGATCCACGTGTAAATGGCACCCGGGAAGGATATCGGGAAGCCTTGGAAGCAAATAACAAGAACTTTGTCATGTATACCTATGAAGGTACCCGCCATGGCTTCCATAACAGCTCGACACCGCGCTACAATGAAGTTCAGGCTAAAATCGCCGGGGACCGCACTGTGTCGTTCTTTAAGGAACATCTTTCCTGATCAATGGCAAGATCAATGCTCTTTAACGGCTGCCGCCCAGTTGGCAGCCGTTAAATCTTTCTATTAGCCATTCATCCCCTGTCCGAATATATCAGGACCGCTCTTTACCGGGGAATAATGTTGCAAGAGTATTTCTTTTCGGTTTAAAGTTCATTTTAAACCAGGTCAGAAGGTCACCTATTAATGGAGTTCGACCGCGCCCATTGCAGCGCTCATAATGACAATCAAACAACCTGCCATTTTTTTCGATAAAAATGATTATCAGCTCCTCAAAATAGTTAACGATATCCTGGAGCGGGGACCGCAATCGCAGGCTCTTCGTTCACTCCTTGTCGAACACATGCATCCGCATGGAATAAAAGAGATGTCGGCCGCACGCGGTTTGCGTATCGCCTATGCTGTTGCCGGCCTGCTCGGTTCTCTTGAATCTGGAAAGGCAAGCGACCGCATTAAAGCGCTGCGCTCACTCCATGGTGAGATGCTATTTACTTCATCGACCTTATATCAGAAAAATACTGCGCGCGTGTCGCTGCAGATTATGAAGGAGTTGCTGCGTTGCAGGGATAACAAACTTCGTCAGTTGAAACTGGCCCATGATTTCCGAATGGTCTTGACTGGCAACCCGAGAAAAGTAAGAGCAGAGCTTGCCAGATACCACCTCCTTGAGATGCCTGAAGAGTGGAATCAGTTTGCATTTGATGATCATGTCCATGATGCAAATACCAAGGGAAGAAAATCGCCGACCCACCTCATTATGGATGCCTGGATCAAGGGAATCCGTCATCTGACCGTTGTCTATTACAATTTCGTTCGTCCGGAAGTGGTTGAAGAATTGATAGAGGCCAGTGCCATTCTCGATGTCAATATTCAGGTCGGGATTGAGATGTCTGCATGCTTCCGGGATAAATATATTCGATTTACCTGGGAACCCCACGGGTTTCTCGACAACAGTGCGTTGTTGGATTTTTTACAAGACGATTCAGTTAAGGGATTGATGAAAGAGGGGCGTGATGTCTCCCAATATCAGCAACAATATGTTTTTGAGGTCTTAGATGCCTTTAATACTCACCATCGGCACGATCTCAATGCAGAACTAGGTTTGTCCCTTGATACATGCGATTATGATGATTTTAAATTATTCGTTGGAGCGGGACAGCCTTCCCTGCTGCACCTGGGAAGATTTATTCATAACAGTCTGCTGCCGCAACTGCAGCAGAAGTATCCGCTCATACTGGACGAACTAAAGGCGCCGGATATTGACGAGAAACGAACAGCAGAATTGAAGACGTGCCTGTCAAAATTCAGGAACATGGACATTGAAACAATAATTAACAGGTATCTGCTTCCGGCACAGAATCCAAACATTCATGATCCCTTCAATCCTCAGGCGTCCGCTGAGCTTCCCGAGCGACTGAGGCTAAGCCCCAATGCTTTGATCAGAAAGCTCCAGTCACTGCATTCCAGCTCAAAATTCACATTGAATCTCAGCAACCTCTCAATCCAGGATACGCTGGAGCTCCTTTATGCAGGAGAGGGAATGTTCACCCATATCGAAGCTTATAATCTGAAAAATGCCGTTCATGGAATTTCTTCAGGTAGGCGCTCAGGTACTGGAGGGGTCAACGGCGAAGCTGTCGACCTGAAAAACCCAAGCCACTATTACAAACTCATAGGAGATCTGCAGCAAGCAATCAATGACGATAATGTGATTATCCTCAAACGGGTGGTGCGCGCAATAATCTGGGATTTTGAGGAACAGCTGTTGCGACTGAACGGACAGGTCAAGTTTGTCCCTGATAAAAGTGAAAAGAAGGAAGAACTTCAATCTGAACTCCAGATAATGCTGGAACGAAAGCTGGACCTCGTTGATATTCTTTACAATCTTGAAAAGTTTCACAACTATTACAAAAAGAAGACGCTGCGTTCCAGAATTGGCTCCGGCTCGACCGGACAGGCAGAGCACCATTACGGTATGGGGCTGGTGGTGATTGACACCCTTCCTGGCAGAGCCAGAAAAGCTGTTCAGGCGTCCGGAGCAGACCAAAGCCGGTTACATATCCCTGTAACTGCATGGTTGACGCACAATACCCATTATAGCAGTAGCCAGATAATATCCGGATCATGGAGCCACCGCCTGCGCAGGATGTTACCGTTTGTGAAAAACAGTTTTCGCCGTCAGTGGTCCGACTGGAGTCTTGACGGCTATCAGGTCCATACCAGACAGGCTGGCAACATTGTCACTCTCGGAGGGCTTGGCGGGACCAGTGAAAATAAACTTGGGCGTAATGAATCGGTTGCCGGTGAGCGCTTGAAAAATCCATGGAAATACCTCAATACCAACCTGAAAAACACACTGAAAGTGCTTCTGGGCTTCACACCTGCTTTCCTGACCTTCTACCTTACCAAGGACTGGTGGCTCCTTGCTTACTTCGGTGCTTTTATCTGGTTTGGTATCACTGGATTTCGTAACATTATCCAGTCAGTTCTTGGAGGAGGAGGACTGCGGCGTTCTCCATTGCTTCCCTGGAACTCTCTTGTCAGCTGGAGTCGAATCGCCGATTCACTTCTTTATACAGGCTTCTCGGTGCCGCTCCTCGATTATCTTGTTAAAACACTCCTCCTCGACAAGACGTTGGGGATAACAACAACGACCGATCCGATTATGCTATATGCGGTAATGGGACTGGCTAACGGAATTTATATATCCAGTCATAATGCTATCCGGGGATTACCAAAATCTGCAACAGTGGGAAATTTTTTCCGCTCGATCATTGCTATCCCTGTAGCCATTCTTTTGAACACGGCCATAGCTGGGGTTCTCTTGTCGGCAGGTGTACCTGATGTTTCTGGTGCACTGCAGAAATGGGCTGCGATCATCTCAAAATTTGCATCTGACTGTGTAGCGGCTGTCATTGAGGGTCTTGCTGACAGACAGACCAACATCAGAGCTCGTCTGGCCGCCTATCGAACCAAGATATCACAACTCTTCGGGGTGTTTTCACGGCTGGATCTGCAATTTCCGGAAGAAGATGTCCTCGACATGCTGCAGTCACCGAAAATGATGATGCAGACCTTGGATTACGAGGCCAGGGATCAGGAAAAGCTCATCATCGTAAACGCTCTGGACCTCATGTATTTCTGGATGTATCAGCCGCGGGCACCCAAGGCACTCCAGATGATAGTCCAGGATATGTCGGAAGAAGAATGGCTAATCTTCTACCGCTCACAGCTGGTCCTTAACAGGCACAAGGAGATCAGCCAGGTATTTGTAGACGGCCTGGTCGGCAAGAATTTTGCCAAAGCCTTATCATTTTATCTCGACAGGTCCGAAGAGTACCTGTCGGACATGGAAGTAATGGGGAAAACCGTTCAACCGTCATTATCGTCGGGTAAAAAATTGTAACAACGGATTAGATCATTATGAAGACTAGAAAGCTTGGCAAATCGGGCATAGAAGCATCGGTAGTCGGTTTTGGCAGTTGGGCAATCGGGGGCTGGATGTGGGGCGGTGCCGCAGACGAGAATGAGGCCATTACGGCGATTCATGCCGCCATTGATTCAGGCATGAACCTGATCGACACGGCGCCCATGTACGGCTTCGGAGCATCTGAAGAGATTGTCGGTAAGGCTGTTTATGACCGCCGGGATAAAGTAGTGCTGGCAACCAAATGCGGCCTGATCTGGCACGAAGAAAGGGGTGATTTTCATTGTTTTACGGACGAGAAACATCCTTCTGAAGACGGCAAATTCAAGATCTCCAGATGTCTTGCCCCCGATGTAATCCGCTATGAAGTAGAACAAAGCCTGCTAAGATTGAAAACCGATCATATTGATCTCCTCCAGACACATTGGCAGGACAGCACAACGCCTATTTCTGAGACGATGGATACCTTGCTCAAGATGAAAGAAGAAGGGAAGATCAGGGCAATCGGCTGCTGTAATACTGATGTCGATCAGATAAGCCAGTATAATGCAACCGGGGAACTTGACTGTGTTCAGGAACTCTATTCGATGCTTGACAGACGTCCGGACAAAGAAATCCTACCCTACACCGACGGGCAGAACATCGCCTTCCTTGCCTATTCTTCACTGGGGCAGGGATTGCTGACAGGCAAGATTGGGCCCGAACGGGTTTTTAACGATGGAGATCAGCGAAACCACAAACCCCGTTTCAGCGTTGAAAACAGAGAACGAATCAAGCAAATGCTTGATGCATTCCAGCCTGTTGCAGACAAGCATGGTGTAACACTCGGACAGCTGGCTATCGGCTGGACAGTAGCCCGGAACGGCTGTACCCATGCTCTCGTCGGAGCAAGAACGGCTGAGCAGGTTCTGGAGAATGCAGTTGGCGGAACACTGCAGCTGGACGATGGGGATCTCGAAATAATGAACAGCACGATTGACAGGGCACTGCCAGATATACCGTGATCAATGGTGATCTCGATTTTTCATCCTCCAGACGAGTCAATACGGCCCGCCATCCTTCGTCTCTTTTGTGATAGGCATACCTCTTGTATAGCCCATCACAAGTTTCCTCGACTGACAGACCGCTTGAACTCGTGAAATATTCAGGTTAGTCCGTCCAGCTTAAGGAGATTTTGACGAATGATCTTCGAGGGTGGTGGATGTACCATTTTGGGAGATACGCTGCAGAACGTTTTCGTTGAACTCTCTAAGGCTGTTTAATACCACGTCAGCGCGGCTGAAATCCTGAGCCATTGTGAACTCGTTGGGTATGGCGACACCATGCATCCCTGCGTTTTTCGCCGCTTGCAGTCCATGGGTTGAATCCTCGAAAGCAATGGAATGATGCGGCTGAATACCGAGTAATTTAATGGTTGTCAGGTATATTTCCGGGTGGGGTTTTTGCCTGGCAACCATATCACCGCCGACAATTTGACTGAATGAGTCCTTGAGATTATAGGCCGTCAGGATGGCATGAATCTCTTTTCTGTGCGAGGATGAGGCCACCGCCATTGCCACCGTGCCTTTAAATGCATTTATAATCTCATAAACTCCATCACAGAGCGTTACATCGGGTACAAGTTCCATATAGCGGGTCTGTTTTTCAAGAACGAGCTCTGAAATCGATTTTTTGATGGAATGACTGTTTATAAATTTAGCTGCAACGTTCTCATTACTGGTTCCCGCGAATGAGAGAAATGATTCAAATGATATATCTTCTACTCCATTCTGTTTAAGAGCCTGGTTCCATGCTCGGTAGTGGAGCCTTTCTGTATTAACGAGCGTTCCGTCGAGATCGAAAATAAATGCTTTTATCATGATGTGTCACTGTTGATGGTTACACCAGAAAATCAGAACCGTAAGCCAGATGAACGGTTTCCTGCAGAAGATGAAGAAATGCCCGGGCATGCTTTGAGAGGGGCCTTTTCCTCGGATACAAAAGGTAATATGAGGCCCTGAGATCCAGCCCTGTAAGGGGAACCTGTTTCAACCAGCCGGAGGCAATCTCCCGACTGACCGCGACCTCGGGAATAATAGTTACTCCATAGCCCTCTTCAACAAGTCTTTTAACCGTCTCGACATTCTGCACTTCAATAACGTTGTTGAAAATGACTGTTGCCTGCTCACCACCAAGCATTTCTTCCATTTTGCGGCGCATCAAAGTACCGTGTTCACGCCAGATAAAAGGAAAGGGCTTCAGGTCGTCCACTACAATTTGAGAGCTCGCTGCAAGAGGATGATCGGCTCCAACAACAAATACAAAAGGCTCCTGGTGTATCATTGTGTATTGTATATCAGGCTCCGGTTTCACCACTCCTCCGAAACCAAAATCAACGCTGCCTTCGAGAAGCTTGGTGATTACTTTATGAGAATTTCCGGTATGCAGTTCAAGCTCGATTCCCTGGTGCTTTTTGATAAAACTACCCATTGCTCGAGGCAGGAAATAGGTACTGAAAATGGCCGTTGAGGCAATATTGATCCTGCCGATATCAAGTTCCGATAAATCTTCAAACAGCTTTTCTATATCTTTTAACTCATTGAGCAAAATGTTAATTTTAGAAGAAAGCGCTTTCCCTTCATCGGTGAGTTGGATCTTTTTTCCTGTCCTATCAAAGAGTTTAATGCCGTAGGTATTTTCCAGCGCCTTAATCTGCTGGCTCACCGCAGGCTGGGTGATAAAGAGTTTCCTGGCAGCTTTGGTGAAACTGCGGGTGAGGGCTACCTGCTGAAATGTTCGGAGCTGGTCAAGTTTCATTAGAAATTCTTATAGTAACCAGAAAGACATATAATTTGATTTTTTAATATAAAATATGGAATTATAAGATCCTGTAATTAGTTTATGATACTGTCGCTCTATACTTTTTGCCAGAGAAGAACAGCGGGGACAGTCAGAAACTCGAAAAATGGACGCTGCCGTCCGCTGCAGTCAATCAGTTGATAATGACATCTTTAATATAAATACTTCTTATTAGTCAACATGTGCTCAGTAAAGCAAGAGTTATGCCATGAAGAATGAACATCAGGGACCTTTAAATACCATGTTATTGTCTTATAATCGGAGAGTGTGTTGCAAAATATAAAACCTGCATTTTAGAGAGAGGAGTAACATGGGAATTGAAATCGAGAAAAAGTTCCTGCTGAAAGGTGGAGAATGGAAACAGCTCGCCGTCGGCATTGCCTATCGGCAGGGCTATCTTAACTCTGTCAAAGAGAGAACGGTGCGTGTAAGAACGATAAACGATAAAGGTTTTCTCACCATAAAAGGTATCAGTGTCGGTGCCACGAGACTTGAATATGAATACGAGATTCCTCTTGAGGATGCTCAGGCACTGCTGGATGAGCTCTGTGAGAAGCCCCTTATCGAGAAGAACAGATATAAGGTCGATTTTGATGGCTTTACCTGGGAAATCGATGAGTTTTTTGGTCAAAACGATGGACTGATTGTTGCTGAAATAGAACTTGAAAGCGAGGATCAATCGTTTGACAAACCGCAATGGGTTGGAGAGGAAGTAACAGGTGATTCTCGATACTTCAACTCAAATCTGATCAAGAACCCCTATTCACAATGGGGATAACTGGGCTTTGTATGACTGATCTTATCGGCATTAATTGAATACTGGAGAAATGATATGAGTGTTTTTGACCCGAACAATGCCACTTCGACAGAGGAGGCTGAGCAGGTAATTCCCCGTGCGGAGTTCAGGGTATTCGGCCAGGGCATTATTGATATTGTCGGCATTTCCATGTGGCATGCCCAGGCGAAATTATTCAAGATCCGGCAATCCAGTGAAACGTATATCCTGTCACGCCATACAAACGAGGCCAATGTCAAAATACGAGACGGACTGCTCGACATTAAAATAAAGGTTGGCGATACAGAAGAAGGATATGAGATTTTTCAGCCGAGAGGCAAATTTCAGTTTCCCGTTAAACAAGAAGAACTGGCAACTATTCTGGGAAATCTTCAAGCTTCCGTCAAGCTGGCACAACCGACCTGCACGCTGGATGAATTTCTCGACCTGGTTGCAGAAAGCCCTGACCTGACCGCTGTTGCTGTCGATAAGGAACGCTATGGTTTTTCAGTTGACGGGGTTATCTGTGAGTATGGTGAGATTCTCTTTAACGGTGCGCTAGTCGAAACAGCCTGTGCTGAAAGTGAAGATTACACAGCCATGAAATCAGTCATAGAAAAATTGGAAATTGGCAGTTTCGAGAACACCAATTACCTGAAAGCAGCAAAAGAAATCGTTGGAATGTAGCCGTAGAATCTGAGGTTCAGATAAAGGCACTATAGAAAGATGCACGCCAAAACACTTCCCTTGAACAGGGAATTACAAAGGAGGAAACCATGAAAAAAGGACTCGTTGTGATGCTGGTCGCTCTATCGTTTGTTGCAGGTTCTTTCTCTGCAGCGCTCGCTGAATTCCCGACAAAACCCATCAAGCTCATTGTCTACACGAAACCGGGCGGGGCAATTGATGTATTCGCACGAAAATTTACGACCATTGCTAACAAGTACACCGATGCAACCTTTGTTGTTATTAACAAGAGCGGTGCCGGCGGCATTGTTGCCATCAAGTACATCCTTGCAGAAAAAGCTGACGGCTATAAGTTTGCCGCCGTCACTCGTTCAAACATTGGGAAAATAGTCTCCGGTGGCAATAAAATCAACGTTGACGATTTAAACTGGATGGCCTTAATGGTCTCTGACCCGGAAGCTATTATAACCAACCGTAATCAAGAGGTGAACACCTGGCAACAGATTGTTGCTGACGCAAAAAAACAAGGTGGAAAACAGATCTGGGTTGGCCCTGCGGCAGGGGGTAACGATCACATCATGGCAATGAAAACATGGAAAGCTGCCGGAATTGAAGCCAAATGGATTCCCTATGCCAGTGGTGGCAAGGCAATGGCAGCGCTTCTCGGCGGCCACGGGGTTGCCTATGTAGGTAACCCGCAGGATGTGATCGGCAGGCCGGATCTGAAAGTTGCGGCTGTTTCAAGTGCAGAACGACTTGAGGGTGAATTTGCAGATGCGCCAACGTTTGCAGAACTGGGTGTGCAGGGGCTTGATGACGAAATTATGTGGCGCGGCTTTATGACCAAGAAAGGTATTCCGGCCGAGGCCCAAGCATTTTATAATGACCTGTTCACCAAGGTAAATGCTGACCCCGAGTGGCAGGAATATGTCCAACGTGGTGGCGCTACTCCTCTTTTTATAGAAGAGGCTGAATATGTAAAAACGATCAAAATAAATCAGCAGGAATTTGCTGAAGCTCTGAAACAGATTGGTGCAATTAAATAACCAGACCGAGATTTAAAGCTATCCCTGCTTCAAAAGTAACAACAGACCTTTTGCGGCAGGGGTAACTCAAGGATATATCATGGAATATTTCAGTGAAGGCAACGGTCTGGTTCTCTGGTTCATGCTCCTGCTGCTTGCAAGTTGTGGGACTATCGCCGCCTTCAGATTTTCAAAAAGAAGAGCCTTTACCGGTCAGACCATCATTCCAACGGTGATGATTGCTTTTTCGTTGTTGCTCTGGGCGGTAACGTACAGTTTCCCGGGTGAAGAGGCTGGCCCTGCGATAGTTCCGCGATTATGGATATTTTGGTCAGTGCTGCTTGGTGGAGCGCTGCTGTTGTTCTGTTTTACCGGAAAAATTGATAAAGATCCAAAGAGCGGTAGGCTGGGCTTTCTTGTATTAGGTATCATTCTTACCGTTGCTTATTATTTTGCAATAGAGATTCTTGGCTATTTTATCAGTTCATTTCTGTTTCTGGCAGTTCTTATGTACATGCTGTCATACCGTAAACCACTTATCGTCTTTCTTGTATGTTCAGGCTGGGTATTATTTTCTTATGTTATTTTTTATAAACTGCTCTACATTCAGCTGCCGCTTGGGTTTTTCGAGAATTTTATCTAATGAAATGATTTGTTAACGGTGAATTAATGGATCTAGCAGATAGTTTTGCAATCGGTTTTTCGGTCATACTTGGCTGGAAACCGATCTTAATAATAATAGCAGGTGTGATTGTCGGAATTCTGGCAGGAGCGATGCCCGGCCTTTCTCCATCCACGGCTGTAGCCCTTCTTGTGCCGTTCAGCTATACCATGAGCCCGGCCCTTGCCCTTATCCTGCTGACTTCAATATACATTGCCTCTAACTATGGGGGGTCAATTACGGCTGTTCTCATTAACACCCCGGGGACGCCATCGGCTGCGGTGACTGCCATGGACGGCTATCCACTCACCCAGCAGGGTATGGCTGGCAAAGGTCTTGGCACAGCCCTTGTGGCATCTACCATCGGTGGTGCTGTAGGCGTCGTCATCCTCATCCTGTTTGCTGTTCCTCTGGCCAGAGTGGCACTGAAATTCAGTCCAGCCGATTATTTCGCCCTTGCCCTGTTTGGACTGGCAACGGTAGCTTCCATGAGCCGCGGGAACGTCTTAAAATCAATGGTTGCCATCCTGTTTGGTCTGATTATTAAGACTATTGGGATTGATCCTATTTCAGGGGTGTCTCGTTTCACTTTTGACAATGATTTGCTGTACGACGGATTCACGCTTATTCCCGCACTTATTGGTCTCTTTGCAGTCAGTGTTGTCTTTGCTAAATTTGAGACCTGGACCGGTGTCGGCAGGACAATGGACAAAATTGATAATAAACTTCCCAGTTTGGCGGAGTTTATGAAGATAAAATATACGATCCTGCGCTCCTCTATAATTGGTACGATCATCGGTATTTTCCCTGGGGCCGGTGCTACAATCGCTGCGTTCATCAGTTATGACATGTCAAAACGTGCCAGCAAGGAGCCCGAGAAATTTGGACATGGGTCTCTTGAGGGAGTCGCTGCTGCTGAGAGTGCCAATTCCAGTTCTGTCGGCGGCGCGCTTGTACCGCTCCTTGCTCTTGGCATTCCGGGAAGTGCAACCGATGCCGTTTTACTGGGAGCGTTCATGCTCCACGACCTCGTACCTGGGCCAATGCTGTTCCAGAACAACCCCGAGATTGTCTACGGTATTTTTTCTGCCCTGATCGTCGCCAATGTCATTATGCTGTTGCTTGGTCTCTATGGCAATCGCCTTTTCATCAAGGTGGTTTCTGTGCCCGAGGGAGTCATGTATCCGCTTATCCTGGCCATAGCAATTATCGGCAGTTTTGCCGTAAGTGGGTCAATGTTCGATGTTGCCGCATGCATTGGGTTTGGCATAGTGGGCTGGCTCTTTAAGAGATATGGTTTTCCGGTTGCCCCGATTGTTCTTGGAATCGTACTTGGCAAAATGGTTGAAGAGAATTTCCGGCGTGCGGTGATGATGGATGGCTATGGCGTGTTTTACAGGGATAAGCTGGCATTGATAGTCCTGTTAGTTGCTCTTTTTTCTTTTGTCTGGCCACTCTATAAATCATGGCGACATCATCGTGCCTCCAAAGGTCGGAAAAAGGAGCCTGAAACAAAATGAAGATATTACAAAATAAAATTGGTATTGAAAAACAACTCGAGGAATTCCTTAACCAGGTGAGCAGGTCCGGTATGATCTTCTGCCAGGGATGCGATTACTATTTATCCGGTAACCTGGAGGACTTTTCAAGGAAACTGGAAGAAATTGCCGCCTGTGAACATGCGGGTGATGATTTGAGACGATCAATAAATGAACATCTCTACCAGAAAACACTTATTCCTGAGTCCCGCGGCGATGTTATGGAGCTTCTGGAGAATATGGATTCACTGCTCGATCGCTTCAAGGGAGCGCTCTGGCGCTTTGAAATCGAAAAGCCGGAACTGTGCGATGAGTTCCATGATGATTTCCGACAACTCGTTAACTCGGTGATTGAAGCCAACGAAGCAATTGTTCGTTCATGCCGCGCATTTTTTACCGATATCTCTTCAGTTTCAAGCCACCTTCACAAGGTTTCTTATTGGGAAACAGAGAGTGACAAGATCTCTTCCCGACTGCAATCAGCAATTTTTAATAATAAGGATCTGCGTTTGAGTCACCAAATGCAGCAGCAGGATTTTGCCCGTCATCTTGATAAAATAGCAGACCGGGCAGAGGACATCGCAGACAGGCTCAATATATATACAATCAAGCGCAGCCTCTAGGGGCCTTCTCATGTTTTCTTTTTTTCTTTCAAGCGGTTTTTTCCTTGGCTGGTCACTGGGCGCAAACGATGCTTCAAATGTCTTTGGCACTGCTGTCGGGTCAAAGATGATCAAGTTTCGTACAGCAGCAATTTATTGCAGTATTTTTGTTATCCTTGGTGCAGTTATCAGCGGTGCCGGGGCCTCTCACACGCTTGGTAAACTTGGTGCTGTTAATGCGGTAGCAGGAGCCTTCATCGTTGCCTTCTCTGCCGCACTCAGTGTCTATTTAATGACCGTTGCGCGCTTTCCGGTTTCGACATCACAGGCTATTGTCGGGGCAATTATCGGATGGAACTTCTTTTCAGGCTCAGTTACCGATATGGGCGCATTGACCAAGATCGTTTCCACATGGATATTGTGCCCTCTTTTGTCGGCGGGGATCGCAATCATCTTTTACCTGGCAGCTTCATTTTCGATAAATCGCTTTCGAGTTCATATGTTTAAACTCGATACGATTACCCGTTACTCTTTGTTGCTGGCAGGAATATTTGGATCTTATGCACTTGGCGCAAATAATATTGCCAATGTGATGGGAGTCTTTGTACCGGTAGCTCCTTTTGATACGCTCTATTTTCTCGGAATGAGCCTGTCACCTGCACAACAACTATTTTTTCTCGGTGGCGTTGCTATTGCAGTCGGTGTCTTTACCTATTCCAAGCGGGTCATGCTGACCGTCGGAACAGGAATCTTTACTCTGACACCGGTGTCTGCCGCCGTTGTGGTCTGGTCGCACTCAGCAGTCCTGTTCCTCTTTTCATCGCAATCGCTGGAAGCGTGGCTCCAGAGCCACAACCTTCCGACGATACCTCTCGTACCCGTATCAAGTTCTCAGGCTATTGTCGGGGCTGTAATAGGCATTGGCCTGCTTAAGGGAGGGAGGGGCATAAAATGGAAAACGGTTGCCGGCATTACAAGCGGGTGGATCACGACTCCGATTATCGCCGCGCTCGTCTGTTTTGTTTCTCTGTTTTTTCTGCAAAACGTCTTTCAGCAGCAAACATTTAAACCTGTTGAATACAGTATCACCAAAGGTGCGATGGAGAAAATTGCAGAAGCCCATATACCACCTGACGGTCTTGACGCTATCCTCTGGGAAACCTATCCCAACAGCCGGAGGTTCTCGAAGGCGGTCTCCGCTCAGACAAGTCTGAGTAAAGATAATATGGCGAAATTACAAAAAATTGCAGAGCTTTTTGAAGTCGAGTTCTCACCGACCAGCATGGACTATTTTAGGTCTGAGGGAATATCAATTCCCTATGAAGTATTTCTGGCAAAACTTGATGGCAGAACCTTTCAACACAAATGGCAGGTGCGTGAGGCCCTGGGCGAAATCTCCGAGGAATTTCAATACAGGGAAGGGGATGAAAAGTGGAACAATCAGCTGGACGAACGTTTCAATCGCCTTTTCAACTATCTAAAAGATTAACAGGGAATTATCTCCGATATTCACCGTGTCGTTGGTGTTGGAGCCGGTAAAGGATGACAGGGACATTTAATTCCTGTTGTTGGGTTTATTTAAAAAAGAGCATCAATAACATATTTAAGGGCCGTAAAGACGAGTATACCCGCAAGCATCCATTTGATCGCTTTTGCCGGAAAATGTTTTTGGCTCCTGGCCCCAAGGTACATGCCAGCCATCCCGCCTAACCCAAAAAGAGTTCCAAGCAGCCAGTCAGGCGCAACTGAAATGTTCGGATAAAATGGTGCGATAGCCTGATAAAAGGCGACGCCAGCAACTGAGGTTATAAAGGTCCCCATCAGGGAAGCTCCTGCAATGGTATATATGGGAAGTCTGAAAAACGTCACAAAGAAAGGGGCGATTATTGCGCCACCGCCTATACCATAAATCCCACCGACAATACCAACGACGAGGCTGAGTGAGAAAATTCCCAGGGTAGATACATCAAAGTGTTCGTCGTAAAAAGTATAACCGAATCGCCGGAGACTGAAGTGGGTTAATCGGACAGGGGATAAGCCCGGAGAGTCTGAACAGTCGGTGGTCTTTTTTTTTGCCCGATGTTGCTTAACTCTGTCGTGAAATCTTTCTTCACTCCGCGCTATAGTTTCGATTCTACTGTTTTTCCCAAGCAGATCTCGGATCATCCTGATGCCGATATAGAGCAAAACGGCGGCAGCAAACATCTTGAACTGTTGAGGATCCGGCAGATACTTGACACGCACAATGGCCCCGAACAGAACACCAGGCAAGGTGCCGGCAATCACAATCCATGTCAGGGGCCAGACCATCCTGCCCTCTTTCCAATATCGATAGACCCCGCTGGGAATGGCTACAATGTTAAATAACTGATTGGTGGCGCTCACTGATGGAGTGGTATAGCCGAGAAATGACATCTGAAAGGGGAGCAGCAGGAACGCTCCTGATACCCCGCTCATGGAGGTAAAAAAGGAGATAACGAAGGCAACAAGGGGTGGAACCCAGAGGGCCACTTCTATCCCGGCAGCTTGAAAAAACATACTTTTTCCCTTGGAGAAAAGGTATACATCCTGGACGTGCAAAAGAGCATAGATACTGAATTAGCTATGCTTAGCATTCATTGTCAAGAAGTATCTTACATTGAGGAATGCTTAAAAGTGAGGCAGTATAGGAGATTATTCCTCATAACCCTGCAGTTTCTATAACGGCAGATTCTCAGGAACAGTTTATACCTTGAAATTCGATACTATCGTTAAGATTACAAACGGTTAATCTAACATGCCAAAACCTTTGCCACTGCAGGAGCTTCCCTGATGGGAATCTATTAATTCGAAGTTCAAAGAGGTTCTGTAAAAATCAACAAAGTTGTCACAAGATATTTTCGAGCTGGTGTGTTCCAGCACGTTATGCCCTTGCATTCAGATTGATGTGTTGATGAGAGACACTTTTCTTTCTCTCAATTTGTAAGTCCTTCCTGAGATCCGTCAGGTGTCGTTCAGCACTTTGTATGGTTACTTTAGCACTATAGCTCCTCGGGTTTTTCTTGAGACTCAGTCGGGCATCAACTAACCTCTTTTCTGCTTTTTTAAGGTGTTGCTCCAGCCATTCTAT
>CAZOWJ010000020.1:0-51797 GCA_964583415.1 uncultured Desulfocapsaceae bacterium
TCAGAATCAGAAGCCTTCTGGACGACGGCTTTTTCTGGTTTATTACCTGATTCTTTTGATACAACGTCTGCTTCTTCTGTCTCCTGCTCGAGGCTGACTGCTTTGGCAGCAGCATCATTCTGTGCAACTTCTATTTCTTCGGCACTGATTGAGTCCGAGAGTTTAATAGACATGTATTTTAAAACAGAGTCATCAATCCGAAATTTACGCTCTACTTCTGCAACTGCTGCTGGGGTAGCGGCGAAATCCGAAAAGATATAATAGCCTTGAAGTTCTTTTTTGATAGGGTAGGCGAGTTTTTTCATTCCCCACTTAATGTTGGAGATGATACCGCCTTGCTCTTCAGTGATAATCTGATTTGTGTTTTCAACTACCTTGGTGATCTCATCCTCGCTTAATGTCGGGCGAAGAATGTAGATCTGTTCGTACCTTCTCATGATTTCCTCCTCATGGACGTTGTTGGTTCGCGGGTTTTATACCCGCTGGGCGGCCCTCGCTTTCACTGTTATACGGCAGAGAGCGAAGAGGTTTCGAGTTTCCCCGAAGACAACTTAAATAATTCAGACAACAAGAGATAATTATTTACTAAAACAATGCGTATTAGTCAAATAATTTTTCAGCTTTTTCAGCTGCTTTGATTTTATTCCACTGTTTTCGGAGTTCTTTTTCATCTTTAACACTGGTACCTGAAAAAACATGTGGATGCCTTCTAATCAGTTTTTCATTTATTCCATCGATGACATCCCTTAGAGAAAACGTGCCATTATTCTCATTGATTTCTGATATCATTATTATCAGATAGAGAAAGTCACCGAGTTCTTCGCTGAGGTTCTGTAGATCCCTGTTATCGATGGCCTGGAGGATTTCATCAAATTCTTCAATGAGATATTTCTGAAGTGACTCTGTTGTCTGTTTTTTGTCCCAGGGGCATCCTTGCTTCCCTCGAAGCGCTTTTATCGTTTTAATAAGTGTTTCTAAATTGGATGATATTTCGTTCATTATCTAAGTGTTAGTTAAAGTTGTGAGCGCCTGACAAAAAATAAGAATTAATTTGGCATGCGCATTTGTGGTAGTTTTTTTTATGAAACAGCGCTAAAAAGTGTTGACATTAAGGCCCTGACTAACTATGTAGTCTATGGCTTGCTTGTGAGAATAATTAATACACTGCTTCGTCAGTTATGTGTACGAGAAATTATTTGAAAGTGATGATAAGCACGATAAGGCGTCGGCTTTATCATTACTAAATATTAACCAGAAATTGAGAGGTTCAATAAAGTGGTAGATGTAGACAAAAAGCAGAAATTGTTGTTAGAAAAACATAAAGATATTGCTCGTATAGATCAGGATTCAAAGAGGACTCATGGATGGTATGTGCGAGTACGTTTTCTTGGAAAAACTCATTCCAAGTTTTTTTCCGATAGAAAATGCGGAGGAAGGTATTCAAGTCTTCTCTCGGCTATATCATGGCGTGACCAGACAGAGAAAAAGCTTGGCAAGGTGCGCACCAATAAGCATATGGTTACGGTAAGTAACTCAGGGACCGGTGTTGTCGGCGTCAGGCATAATGAAATACTGAATCGCTATGAGGTCAGTTGGGTGACGGCCCAGGGTAAACAGGGTAAGACCTCAGTTTCTATCAGGAAGCATGGTAAAAAAGCTGCATTTGAGCGTGCCTGTTCAATACGGAAAAAAAGAGAAAGCGATCGACTCGGCTAAAACTCCTGATATTGAAAAACGGCATCACGATTGGAGGCCTCCGGTGTAAAATGATATACATTGCTTTTTTCGCATCTAATTGCCACAACAGGCACACAGATTATCAATAAATTCTCTTTATTTGACTATTGAAAAAAGTTGACAACCTTGAGTCAATAGTGTTTATTTTGCGGTCCTGAGTGGAAACATCTCTTCTGGAGATCTAAAAATATTTGAGAGGTTTGTAATTATGTATGCGATAGTCAAAACTGGTGGAAAGCAATATCAAGTGTCATCAGGAGACCAACTGAGGGTTGAAAAAGTAGACGGTAATGTGGGTGACACCATCGAGCTTGATGACGTCTTGCTGATAGCTGACGGAGAGCAGGTGACTGTTGGCACTCCAGTTGTTGAAAATGCTAAAGTTATCGCGACGATAGCGGAGCAGGGAAAACACCGAAAGATTAACGTTTTCAAAAGAAAAAGAAGAAAAGGGTACCGGTTGATGCGCGGGCATCGCCAAATGTATACTGCTTTGAAAATTTCAGAGATTAATATGTAACAAGGCAGAAACAAAAATTCTTCTGTCACGATAATGAGGAGTAAGGCATGGCTCACAAAAAAGCAGGTGGAAGTTCCAGAAATGGACGCGACAGTGGTGGTCAGAGGCGCGGTGTTAAAAAATACGGTGGTGAAAATGTCAAGGCTGGAAATATTATTGTAAGGCAGCTTGGCACAAAAATTCATCCAGGAAGTAATGTTGGGTGTGGCAGGGACTATACTCTTTTTGCTAAAATAGACGGAGTGGTAACTTTCGAGGAGTTTGGCAAAAAACGAAAAAGAGTGAGTGTTTATCCCGCATTATAAGTGAAGCAGATAAACTGCATTCAATTGCAGCGTTATCCCCTTAAACTCGATCATTACTATAAGTAATTGATCGAGTTTTTTTTTGATCGAAATGAGGACACAGGGTATCCGATGTCATTTGTAGATGAAGCTAAGTTTTATGTAAAAGGTGGTGATGGCGGAAACGGATGTGTCAGTTTTCGAAGGGAAAAGTATGTTCCCAAGGGTGGTCCAAACGGTGGTGATGGTGGCAAAGGCGGTAATGTTATACTACGATCGACGAAAACAAAAAATTCGTTAATCGATTTCAAATACAGGTCACATTTTAAAGCCGAGAGAGGTGTGCATGGGCAGGGTAAAGATATGCACGGTCGTAAAGGGAAAAGCTGTACTATGGACGTTCCAGCAGGATCAATTATCAGGGATGCTGAAACTGGCGAAATATTAGTCGATCTTGTAGCAGATAATCAGGATTTTCCTGCCGCACTTGGCGGAGCCGGCGGTCTTGGCAATGCACATTTTGCTTCAGGGGCAAACAGAACACCGAGATTTGCAACCAAAGGTAAAACGGGTGATGAGCGCTGGCTGAAAATAGAGTTGAAACTTATTGCCGATGTCGGACTGGTCGGTTTGCCTAATGCCGGCAAGTCAAGTATCTTGTCGAGACTGTCAGCGGCAAATCCCAAAGTTGCGGATTACCCGTTCACAACGCTTGAGCCTCAACTCGGGGTCTTAAAATTCAAATTCCATGAGCCATATATAATTGCTGATATTCCGGGAATCATCGAAGGTGCTCACGAAGGTGCCGGTCTCGGTCTGTCATTTTTAAAACATATTGAACGTACCAGGATTTTGCTTCATATTGTAGATATTTCTGTTGACAACCATTGGCAGCACTATGAAGTAATTGAAAAAGAATTATCAAAATACAAACAGGATCTTGCCGACAGAGTAAAGATAATCGTTGTCAATAAAATCGACCTTGTAGATCCCGAGATGACCTCAGAAATTATCCATTCGTTTCAAGAACATGGATTAAAAACGGTTGCTGTTTCTGCTGCCACCGGCGAAGGGATTGAGCTACTGAAATATGAACTCTCAGAAACCCTTGATAAGATCATAACAACAGATGTGACGAATAAGGAGTCTCTGACCGGTGATTGAAACGTTATCAATTGAAGACGGCCTCTATCTGCGCCAGACACTTTTCGACAAGGCCCGTAGAATCGTCGTAAAGGTCGGCAGCGCCGTTTTGACAGATCAAAATGGCATTGCCAATGATGTGGTGCAAAATATCGTCAGGGAAATTTGCTTCCTCCACAATAGTGGACGAGAAGTGATACTGGTCAGTTCCGGAGCTGTAGCTGCAGGTATAAAAAAAATTTCATATAATAAAACTTCAACGCTTGGGATAAAAGAGAAACAGGCACTTGCTGCTATTGGTCAGTCATCATTAATGCAGACCTATGAAGAGTGCTTTTCGTCATTCAATCTTAATACCGCACAGGTACTCCTGACCCATTCTGACCTTGCACTTCGAGAGCGCTACCTCAATGTAAGAAACACCTTGCTGACGCTGTTCAAATTTAATGTTATTCCAGTCATTAATGAAAATGATACCGTTTCAGTTAAGGAATTGAGATTTGGCGACAACGACACACTCGGAGCCTATATATGTAATCTGATTGAGGCTGATATGTTTATCTGCCTGACAGATGTAATTGGTTTATATACCGGTAACCCGGAGAATGATCCCACAGCAGAACCGATATATACTATCACCGAAATTACTTCGGAAGTTGAGGCCTTGGTTCATCATGTAAAGAGCTCCCTGGGAAGCGGTGGTATGGAGTCGAAAATTAATGCTGCAAAGATTGTTTCATCTGGTGGGGGAAGCTCATTTATTGGCCCAGGCAGAGAAAAAGAGATTTTACAAAAACTCTTCAGTGGCCAGATGGTTGGGACTTTCTTTTTGCCTTGTAAAGAAAGAATCAAGAGTAGAAAAAGATGGATTGCAACGGTTCTGAAACCACAGGGCACACTGACCATTGACGCAGGAGCATGTGCAGCTCTATGCGACAGGGGAAAGAGCCTGCTGCCATCGGGCGTCAAAAAGATCCAGGGAACATTTGGGGTCGGGGATCCTGTCCATTGCTGCGATGAGAGTGGGAGGATTATTGCCATTGGGCTCATTAACTATAGTTCTGAAGATACTGAAAAAATAAAAGGTAAACATTCAAGTAAAATAGAGATGATTCTCGGTTATAAAGACAACGACGAAATTATGCATCGAGATAATCTAGTGATTCTTGAACATTCTTAAAGGATAACAGGGAGTACTCAGATGGCTGAAAATCTGGCGATTGAAGAAATGGCCCGGAAGGCGAAGGCAGCATCAAGATTCCTTGGCACAACCACCACAGAAACCAGGAACAGAATTCTACAAACTGTTGCAGACCTACTGGTGTCCAGGAAAACAGAAATTCAAATCGCCAACGATAAAGACTTGAAAGCAGGGAGGGAAAAAGGGTTGTCCTCTGCAATGCTCGATCGTCTTGCATTGACTGACGAGGTTATTGCCGGCATGAGGCAAGGAATCAATGAAATTATTGCTCTTCCTGACCCCATTGGCGAGATATCAACTATGACGAGACGGCCAAACGGCATAATGGTCGGCAGGATGAGAATACCGCTTGGTGTTATTGGCATGATTTACGAATCCCGCCCCAATGTCACAATTGACGCCGCCGTACTTTGTCTGAAAACGGGGAACGCAAGTATCTTAAGAGGGGGCTCAGAGGCAATAAACTCAAATATAGCCCTTGCTTCAGTCCTCCAGGAGGCATTATCTGCCAATCAGGTGAATCCAGATGCAGTGCAGGTTGTTTCAACTACCAGCCGTGAGGCGATCAACGCACTGTTGAGGCATGAGGAATTAATTGATCTCATCATTCCCCGCGGTGGCGAGGGCCTCATACGTTTCGTAGCTGAAAATTCCAGAATTCCAGTGCTGAAACATTACAAGGGAGTATGCCATATTTATGTGGATAGCGAGGCTGACCTTGATAAGGCAACACCAATCATTGTCAACAGTAAAGTGCAGCGACCCGGAGTCTGTAATGCTCTTGAGGGGTTGCTGATACATGAAGATGTTGCAGAACACTATCTACCGGCGATTGAGCAGGAGCTCGCCCAAAGCGCAGTTACCCTCTACGGCTGTGAGCGATCTGTCGCACTCGGTTCAAATGTCACGCCAGCCACAGAGAATGACTGGGGGCAGGAGTTTCTTGATTTAAAACTTTGTGTGAAAATTGTTCGTTCAACAGAAGAAGCAAAAGATTATATCGCAATGTATGGGTCACAGCATACAGAAACTATCATTACAGAGAATTACACGACTGCCCATCAGTTTATCGCGGACGTTGATGCTTCTGCTGTGATGATAAACGCATCTACCAGATTTAACGATGGTGGACAGCTTGGACTTGGCGCAGAGATAGGTATCAGCACTACTAAATTGCATGCCTATGGTCCTATGGGACTTGAAGAATTAACCACTCGAAAATTTATTATTTACGGGACAGGACAGGTACGTGACTGATGCCTGATATCGGTCTTTTTGGAGGCACCTTCGATCCTGTACATCGTGGACATATACAGTGTGCAACTGCAGCCCTGGTTGAAGCCGGGATAGATACGGTTGTCTTTATCCCTTCTGCCTACCCCCCTCATAAGAGCGGTGAATATATCTGCAGTTTTAACCATCGGCTTGCCATGTTGAAAATTGCAATAACACCATTTGAACAGTTCTCCATTTCCGACCTTGAGCAAAAACGTTCTCATCCTTCATATACCATTGATACCCTGAAAATATTTCAGGATAGAGGGGATCGATCAATAAAGTATCATTTTATCATTGGCTGTGATGCCTTTCTTGAAATTGAAAGCTGGTACCGCTGGCGCTCTGTCATTTCACAAACCGATTTTATCATTGTTGTCAGGCCGGGATACAACAAGACCAGGTTATTTGAGCTCTTAAATCGAAACAGTTTCAAGGTGGATAGTGATCATGGTCATACATGGCATAATGGAAAAGGGCGAAACAGTATTCGACTTCTTGCCACTGGCACGGATGATATATCTTCCACTGAGGTCAAAAGACGAATAAGGGAAAATCTTCCGTGGAAACATTTTGTCACCGATAGTGTTGGAGATTATATCGTTAATCAAGCTTTGTATCTCTGAAATGAAAATTCAGTAATTTCTATTTTGAATTATTACTCATTAGGTATAAAATAAGCATACCGGTCAAAAAAATTCCATATTAATACTCAGGTCTTATTTTCAGGGTTATGGCAAAGAAAACCAAGATTAGCTCATTACCAAAGCAGATTAGAGTTCTAATCGTTGATGACTCATTGATTTTCAGACGATTGTTGAAAGAGATCTTTGAAAGGACGAACACCATTAAAATCATCGGAGAAGCTGTAAATGGTATTGAGGCGCTTGACAAGGTACTCAAGCTGAATCCCGACGTAATTATTATGGATATGGAAATGCCGTTAATGGATGGCATGACTTCGCTGCAGCACTTGATGATACATATGCCGACGCCAACAATCATGGTTTCAAGTTTAACCAGGGAAGGAACCGCCCGAGGTTTTGATGCCATCAAGAATGGGGCGGTTGATTTTGTATGTAAAGATTCGTTTTTTCAACAAAAAGAAATCGGCTCGTTTGATCAGGAGATCGTTTATAAAGTATTATATGCTTCCAAGGTCGTGGTGAGACCGGTTGAGCCGGCTTTCACGACCAAGGATGATATTCCTCAGAGTGAGATTAAACCAAGTGATATTATATTTTGCGAGGAATGTGGCGCCAGAAATATCCTCCATGCTGAGCAGAAAAGTCTGCTCAACGAGTTTAAATGCAATCAATGCGGTGATCTTCTCGAAGTAAATTTGACCAACAAGTACAAACGAATCAATTTTGTAACTGTTATAGGTTCTGGCCTTGGGGGGTATTCCAACCTGCTGCGCGTTATCCCCCAGCTGCCAAGTGATATAAGCGGTGCAATTGTTGTCGTTTTGTATGAAAATGACAAGCATGTGGACGCATTTACCGAGTATCTAGACGCGGTAAGCAATATTAAGGTGCATCGAATGGTCGACGGCCTTACTATCGAGGGAGGCAATTGTTACGTCTCCTCATCCATTGATACTGTTTACATGAAACCCTATAGTGCTCAATATACCGTTAGAAAAACTGAGCCTGTTTCAGGCTATGGTCCTATCGATCTTCTTATGAATTCAATAACATCTGTTTTCAAGGATAAGGTCGCCGGGTTTGTCTTTTCTGGAGTGGACCTCGATGGTGAGAAAGGTATTAATTCAATCAAAAAAAATAATGGATATTCGATAGTACTTAATTCCGGGAATTGTCTGTGTAAGGAAATGGGCGAAAATATATTGAGAAAATGTACCGTTGATAAAATTGTAGATGAAAAAGATGCAGCTGATTTTATTATGGAGCTGCATCAAACCTCAAATAGTGAATCTTTTACCGCCTAAACAAAGACTAATATCTTCTGTAATCTCGTTCATTGTAAACGACCACACACTATGCTCTGGGAAGAACAGGTACCTCTTCTGAAAGAAGGATTTCATAAAGAACTGGTCAAGATCGCATATGGATCAGCATCTCAAGGGAAAAAAGTTTATCCCCCGCGAGAGCTGGTGTTTAACGCGATGAGGATTACTGGATTTTTGAAAGTAGGTGTTGTGATTATTGGCCAGGATCCATATTTCAATGAAAATAAGGGCCGCTCAGAAGCCCATGGTTTATGTTTTTCTGTCAGAGAGGGAACTCCTGCACCGCCCTCACTTAGAAATATCTTTAAGGAGATCGATAGAAGTTTATATAATGACCGTCAGCGCCCGTTAAATAACGATTTGACCAGATGGGCGGAGCAGGGGGTGTTGTTATTAAACGCCAGTCTCACGGTTATAGCAAAACAACCGAATTCTCATGCCAATATTGGCTGGCATCGTTTAACTGATGACATAATCAAAACGATTTCTGCAAAAAGAACACACATTGTTTTTATGCTGTGGGGAGCTTTTGCCGGGAAGAAAGCAGATCTTATCGATCCTGGCAAGCATCTGATACTGAAAACAAGTCACCCGTCTCCCTTATCCGCTCATCGTGGATTTCTGGGCTCAGATGTCTTTGTGAAATGCAACAACTATCTTGTTGACAAGGCTCTTTCACCAGTTGAATGGTGAAAGAGCTCATCATCATAGAATGGTTCGGATAATATCTTTTTTACCTACAATACCAACCATCTCACCATTTTCTGAGAGAACCGGGAGCGTGTGCATCTTCTTTTCAGTCATTATTGTGGCAATTTCATCAAGCGCTGTGCCGGGTTCTATTGAGATAACGTCTTCTGTATAGATGTCAAGTACGGTTGCTCCGGCAATTTTTTTCAATTCCTGTTCCATCTTTTCCGGATTGTCGAGAAAAAGAAAGGAGTCGAGAATGGTTATAAACGGAGGTACATGTAAACGTTTGTTTTGAAAAATGAGGTCACTTTCGGTCGCAATCCCGCACAACTTGCCGTTTTTATCAAGGACCGGAACCCCACTGATATTATTATTTAAAAGGGCACGGGCAAGGTCTCTGACAGATGTTTCTTGGGTGACCGAGACAACATTTTGGGTCATTATATCCTGGGCTGTTTTCATTTTATTTGTTCTCTTGTAAATTTTTTAGACTGAAGGGTATCTTATCTGCCAATTCGCTGGCAGTGAACCCTTGACCAACCTGATTAAAGAGCATATCGCCTGCTAAACCGTGTAGGTATACAGAAATACCGGCCGCAACATAACATTCCAGTCCCTGACAGATAAATGAGCCGATCATTCCAGAGAGCACATCCCCCATACCGCCTGTGGCCATACCGGGGTTACCTGAGGTGTTAATCATAACATGCCCATTGTCTATGAAGACAAGGGTGCCTGCTCCCTTGAGGATTACAGTAAGTTCAGTATCATCATTTTTATAGAGGCTGTGGCATAATTGAGTCGCACTTAACCTGTTTTCCAGGACCTCTTCCGTGTTTTTATTGACAAGTCGACCCATTTCACCGGGATGGGGTGTGAAGATGCGTGGACCACCTGCTTTTTGTAGATGCTCCCTCTGTTTGGCTATTATATTGAGTGCATCTGCGTCCAGTATGACAGGTTGTTTAAGATGATGGTAGAGGTGGAGAACCAGTTCCGCCGTTCGGACATCATTTCCAAGGCCTGGTCCAAGTACAATGGCCTGTTTATCTTGCGCATGTCTAAGTATTGTCGTAATATCAGATACATTGAGCAGGGAAGAAGACGTCGGAAGTGGGATGGTCATTGCTTCGGCCAGTGAAGTTTCAAAAATAGTGTTGAGGTCATATGGAACACATAGGCTGACCAGGCCACAGCCAGTTCGCAGAGCTCCATTGGCAGCAAGAATTGCGGCGCCGGTCTTTCCGGCAGATCCTGCTAAAATGAGAAGGTGACCATAGGTCCCTTTGTGCGAGTCATTATCTCGTATAAGTCTATGAGCCCATGATTTTGCAGTATCAGCGGTAATCATTGATGTTGTAATGTTTGCCTGCTCTATTACTTCAGGAGGTATACCGATATCGACAATCCAGAGTTTTCCGGTTAATGCGGAACTGCCATGCATAATCTGACCCGGTTTTGCACATCCGAACGTGGCTGTCATCGTGGCCTTAATACAGGTACCTAGAATTTTGCCGGTATTGGAATCAAGCCCTGAAGGTGTATCTACGGCGATGACCGGTATATTCTTTGAAAATTCACCAGTATTAATGAGCTCAATTGCATCTGCATAGTGACCTTTAATCTCTCTGACCAGTCCTGTGCCAAAAATTGCATCGACAATCGCACAGCATGGTTTTCCCCTTGATTCGATTTGCTTGAACAGAACAGATATGGTCTTGACCCTGTTCACAGAATCAATGACATGCAAAGGCAGACGAAGGCGTTTGACGATTGTCAGGTTAGTTTCAGCATCACCGGTAAGGTTGTCAGGATTTATTAGAAAGAAAAAAATAGGTTCACAGCCAAGCTGATGCAGATGTCTTCCGATTACCAGCCCGTCGCCGCCATTATTTCCAGGGCCAATAAAAATCAAGGCAAAACTGCCTTTCAATTTATTGAGCTGTTTCTCCATTAAACGGACTGTAGCGGAGCCGGCATTTTCCATCAATACCATTCCTGGAATACCGTATTCCTCGATAGCGCAGGCATCTATGGCTCTCATTTCTTCTGATCCGGGAAGTTTCATTGGAACACTCCTGTTGCCAGTTAAGATTTGAGGTTGTTTCAGGAAATATTCATAAGATTTTTACAGAATCTGCAGGGCACAAACCCTGCCTGAATTGCTACTTCTACATTTTTAAATTCAATTGTACAATTTTTGCAATAATAATGGTCACATTCTGAAAAATGGAATACCCGACTGCTTACATTTCCATGAAGATATTTTTCTTCAGCAGTCTTTGCTCGTCGTGATTCTAGAGAAATAAATAGAAAAATTTTATGTAAAAAATTTTTTATAAAGCTGGAAACTGAATTATATACCAGATGTACTACTCCAGGAACGAGTGATTTTTCATGGGCACTACGATTAATCAAAAAAATGGTTAACAGAAAAAACAATATATTTGGCGTCCACATTGCCAGCTCGATGTTTACAGAGGTTGTCGTGGCAGTGTTTCGTCCCATTGTGAAGAGAACATAATAAAGAATGTAAAGAACGAGCCCTAGTGGTATGCCGATAGCCTTTTTACCTGGACCAGCCTGCAGCCCAAGCGGCATTCCGATCAACGCCAGGATAAGACAGCCAACGGGAAGCACAAGCCGTTTATGAAACTCTGTATAGTAGGAGCGACCAAAAGGGGTGTCGATTCCGTGCTTTTCAGATGCTGCCAGCAATTCAGTCATAGTCATGGTGCCGCGTGATTTGAAGTCAGGTGTTCGAGCGGGCGGCTGTAGTGGAATATTAATAATGTATTGATCGAAGGTTACGGTCTGGGAGCTCTCATTTTCAGGCATGTGAAGACTGCCATTGGATAGTAACAGAGTCACCATCATCTGTTCCATCTTAGTATCCATCCTGCCTGAATTTGCCATTGTGATGGCCGGAATTTCACGGCCACGCATGTCTGAGACCCAGACCTCACTCCATTCTCCGGTCTTTTTATCGATAGAATTGACATGAACAACGAGATCGCCAAGTGCTTCTGTAAAAAGGCGTTCTTTTATTCCTTTATCAATCTTCTCTTTGGCAAGCTGATACATCATCTGCTGCATTGCCGTGTCACCGGCAGGGATGAGTTTGATTGAAAAATAGGCAGTCACCAGAGAGATAAACAGGGCAATGAAAATGAGGGGCGGCAAGGCATGGTAAATTCCGATACCACTTGCCTTAAAAGCAAGAATCTCTGTATCGTTTGAAAGTCTTGAAAAACCAATGGTTACTCCGAGCATAGCAGCCATTGGAATTGAGTAGAGAAACATATTTGGGAAGAGGTAAGAAAAAATACGGATGAAGTCACCGAGACTGATGTTGAATTCAAGGACGAGATTCAGAAAAGGAATCAGTCTTACCAGGAAAAAGACACCATTCATGATGATAAAACTGGCAAAAAATGGCGCTAGCATTTCTGTTGCCAGGTAGCTGTAAAAAAGTAATGGCAAGCGCTTACTCTGTTTCATTTCCTGCTGGGGGGGCTGGAATGCAGTACAGCTGCAACAATTGCAGTTACAGGCTTTGTACAGTGGCTGTTACAGGACAATTTAGAACCGCGAGTCGGTAAGCGGGTCTTCTATGGTCACGTCTATCCAGTGCTGATCCCACCACTCTTTTGGGGTTACAAATATACCATGAATCAGCATTGAAAAATGAAGATGGTCACCACCGGCCATTCCGGTTGTTCCGGTGAGGCCGAGAACGCTGCCTTTTTCCAACTGGTCACCGATTGCCACGTTGATCTGGCTGAGGTGGGAGTAGAGACTGAAGATCCCCTGACCGTGATCAAGGAGCACCATGTTGCCATAAATGCCAAGATAGTCTGCATGGACGACAACGCCTTTCTCTGCGGCAGTAACATCTGCGTGTTTGGTGGAGGCAATATCAATTCCCAGGTGAACTTGTTTGTCAATAGGTTGGTCAGCGTAATAATAGGTACGATGGTCGGCGTATCCGGAGCGCGTGCTTCCTGGCATTCTGGTAAAGCTTCCCGACCATAAACGTTCAGGGCCGGGTGTTTTGCAAAGAAGGCTGATCTGGCTGTTATTCTGCTGTCTGAGCTCATTATTTACGTAGAGATATTTTTCTACCGGATTCCCCTGCATTTCTGTATGCGTCTGTTCAAATTCTGGAATCTTTTTGTTCAGGAAGTTATCGCCAACATTAATTCTGTCTTTTTTGAAATTCTTTGCCTTAAAGATGGTCGAAAATGAGACTTTTGACTGATTTCCCGCATCATCCTCTGCAATCACGAAAGAATTGGATACCTTCTCTGTCTGATAGGGAAGGGCAAAGTAGCTGATATTGGTATCGTCCCGACCATCTCCAACCAGAAAACCGGGGAAATAATAATCGTTTACAACAGTCCCGTGTTGCGCCTCAGGATCATTAAGTCGATAAATAACAATACCACTGCCACCAGGCCTGATATACTGTTCACTATGAATGATACTGATCGTGGGCGGAGTGGTGTCGATAACCACATCACGGCTGGTAGTGGTTGCATTTCCTTTAAGAAAGTTCCGAGCTGAATAATCGGTTGCGGTAAAAGCTATCGTTGCCGGTCCGTCTTTGAAACCGGCCTCTTTCGGTTTAAAGATTAATTTTCTTTGATCAGTCGTCTGGCCGATGGCCCCGGTATACCCTTTGCGGGGAAATACAGTTGTAAACAGCTCTTTTTGGACCCCGTTCTGAGATATAACTAATTTTACGGATTGTAAACCGCTTTTATTGTCCTGTGCGGTAACAGTAATTTCACTTTCGGCACCGATATATAATTGGGGTTGATCAATCACTGCAACTGGCGCTTCTCCTTCAAAAAAAAGAAAAAAACAGAAGCCGATTGACAAGAGTATTATCAAAAATAGGATGATATATATTGTTCCCTTGGATTTGCCTGAACTGCCTCTTAATCTGCTCATGGTAACCTGTTAATAGTATAATCCAACTCAACGTTGCCAGATTATTTCATATTTTTCTATATTGAGATCCTTTGCCTGAGCAATTACCAAACGTTTTTGAGTATCCTGCTCTAATCTCCTGGTTGTGGGCTCTTCTTCTTTTAAGAGCATGTCGGCAATGCGTGGATGAACTCTCAGTGTCACGGTAGATCCGGTTGCTCGGGCAGAATTACGACTTATTTTTCTGAAAATCTCATAACAGACAGTACGACGTGATTTTAGCACGCCTTCACCGGAACAATAATGACAGGGTTCACACATCATTTGATTGAGATTTTCACTATTTCGCTTTCTTGTCATCTGAACAAGACCGAACTCTGATAACTTCAAAATGTTAATACGGCTTTTATCTTTTTTAACCGCTTCTTTAAAATAATCGAATAATTCTTCACGGTGGGGCTCATCTTCCATATCTATAAAATCAATAATAATGATTCCGCCGATATTTCTCAGCCGCAGCTGGTAGGCGATTTCCTTTGCTGCCTCCATGTTGGTTTTAAAAATGGTCTCATTAAGGTCATTTTTGCCAACAAACCTTCCGGTGTTTACGTCTATGACGGTAAGCGCTTCGGTATTCTCAATTATGATGTAGCCGCCAGATCGCAGCCAGACCTTTTTTTCGATTGCCTTGCTGATCTCAACATCAACCCCGTATGCCTCAAACAGTGGAAGTTCTCCACGGTAAAGGGAAATTTTATTTTTCAACTGGGGAACAAAGGTATTGACGAAATGAACTAATTTTTCATAGGACAGCTCATCATCAATAATCAGATAATCGACGTCGCTGGTAAAAAGGTCCCGGACTGATCTCAAGGTTATATCGAGGTCCTCATAAACAATAGAGGGTGGTTTTGATGTGGCAGCCCGATCTTTGATCTCGTCCCAGAGTATCATCAGAAATTCCATATCAGCTTCAAGATCTTCCTTACTGGCATGCTCGGCAACTGTTCTGATAATGAAACCACTTTTTTGAGGGCGTAATTCTTCGATCGTCGTCCTCAGTGATTCCCGTACCGTTACATCTTCAATTTTGCGGGAAATACCGATATGGTCTGTCTGGGGAATAAAGACAAGATTCCTGCCGGGCAGTGTTATCTGGCAGGTCAGTCGGGCTCCTTTGGTTCCTATCGGATCCTTGCTCACCTGTACAAGAATTTCCTGCCCTTCGGTGAGAAGGTCTTCGATATGATATGGTTTGTATTGTCGATGCTCAGCGTCTCTTGACTCAGATGTAGCGGTTTTGGCTTCTGCCTGGTCTGAGCTGAGTTGCTCTCTGCGGAGATCATCGGATCCCGTAAAGACATCATCGACATAGAGAAACCCTGTCCGTTCAAGTCCTATATCAACAAAGGCCGCCTGCATTCCGGGCAATACCCGGACTACACGACCCAGGTAAAGATTGCCCATCAACCCTTTTTCAGTTGGGCGCTGAAGATGAAATTCGGTGAGATAGCCGCTCTCGACGAGCGCAATCCGAACTTCATAACTTCTTGAGTTAATTAAAATTTCAGTAGTCATCAAAAAACGCTGAGTCGTTTCAGTTACAGGAGTATCAACTCGTCTTTATTATAAAGCGATACGTGAAGATAGTGGCAATATCCTATACCGAGAGACAAAATATATGCTAAAGGTTAAAGTGTCGTATTAAAAAATGTTTGAATTCGATTAGAGTAAACAGAATACTATACAGCATTATGAGGATAAATTGCCACAATCTCTTAACCGATAGCAAAAAAAGGTCAGTACGGTGATGTCAAAAGATCTGTCAGTAATAATTCCCACATATAATCGGCTTCCATTATTAGAGCGGGCGCTCGGTTCAGTTCTCGCCCAAACTGTTCTCCCTCGGGAAATTATAATTATTGATGACGGCTCAGAGGATTCAACAGAACAGTTAGTGAAACAGTTTAAAAATAGCTCTGAAGTAAAAATATTGTACTATAAACAACCAAACCGGGGGCCTGCCTCTGCCAGGAACAGGGGGATTGAAATGTCCGCCTTTGCCTTTCTCGCATTTCTCGATTCTGATGACCATTGGCATAAACGCAAGATCGAAATTCAGTTTGATGAACTGGTTAAAAATCATAAAATCAGGGTATCTCATACCAGGGAAAAATGGCTGCGGCGCGGGGAACATCTTAATCAGAAAAGGATCCACATACCTCCCTGCGGCACTATTTTTAATTCTTGCCTCAACCTTTGCTGCGTTGGTATGTCAACGGTAATGCTTAATAAATCAGTTTTTGATGACTATGGTTTGTTTGATGAAACCCTGAGATGCTGTGAGGACTACGATTTCTGGCTGAGAGTTTCAGTAAAGGAGAACTTTTTATTGATTGATTCTCCATTGACCATAAAAGAAGGAGGACGCGATGATCAGGTCTCCTCGATCTACCGGGTTGGAATGGACAAGTTTAGAATATATTCCCTTATAAAGCTCATATCAAATGAGAATCTCAACGAAGAGCAGGAAAGAAAGGCCCGGGATAAACTGGTTGAAAAATGTAAAATATACGGCAGAGGATGTTTAAAGCATGGCAAAACCGATGAAGGAAATGCAATGCTTGAGCTTGCCAGAAAAACCTGATCTGCCCATTAACCTATGGATATATTGAAACGAAATGATAGCTGGCAGGATCCGTCAAGATATTTAAAAAAAATATTTTTAGAGCGGTCCTGTACCAATGACCCTTACGCTCATGAGATTATTGCCAAGGCTGCTCTTCCAGTGACAATAATTGATGATGCCGATTATCCGGAAATCATCAAGGGTGTGTATCCCGAAAATTTAACAGAAGGAAAAACGGTATTGCTCCTCAGTAAAAACAGAGGAACGTTTCTGAAAGAATGCCCGGCTACCAGAGAATATCAATGTTGTGATTACAGGGTAATAAACATAGGAACCGGCTGCCCAATGGACTGTACATACTGTATTTTGCAGGCCTATCTGAACAACCCCTATCAGAATTTTTATATAAATGAAAAAGATATGTTCATGGAACTGAATAATGAACTATCTGAAAATAATGGTTTTTTACGCATAGGTACCGGTGAATTTACTGACTCTATGGCCCTTGATCGTCTTACCGGAATGAGTCGTAAACTGGTTAGTTTTTTTTCAGACAAGAACAACTGCATTCTCGAGCTGAAAACCAAGAGCGCCTATATCGAAAATCTCAGAGATCTCCATCATGGCGGAAGAACGGTAATGGCCTGGTCGCTGAACAGTGAAAAAATTGTTATGCATGAAGAAATGAGAGCTGCTACTGTCGATGAGCGACTCGATGCTGCAGCAGCTTGCTCAGGATATGGCTATCACCTGGCATTTCATTTTGATCCGATTATTGCGTATTCCGGTTGGAAACAGGGATATAAAGATACAATCGAGAAACTCTTTGAGAAAGTTCCTGCATCTTCTATCAGGTGGATTTCACTTGGAGGTTTCAGGTATATTCCAAAATTGAAACAGATAGGAACCGCTCGTTTTCCTCACTCAAAGATTTACCACCATGAATTTATTGAAGGGCTTGACTCGAAACAGCGATATTTCAGACCATTGAGGGTTCAGCTTTATCGGTATATATATTCACTTATCAAACACTGTGCCGATCCTCGGACATGTATCTATTTTTGCATGGAAAGTGATGAAATCTGGAAAGAGGTCATGGGGTTCACACCGGACGAGTACGGCGGGTTGCCTCGCATGCTGGATGCCAGTATCAGAGATTGTGAGTGACATCTATCCATGGTAAAGGTGATAAAATAGCCTTGTTCTTTATGAGAACTGTCGTATACTTCTGGTTTCAAAAATTGTTCAGAACAAATGGGAGAAAGAAGATGATCAATAAAGCAATTATTGTTGGAAACCTTGGTGCGGACCCCGAGATCAGATATACCAAAGACGGATCCCCTGTCGCCACCTTCAATGTAGCCACCACAGAGCGATGGCGTGATAAGGAAGGCAATCAACAGGAATCTACAGAATGGCATAGAATTGTAGCCTGGCGTAAACTCGCCGAAATATGCGGTGAATATCTGCACAAGGGCTCAAGAGTGTATATTGAAGGGAAAATCCAGACTAGAAAGTGGACGGATCAGAGCGGCAATGACCGATATACTACAGAGATTGTAGCAAGAGAAATGAAAATGCTGGATCGACGTGAATCTGGAGCAGGCCCATCAGCTGGATCCTCACAGGATCGAAGTGCTCCTGAGTCATCATCGAGTTACAGTGATATGGGAGATGATGTTCCTTTTTAAAGCTTCACCTTGCGGCGATAACGTCATAAGGAGATGTCTTATCCTCTCATTATGAGTAGCACTCTTTCAGGAGTTTATTTAGCATCAAGCCCCTGAAAGAGTGTTGTTTTTACCTACATTTGTCCTACCTGATATTACTACTACAAAGTTGTATTAAATAAAGCGCTTATCAGGCTTGACTGGCGGTCTTTCCATTCCTATTGTGGTGCCAAGAAGGTTAATCTCTTTTACCAAACTTTGAAAACAGAAAAGTTACACAATAGCAATGATATAAGATGGATTATTACGATACTCTCGGAGTAGCGAAAGGTGCTGGTGCTGATGAAATTAAAAAATCATACAGAAAACTTGCATTAAAATATCATCCTGACAAAAATAACGGTGATAAAGCAGCGGAGGCAAAATTTAAAGAAATAAGCGAAGCCTATGCTGTGCTCTCAGATCCTGAAAAGAAAAAACAATATGACACGTATGGGTCTGCAGGTTTCCACCAGAAATATTCGCAGGAGGATATTTTCAGAAATTTCGATATTAATGATATCCTCAGCCAGTTTGGTTTTGGAACCAATAGCTTTAACAGTGCTTCATTCAGGGGAAATATGAATAGAGGCGCATCACATCATGATTTTTCTTCATTTTACGGCCAAGGCACTACCGGGCAGCGCGGACGCAGCGGTGGTCGTCGTCAACCTGCTCAGGGTCCGGACATGACCTACCAGCTTGCTGTAAGTCTCAAGGACGTGCTCAATGGTGCTGAGAAGCAGATTTCGTTAAGAACAAATGGTAAAACTCAAAATGTTTCTGTAAAGATCCCTAAAGGTATTGAAGAAGGTAAAAAATTAAGATTAAAAGGAAAAGGCGGCAGATCTCCTGAAGGCGGAGCAGCTGGCGATCTCTATTTGAAAATCGAACTTGAACCGCATGGCTCATTCGAGCGGGATGGTGATGATTTGGTTCATCATAAAAAAATTGCCTACAGTGATTCCTGTCTTGGCTCTAAGATAGAGGTTGAAACACTCGATCAAAAGAAGTTCATGGTGACTGTACCGCCTGGAACCAACGGTGACTCACGATTAAGGATTAAAGGACAGGGACTGCCAAGTGGACCTATTGGTGGAAGAGGAGATCTTTATGTTAAAGTCAGCGTGGTGATACCTGACAATCTGACAGAGGAACAGCGTGAAACGATCGAAGCACTCAAAGACCTCGGCCTCTGACCGGAAGCGCTAAGACCCGGGTAACCCTAACCTTTCTTTTACCTGCCTGATTAAATCTTTTCTGTATTTTAATTTCCAACCCGTCAGAGTGTAGTGATTATGAGAACTGTAATTGTTCCTATCTTACTTGTCCTTTACCTGTTCGTCCCTGATACTCTCCAGGCTGCACATGGGCTGAGTATCGATGGCGCTTTAAAATATCCTGCCAATTTTGAAAAATTTGAATATGCTTCAGCGAGTGCTGAGAAAGGTGGTGAACTCATTCTCCACGATATTGGCAGTTTTGACAAAATGAACCCATTTACCCTCAAGGGAACGCCGCCATTTGGCCTTGAGCAATATTTATTCGAACCGCTTGCCGTCGCCAGTCTTGATGAACCCTTTTCCCAGTATGGACTGATAGCGAGTGACATTAACGTGGCAGATGATCGGTTGTCAGTCATCTTTACGATTAATAAACATGCCCGATTCTCAGATGGCCAGCCTATCACTGCTGAGGACGTCAAATTCACCATTGATACCTTGAAGAGTGATGCCGTTCACCCCTTTTACCCGAATTATTACAAAGACATTGATCGTGCTGAGGTCCTTGATGAAAGCAGGGTGGTATTCCACTTTAAACAGGTGAACAGGGAGTTGCCGCTGATAGCCGGGCAGATTTCAGTTATGTCCAGGTCCTTTTATCAGAAACATGGATTTGATTCAGACAAGATTATTATTCCAGTTGGCTCTGGACCCTATATAGTCGCTTCGTATAACCAGGGCAGATCGATTACCTACCGGAGAAATCCAAACTACTGGGCAGTCATTCATCCGACAAGAAAGGGGATGTACAATTTCGATAAAATTACCGTCAAGTATTACAAGGATCAAACTGTTGCGGTCGAAGCCTTCAAGGCCGGTGAATTCGACTCGATGCAGGTAAACATCGCCAAGCAGTGGGTCCGCGATATGGCTGGACCGAGATTTAATAATAATCAGATCATCAAGAAAAAATTTTCACATAAGAATAATGCAGGTCTCCAGGGCTTTGTGATGAACAGTCGCCGACCTGTTTTTGCTGATCGTGTGGTTAGAAAAGCGGTTGGCATGGCTTTTGATTTTTCCTGGGTTAATAAAAGCCTGTTTTATGGACAATATAAAAGAAATAATTCATATTTCAGTAACTCCTATCTGGCGGCCGAAGGGTTGCCATCCGATGATGAGCTGTCACTGCTTGTTCCTTTTGGCGATATTTTGCCCGAAGACGTTTTCACTAAACCAATGGGTGGTGATGACAGTGGCCATAAGGGTGGAATAAGAGCTCAGTTACGCGATGCCGCAATTCTTCTCAAGGACCATGGCTGGATACTACAAGATGGAATACTCACCAATAGTGACGGGGTGAAGCTCACATTTGAGATTATTTTATCGAATCAAAGTTTTGAAAGAGTGATGGCTGCCTTTACAGAAAACCTTAAGAAGATTGGTATCGAGGCACGTTACAGAACCATTGACCCAACGTTATATGCAGACAGGATAAACAATTTTGATTTTGATATGTGCGTGTTCGTTTATGGGCAATCGTTGTCACCAGGAAATGAACAGAGAAATTTCTGGTATTCAGAATCAGCATCACAGAATGGCTCACGGAACCTTGCCGGGATTAAAAATAAGGTTGTTGACTATCTGGTGGATAAAATAATTTATGCCGATAATAAACGTCAGTTAACTGCAGCCTGCAAAGCGCTTGACCGTGTCCTCTGGTACGGATATTACCTGGTTCCAAACTGGTATGCTGATAGTTACAGAGTTGTTTACCATAACAAGTTCAACATCCCTGAAAATAATCCAAAATATTATAATTACAGTCAATTTCAGATGACGTGGTGGTCGAGATAAAATCTGGATGCTGTTTGCGGAACGCTGCGATGCCAAATTGATTTAGAAAATAATTGTCTGTTTTATTTCTTGTCAGTGGAGGCTAACTTATTGTTCTGGTGCAAAAAAACAAGAAAATTTCCTTGACGCTTCATGGTCATGTTGATAAAGTGCCACTAGATACTCCATCTGTTGACTGGGTATCTGTTTTTTAAAAGGGTCTGAGGTAACCCTTATTTTTTCCTGACAGGAATTTAAGAACTGTCATATCGCCAGGAGGTTTGCAGCATGTCAGAACGTGTTCAAGGAAAAGTCAAATGGTTTAATGCGAGCAAAGGTTATGGATTTCTGGAAAGACCAGATGGAGAAGCAGATGTTTTCGTTCATTTCAGCGCTATCCAGGGAGATGGGTTTCGCAGTCTGGAAGAGGGGGAACCAGTCGAGTTTACTGTTGCTCAAACCGACAAAGGCCTTCAGGCGGAAAATGTTGTCAAAGTAGACTAAAAAGTCTTTAACAGACAGATCAGACAACCCCGAGAAGTCATCAAGACATCCCGGGGTTTTTTGTTTTTTTAATTGCCATTCTCTTTGTATAACAAAATGCAACTAAACCAGAAGAGTATAGTGCTGCTGGAATCGCTCGATCAAGCCGAACAATTCGGAAAGCTTTTGGGCTCATTATGCAGGCCAGGTGATGTTATCTGTCTTAGCGGCGATCTGGGAGCAGGAAAAACAACGCTTACCCAGTCTATTGCGAAAGGTATGGAGGTTGATGCAGGCGAATATATAACGAGCCCTACGTACGCCGTCTTTCATCAGTACAACGGCAGGCTCAAGCTCTACCATATGGATTTTTATCGTTTGAATGACAGTGATGATGTTATTTCAATGGGGCTGGATGAGTATTTCTACCTTGGTGGGGTAACCATTATTGAATGGTTCCAGATAGCACTTGATATCATTCCCCGGGAGCATCTTCTGCTGGAGTTGGAATTTGTCAGCGAACAAATTAGAAAGGTACGATGTACGAGCACCTCCGATATCTGGAGTCAAAGAATTGAGATACTCATGGCATAGCTGCAATTTATTCTATCAGTATAACCTGGTCTTTTAGGGACTTATTCCGTTACCAGCTCCGCTGCTCGGCGGCATCAAACGGGGGGCACCCAATATGCGCGTTCCTGTTTCAGGTGGGCGTTTTCCGGAAGAACCACTTTTAACACAGACAAGCCTCAAATTAATATCGGTTGTGAAGGGTGAGAGCTAATAATCTCAACCCTTATCTGGTGGATTATATTCACTGTCTATAAGGTTTCCCGGCAGCTCCTGTTAAAGAAAAGTTCATCCATTGAAAATATCAGCTTTGACATTAGTGTGACTGGACCCGTTTGCTATTAATTGCTTAAAAGCGTTACCCATAAATTAACTGAATTATTGCTATGAATAATGAAAAAATAACCTTTAAAGAATGTTTTAAAACGTATACCAGAGACCAGGACAAGGCCATTACCCCTGAGGAGACAATTGCTCGATTTTATGAAAAAATAGAACGGTTTGACTGCAAAATTCTCAGTGAGGTAAAGAGAATCGATAATGGACGACTGGATATTCCGGTCTACTTCAGTGTATGTACCGATGAAGCGCAGGCAATGACCGGAACGAAAAAACAAATGGGAAAGGGAGCATCTCCGATACAGTCAAAAGCATCAGCATGTATGGAGCTTGCCGAACGATTTTCTTTTTTTTCCTTTAAATCAAGCGACAGCAATTTTGTAAGGGGTGATTATAAAACTCTGCGGGAGCAAAATTACCCGGTTATGGATATCTTCTATCTCTTAAAGTCTGTAGATGATGATACAATGAGCAGCGAGATGCTTGAGAAGCTGCTTGAAAACATTCCGATGCAATGGACCTGGGCGACTAACATTAACAAGGATCAACAGGTTCTTATCCCGTTCTCATGGTTCTATGCCATTAATGAATTCAACGGACCGTCTGCTGGCAACACCATAGAGGAGGCCGCCCTGCAGGGATTATCTGAAATTGTCGAGAGGCATGTCTGCTCAAAGATCAATCGTTTTAAACTTGAAACACCATTAATTGACCAGAAGTCGATTACCGATCCGGTTGCCTGTGAGCTCCTGGAAAAGTTCAACAAACATGATATTGAACTCTATCTCAATGATTTCAGCCTGGACACAGGTGTCTGCACCGTGGGGGCACTTGCAATTGATCGCTCAACCTTTCCCGAGTTGAGTGAGATCGTTTTCACGGCTGGTACGACCCCTGGTCCTGACAAGGCAATCATCCGGGCAATTACTGAAGTGGCGCAACTCGCTGGAGATTTCAACTCAGGATCAAACTATGTCGCCTCAGGCTTACCGAAACCGTTATCAATGGAGGATGTATCTTACATAACCCAGAGCAGCCATACAACTACGACCGCACAGATGCCTGAGCTTTCAGATAACGACATCAAGGTTGAAATTGAAAATTGTACGGAGGCACTCTCCCGCATTGGTTTTGAAGTTTTTATGATCAATGTCACTCACCCTGAACTACAGATTCCTGCCCTTTATACCATCATTCCAGGAGCACACTTCAGAGAGCGTTCGGTGAGGCAGGATGCAGGATTGTTTGCAGCCAAACTGCTTAACGAACTCGTTGATGACAGCTTTCTATTAGAACAGAAATTAGATGGGATGGAAAAGCTTAATCCAAATTCCTACTATCTTGCATTTTACAGAGGAATAAGTTTTTTCAACAAGGGTGATTATGATCAGGCGATTATCCAGTTTGATATCGCCCTTGTAAGGGACCCTGAAAAAGAAGATCTCCCTTATATCCTTTCTTATAAAGGACACAGCCTGAAAGATCTGGAGCGATTCGACGAAGCAATAACTGTGTTGCAGCATGGCTGCAAAGAAGATTCAGAGAGACCTGACCTGTATAATCTATTAGGATTCTGTTATTTTAAAAAGCAAAGTTACCAGGAGGCGATCAGTCATTTTGAACGCGCCGTTCAACTAAATCCCGCATCTGCAATGGACTATGCAAACCTAGGTGTTAATCATAACAAGCTTGGAAACAAAGAAGAGGCCATCAGGTACTTCACATTGGCCCTGACAATGGACCCAATGCTCCATTTTGCCCATGAACAGCTCCAGGAACTTGTTGATAATTAATAGCGGGGCAAAAGAGTAATCAGGATAAAACAGCATTATGCGCACAGGTAGCCTGCTCATTTCTGCAATACTGTTTCTTTTTGTCTTATCGGTCTTTGAGGTTTCCTCTGTGAACTCAGAGGTTTCCAAAACAGCCATTTTGAAAAAAAAGGCAAAAAAATACTACTGGGGCAGGGGAGTCAGACAGGATTATACCCGGGCGCTCCAACTTTATGAAATTGCAGCTGTTCTTGGAGACCCTCAGGCAAGTACTATAGCCGGTGGAATGTATTATACCGGTAAGGGTACTTTATCAGACCCATTAAAGGCCTTCAGATATCTGGATTTTGCAGCAGAACAAGGGCAGATCACCCCGGACGCATCAATAGCCCTGGCAGGATTCTATTTGCAGGGGCTTATAATTCCACAGAACTATACCAGGGCCATAGAGTTATATTCCAAGGCTGCTGACACCGGTAACCCAAGAGCCCAGCTTGAACTTGGGTTTCTCTATTATAATGGACAGGGGGTAGAGCAGGATTTCTCAAAAGCGTATGAATGGTTCCAGGAAGCAGCCTTAAACAACTATAATATGGCCCAGTATAACCTGGGTATCATGTGGTATACAGGTAACAACAGCTTTAACAGAAGTAGTTTAACTGATGCATATGCCTGGATTAACATAGCCGCCACAAATCGCTATCAGGATGCCTATGGGCTTCGAGAGTATCTTCAATTAGCGTTAACAGAGGATGAACTCCTTCTTGCTCAGCAAAAATCAGAACGTATCTACGAGCAGATCAGACAGCGCCTGCTGGCCACTCCAGACAATCCCTGAAATTATGGCTCTTTATAGTTTTTTCTGATTGCCACTAATCTTCACCTTCTCGATTTTATAACGGGAGACAGATTAAATATTTCACGAAAAAAAATGTTCCATATGGTATGTATTTTCGGTTCTGATTGAAACCTTAAAGAGATAAAACTACCCAATCCGAAAGGACTGGTTTTCAGGTATCAAAAACGATGCAGATAGCAATTTTAGCAATAACTGACCAGGGGAAGATTATTGCCGGAAAAATTCAATCTGCTCTACCGGGGTCTAAAATAGTTAACACTTCACAAGGTGTTAAAAAAGGTTTCGAAGAAATCTGGCATGAATATGATGGCATAATATGTGTCATGGCTGCTGGTATCGTTGTCAGGTGCATAGCAGCGTTATGCCGGAATAAATTTAATGATCCGGCTATCGTGGTGGTTGATGAACAGTGTCGGTTTGCAATCAGCCTGTTATCTGGTCATATCGGCGGCGCCAACAGAATAGCTCTTCAGTTGGAGGAACATTGCGGCGTTCAGGCTGTCATAACCACCGGTTCTGATGTGTCAGGTCATACGGCGGTTGATCTCTGGGCCATAGACAACGGTCTTACTATATCAAATTCCCGGTCTCTTGCGACGGCTTCCGCCAGGCTGTTGAATAACGGCGTGCTGTCAGTTTATCAGGAGAGCAGGTACGTAAACGTTTTTCCTGATGATTTCAAAGCTGCCGCCCACGAGAAAGAAGCCGATATTATCATTTCCGTAAAAAATGAGTGCCGATATAGTTGTTTACACCTCGTGCCACAGGTTTTATATATTGGCTTCGGTTGCAGGAGGGGAGTTGGTGTAGAGGAATTTCAGGAAGCAATAGATGACCTCGTCAGCCATCACAATATTCATCCAGGGGCAATCGCTGGCGTTGCAAGCATTGATCTGAAAAGTGATGAAGAAGGGCTGCTGAAAATTGCAGAAAAATATGGCTGGCCAGCAAAATTCTTCACCAAAGATCAAATTAATGATATTTGCCCATCGGTTGAAGGCTCTAAAATCTATGAAAAGGTCGGTGTCTACGGCGTCTGTGAGCCTGCAGCTGTGCTTGCCGCATCACAGGGGACAGAACCAGGCCGACTAATTATTGGAAAAATAAAATGGCAGAGAATGACTGCAGCGATAGCTGCACGGGCATCCTGTATGTTGTCGGTACCGGCCCCGGATCACTCGACTACTTGACGCCAGCAGCAAGAGGAGCAATTGAACGCTCAGATGTAATTGTTGGTTACAAAACATATCTGGATTTAATTGAACCGCTGCTTAAAGATAAATCGGTAATTTCATCTGCCATGATGCAGGAAGTTGACCGGGTAAAAAAAGCGCTTGAAATTGCAGAGTCCGGGAAGAAAGTATCTCTTGTATCAGGAGGAGATCCTGGGATTTACGCGATGGCAGGGCTCGCCTTCGATGTTGCAAAAAAATTAAATTTTCAGACTAAAATCGAAATTATTGCAGGAATTGCTGCGCTGAACAGCTGCGCTGAAAGACTCGGTGCGCCTTTGATGCATGATTTTGCCACGATCAGTTTGTCTGATCTCCTTACCCCCTGGAAGGTCATTGAAAAACGGCTCGAAGCTGCTGCCTCAGCAGATTTTGTAATGGTAATATACAACCCTAAATCAAAGAAAAGAAATTGGCAGCTGGATTCAGCGGTTGCTATTATCAGAAGATATCGGCAAAATCATACACCTGTCGGGATCGTCAGGTCATCAACCAGAGCTGATGAAAAAGTACATATAACCACCCTTGATCGGTTTGATTCCGCTGTTGTCGATATGCAGTCGACCGTAATATTTGGTAACTCAAAGAGTTATATCTGGAAAAATAAAATGGTAACCCCCAGAGGGTACCTCGATAAATATGATCTGTGAAAGATTGGATGAATATTTATTTTCTCAGACATGGGCAGACGGCTGCTGCAGGTACCTATACAGGATCAACTGATGTCCCTCTTTCAGCTGAGGGGATTTCCCAGATTCTCAACATTTCCTCGTATCTCAGAGAAATTATAATTGATTTTGCTTACTGCAGCACCCTTGTCCGCTGTCGAAAGTCCTTTGAACTTCTCCAGCTTCCTATTGAGTGTTCTTTTGATGCAGCCTTAACAGAGATTAACTTTGGAACATGGGAAACCCGGTCTTTCAACCAAATCTATAGAGATGACAAACAGAACATGGAAGAATGGTTCCGCTTAAGGGAAGCCTTTACCTTTCCTGAGGGTGATAATATTAGACAGTTTTCATCTCGCATCAAAGATTGGTTTGAGAACTTAGGAGATGGAAGGTATAAGAATGTGCTCGTCGTTTCTCATGCAGGTGTCATTAAGCATGCCATCACCCACCTGCTCGGGCTGGACATAAACCAGGCTGATCAATTTGAAGTGGTTGAGGGGCGTGTTTCACTGGTCTCTATTGACGATGGTTTCGCTGTTTTAAAATATCTTAATAAAAACTGCTGAAAAAATGGCAAAAATTATACTGGTCACCGGTGGTACGAGAAGTGGTAAAAGTGATTATGCACTGCAGTTAGCAGAGAGAATATCACCGCCGCATTGTTTTATCGCCACATGTCGCGTATCTGATCCGGAGATGGCCGAACGTGTAAAAAAACATCAAGATGAACGTGCAGAGACTCTATGGAAGACGGTTGAAGAAACCCTCAACCTTCAGTCTGCGTTTATAAAGAACAGTAACTATTCTTCTTATATAGTTGATTGTCTGACATTATGGGTGAGTAATATCATGGAGAGTTGTCATCAGACGAACAGCTCTTGTGACGAAAATGACATAGAACGCCAAATTGATCAGCTCTTCTGTTGTCTGAAAAACATAGATGGTACCGTTATTTTTGTAACCAACGAAGTAGGTATGGGGATTGTGCCTGAGAACAAGTTAGCTCGACGATATCGTGATCTTGTGGGTTTTTGTAACAGGATTGTTGCATCTCGGGCTGATGACGTTGTTCTTGTAAGTTGCGGACTTCCCCTTTACCTGAAGAAATCTCTGCAAGGAACGCCATGAATTTATTAGAACTAACCTGTCAAAAAATATTCCCTCAGGATTCCGAGTCAAGAGCCGAAGCGACAGCCCGCCTCAATCAGCTTGCTCTTCCTCACTGGGCGCTTGGTGATCTTATGGATCTCGCCGTTGAGCTCGCTGGTATGACGAGAACCATAACGCCACAATTCACGAAAAAAGCTGTGGTGACAATGGCGGGAGATCACGGAGTGACTGCTGAAGGCGTCAGCAAGTTTCCATCTGAGGTTACACCACAAATGGTCTATAATTTCGTTAATGGCGGGGCAGGCATAAATGCCCTGGCAAACCAGGCGGGAGCAGATGTGTTTGTGGTTGATATGGGCGTCAATGCAGACTTTAGTGATCTCGTTGCGGCGGGAAAAATAATTGATAAAAAAGTTGGTCCTGGAACCAATAATATTGCCAAAGGCCCCGCCATGAGCATTGCTCGTGCCAGGCAGGCTATTGAAGCCGGTATTGAAGTTGCAAGCAGCCTTTGTAAGGATTATCAATTAATTGGCACTGGCGATATGGGGATTGGCAATACTACCCCCAGCACTGCTATTGCAGCAGTTATTACCGGTAAGTCTGTCGAGCAGTTAACAGGACGCGGAACCGGGCTTGACGACGCCCAGTTAGCCGGTAAAGTTGCGACAATAAAAAAAATACTTGAAATCAATACACCAGACAAAAAGAATGGGCTTGATATTCTGGCCAAGATAGGCGGGTTCGAAATAGGTGGAATCGCCGGTCTTATTATCGGTGCTGCAGCACAAAAAGTACCTGTGGTGGTCGATGGATTTATCTCCACGGCCGGAGCGCTTATCGCCTATACAATTGAACCGTTCGTAAGAGATTATCTTATTTTCGCTCACCGATCAGTTGAACCCGGACATAAGTTCATGCAGGAGGCCCTCGGTTGCAAAAAGCCACTGCTGGATCTCAATATGCGTCTTGGAGAGGGAACCGGTGGTGCCGTGGCCATGAATATTGTTGATGCCGCTACTGCAGTTTTAACCGATATTTCCACGTTTGAAGAAGCCGCTGTTGCAGGAGCAGACAAGTAACATGTATCAACTTCAATTAACAAGGTGACCATGGAGCATCCAGCTGTCAGGCATCCGCTCAAAAGTTTGATGGCTGCCGTTAGATTTCTCACCATTCTGCCTGTGCCTGGTTCCGGTGAAAAGGACCCTGCATTTTTTGACGGAGCACTGTATTATTTTACCATCACCGGTCTGCTGATTGGAAGTTTTGCCGCGCTCTTCGCTTTGTTGCTGGTAAACAGCCTGCCCGTTCTGGTAAGTGCTGTTCTGCTCACTATCTTTTTATCACTTGCCTCAGGTTTTTTTCATCTCGATGGTCTTGCGGACAGTTGTGATGGGCTGTTAAGTGCACGACCAGCCTCAAAATGTCTCGAAATCATGCGTGACAGCAGGATCGGAGTCATGGGCGCTGCTGCGCTCTGTGCAGTTTTTTTATTGAAAACAGCTTCAATTGCAGCAATTGATCAAGAGAATATTTACCAGGCCATGATAATAGCACCGGCTGCTGGAAGAACTTCCATCATTTTCATGATGGCGCTGTTGCCCTATGCCCGAAAAAATGAAGGACTTGGTGGGCTTTTTTATTCGGGTATCAATCGATGGGCACCATTTTTCTCTGCACTCGTTTTTATGGGTGCAACAGCACTGCTGATCCCCTCCAAACTTGTTCTGCTCTGCATGACACTGGTATTATCAGTTGTTCTGTTTTCCTGGATATGCAGGAACAAAATAGGAGGCGCGACGGGAGACACACTTGGCGCCATCTGTGAACTATCGGAGGCCATGGTCTTGATGGCATTTTGTATCATTTTATGAATTTTCAATTGTACTGAAATATGAAAAACGAAAACCAAACTCCACTGGATCCTCATCCCTGTTCACCCGAACATGGTGGAAATATTTACAAGCTTTTAAAGGAGAAAAAGCTGTCGGCTGAGCAGGTTCTTGATTTCAGTGCTAACATCAATCCCTGCGGACCACCTCCCTGGCTGAGATCACTGGTTAACAGGGAGCTGGAGCTGATCTGCCACTACCCTGATCCGGATGCGACTGAGTTAATCGATGCCATCAGTGATTCTTACCAGGTCAAAAAGAATACCATTGTTCCCGCCAATGGCACCACTGAACTTCTGCACCTACTTCCTCGAATTATTAAAAGACGACGCGTACTTATTCCTGTTCCTTCCTATGTTGACTATAGTGCCGTTTTTAAGAAACATGGTTTTGATGTTTCCCTGCTGTACCTGTCCCAGTCTGATGGCTTTGCCATCGCACCTGAAGAGATTTCAGTCAAACTGGAGGGTGATGAGGCGGTAATTTTCGGTAATCCATCAAATCCTACCGGTACATTCCTCCCTCAGCGTATCATTCTTAATCTTGCACAGCATCACCCAGATACGCTTTTTATTGTTGACGAGGCTTTTCTCCATTTTCAGAATGATCATACGACGGTGGGCGGGCAACTGGACAATGTTATCACCCTGAATTCTCTGACTAAGTTCTTTGCAGTACCCGGTTTGCGACTTGGATTTGGGCTCTTCCCTTGTCATTATGCACAACGAATTTCTGCCAACCTACCGCAATGGAGTGTGAACACCCTGGCACAGAAAATTGGGGCTAAAGCCTTGTCAGATCATCGATACAGCTCGATGAGCAGGTCAAAGTTCAATGAACTGAGTGCTGAAATGCACAGTGCCTTGCAGGCTATTCCACAATTGAAGGTTTTTTCTTCTACAGCAAACTATATTTTACTGAAGCTGATTGATGGCAGTTCTGCAAAGATTATTGCCAAAAAATTATTAGATAAAAATATACTTATACGTTGCTGTGGAAATTATGCAGGCCTCGATCATTCTTACTTTCGGGTGGCGATTCGAAACCAAAAAGAAAACAGGGTTTTGCTGGATCATTTAAAAGTGATACTGGGCATAAAAAGGCGACCTACCATCACTAAAGAGAAAAAAGTGCGTTCTTTGATGTTTCAGGGAACATCCTCAAATGCAGGCAAATCTATTCTTACAGCAGCTTTCTGCCGTATCTTTCTGCAGGATGGTTTGAGCGTGGCACCATTTAAATCTCAAAATATGTCATTAAACTCTTATGTTACACGAGATGGTATGGAAATGGGTCGCGCCCAGGTAGTCCAGGCCATGGCTGCCAAACTTGATCCTGACTGGAGGATGAATCCAATTCTCCTTAAACCAAACAGCGATACCGGCAGTCAGGTAATAGTAAACGGCAAACCGGTCGCCAACATGAATGTCAAGGAGTATCACTCCTATAAGACAACTGCCTGGAAATCGGTTACCAGGAGTTATGATGAACTTGCTGCTCAATTTGACTGTCTTGTCCTGGAAGGTGCCGGATCACCGGGTGAAATAAACCTTAAAAAACATGATATCGTCAACATGAAGATGGCTGCTTATGCCAACTCCCCGGTGCTGCTCGTCGGCGATATTGACAGGGGAGGGGTATACGCATCATTTGCCGGAATTATGGATGTTCTTGAAGAGTGGGAAAGAAAACTGATCTCGGGTTTTGTCGTTAACAAGTTCAGGGGGGATGAATCCTTACTTGCCGAGGCTCACGATTTTATTACCAGTCATACCGGCAAACCTGTAGTGGGTGTTGTGCCCTTTATTACTGATCTCTCTGTGCCCCAGGAAGATTCTGTCTCAATGAAAGACGGATTTTATCAAAACCGGCAAACCACAGACGCTCAGGTTGAAATCGGGGTTATTGATTTGCCGCATATATCCAATTTCACAGACATTGATTCGCTCCACTATGAACCTGATGTAAATATTAAAATTATCAGGAAGCCTGAAGAGATCATCACGCCTGATGCGATAATTATCCCAGGGTCAAAAAATGTCACCGGTGACCTTCAGTATCTTAAAGACAAAGGTTTTTATAAAATTATTACCGATCTTGCCGAGAAGGGCTCTATCATCGTTGGAATATGCGGTGGATACCAGATGCTTGGGAAAAAAATGACAGATCCCTACAGGATTGAGACGAGCAGGGATGAGATTGAGGGTATCGGACTGATTGGCATCGTCACCGTGCTCAACCCTGAAAAAACGCTCCAGCGAAAAGAAGGAATACACCTGCCTTCCGGTCAAACGGTAGCCGGTTATGAAATTCATCATGGCATCAGCGAGGGGGGGGGATCACCCGTTCTCAGTTTCAATGATGGCTCGCTCTGTGGTTCATCAAGTTACGACGGTCGGGTATGGGGGGCATATCTCCATGGTATCTTTGATGAGGATCTTTTCAGGCGGTGGTTTATAGACGATCTGCGTCAGCGCAAAGGGATGACGAAGGAAAATAGAGTTCTGGCACCTTATAATCTGGATGAAAGTCTTAACGATCTGGCTGATACGGTCAGATCCTGTTTCGATATGGATGAAATCTATCAAATGATGGAGCCTTCGTCAGCCTCGTGATATTTTCATTACAAATATCGATTGGTCTCCTTCTCGATTTTTTTTGTGGAGATCCGAAATGGTTGTATCATCCGGTAAGAGCAATCGGCACACTCTGTTGTATCTTTGAGTCCTTGACCAGAAAATTTATGGCTCCTTTTGGAATGAGATTTTGCGGAATCGTAACGTTTTTTCTTGTACTTGGCAGTTCTGTTTTCATTCTCTTTGTTCTTTTTTACCTGCTGGTTCCAGTCAGCAATTTCTTGACAGCTCTTGTGTCGGTAATTCTGTTATATATGTCAATTGCTTCAGGTGATCTCCTCGCCCACAGCAAGCAGGTTTATTCATCATTATCAAATTCAGATATCACCCAGGCTCGAAGTGATGTCGCCCTGTTCGTCGGTAGGGAAACCGACCATCTGGATGAAACTGAAATCGCGCGGGCATGCGTTGAATCAGTGGCCGAGAATATGGTGGATGGAATTACCGCACCTCTTTTCTGGGCTGTTCTGGCTGCGACCCTTTTGGGGGGAATATACTTTGAGCCAATTGTCTGGGCAGTGGCGGGGGCTTATTTTTATAAAACTATAAATACCATGGATTCGATGTTTGGATATAAAAACGTGAGATATAGAGAATTTGGCTGGCTGGCTGCCCGTTTTGATGATCTGGTTAACTATATTCCTGCCCGACTCAGCTCACTATTTATTGTTTTTGCTGCCAGCATCCTTCAGCTGGATTATAAAAATTCGGCAAAAGTTCTATTCAGGGACCGTTTGAAAAGCAGCAGCCCCAACAGCGGTTATCCGGAGGCGGCTGTTTCGGGTGCCTTAAATATTCAATTGGGAGGGGCTGCGATCTATTTTGGTGAAAAAACGGAGAGACAACTTATCGGTGCCGGGCAGAGAGGTGCACTGCCCGGTGACATCAAAAATGCAAATAATTTAGCGCTTACCACGACAATTATTTTTTTTGCTGCGCTCCTGCTCCTCTACAATCTGTCAGTGATGATATAACAATGAATTCAATCAATGCCTTTACAATTGCTGCGACCAGAAGCGGGGCCGGTAAAACCACCCTGACTGTTGGAATATTGGCTGCGCTTACCCGGCGAGGACTAAATGTTCAGTCATTCAAGTGCGGTCCCGATTTTATTGATCCAACGCTTCACAAGTCTATAACAAACAAGACGTCATATAATCTTGACCTGAAGATGATGGGTGCCAAGGCCTGTCAGAGGACTTTTTACAATCACGCTGCATCCAGCGATATCTCTGTTCTGGAAGGCGTTATGGGGTTATATGACGGAGGCACTGCAAGCACTGCATCTTTAACCAAGCTGCTCAACATTCCCGTGATTCTGGTTATCGATGCCCAATCCAGTGCTGAGAGTTCCGTCGCCGTTCTAAGCGGGTTTGAAATATATGACCCTGATGTGCATATCATGGGAGTAATTTTTAATAAAATTGGATCTGAACGGCATAAAAGTCTGATAGATACTGAAGTTCAGAAAAAAAGTTCTATTCCTGTTATCGGCTATATGCCTCGTGATCTCAATTTTGAGATCCCCGAACGGCACCTGGGGCTGCACATGGGCGAGGAGAATCCTCTATCCAAAACTGCCATGGATGGTCTTGCTGATTCAATAGAGAAGAATATTCGTATCAGTCAGTTGCTGAAAATTGAAACAACTATTGAGGAGATTCCCCGGGAAACAGTCACGGTCAAGGCCAGGCCCCATACCCCTGCAAAAATCGATATTGCTGTCGCATCTGATAAGGCATTTTGCTTTTACTATAAAGAAAATTTTGAAATATTTGAGCGAGCCGGATTTGCCATAAAAACCTTCAGTCCGCTCTCTGACAGGAAAATCCCTGATCACTGCCAAATGATATATCTTGGCGGTGGCTATCCTGAGTTATTTGCCCAGCAACTTTCCAATAATAAGGCGATGCTCGAGAACCTGAGGGAAATGCATAATCAGGGGGTGACAATATACGCTGAATGCGGCGGCTTTATGTATTTATGTGACAAGCTCGTCGATATGAATGATTCTGTATACCCCATGACCGGCTTGTTCCCGTTTAAAGCTGTCATGAACAAGCGCTTGAGAAGGCTCGGATATCGAAGGGCACGGTTGATGGAGAAATCCTTTCTGGGTGACGCTGGCACACGGCTCGATGGTCATGAATTTCATTACTCCCACATAGTGGAAAGTGAAAGAAAAAACGGGCTAGATACAATTGCCAGGCTTTACGAACTTGATAATAATTCCCACGAAGGCTATCATACCGGTTCTGCTACTGGAAGCTATATACATCTGCATTTTGGAAGAAATCCTGAAATAGCCAACTACATGTATGACTATATTTCCTCACATTCTAGATAATATTATGAAACGATTGACAAAAATAGATCCTCAAGAAATCGAACGGGCAAGTTTTAAGATAATCGAAAATGAGTTTTATCATGAAACCTCCATTGATCCAGCGAAACTTGATGCAGATACTTTTAAAGTTATTCAGCGGGTAATACATGCTACAGGAGATTTCTCTTTCGCACACAGCCTCGTCTTTCATTCACAGGCAATAACGAATGGAGTTGAGGCCATACGTGCAGGAAAAAATATTTACTGTGATGTAACCATGGCTGCTTCCGGAATAAGTGAGAAGATGCTTGCCAACCATGGTGGCAGGGTCATCTGTCACATTAATGATCAGACAATTGCAGAAGAGGCGCGGCTTCAAGGAAAAACCAGAACTGAAACAGCATTAGCCAAAATTGAACATGAAAATATCGGTATTATTTCAATTGGAAATGCACCAACAGCGCTCGTGAAGGCGATGCTGATGATAGAAAGTGGGAGGGTCGCTCCAGAGTTACTGGTGGGAGTGCCTGTAGGATTTGTAAACGCTGCCGAATCAAAAGCAATTCTTCTGGAAAAGGAATATCCTTTTATCACCTGCAAAGGGCGCAAAGGTGGAACGCCTGTCGCTGTTGCTATTGTTAATGCCCTTATAAGGCTCGCTGCATAATCCGCCTTCGTCTTGACAAATATTTTTACTAATGATACAGGTGGTCGGTTATCACAATACTATTCTAATCAAAGAGGAAATTTAAAATGGAAAGAACGTTTGCCATTATTAAGCCTGATGCATTTTCGGCTGGCAATACAGGTAAAATTATCAGTCGTATATACCAGGAAGAATTTAAAATCGTTGGACTAAAAAAACTTTTTCTCAGCAAGAGGGAGGCCCAGGGTTTTTATTACGTCCACAAGGACCGTCCATTTTTTGATGAGCTCACCGATTTTATGAGCAGCGGGCCTTGTGTTGTCATGGTGCTTGAAGCAGCGGGTGCAATAAAGAAATGGCGTAACCTCATGGGAGCAACAAATCCTGGAGAGTCTGCAGAGGGGACTCTGCGAAAAGAATTCGGTTCATCTGTCGGTGAAAATGCCACTCATGGATCTGATGCCACGGAAACGGCAGCCTTTGAAATATCGTACTTTTTCTCCGGGTTGGAGCTTTTATAACCCCCTTGGATCCGAGCTCGCCGACACGTGGTTGGCGAGCTCTTGCTTGACTGAACTAATTCTGCGTCTAAGATAAATCATTTTCAGTCCGAACAGCCTCTGGATCAGCCTCGTCTTACAACCCTGCAGAGCAGTTTTCCTTTATGAAGCCTTACATCGACTGAATCTTCGGTATTTACTTGTTTTACATCAGTTATTGTCTCGCCAGTCAATGGATTAGAGACGATCGAATAGCCCCTTGAAAGAGTAGCCAGTGGACTGACTGAGTCAAGGACAGCTATCGTTTCCTGAAAACGTGAGAACGTTCTTTCGAGTTGAAATTGTATTCCTTTCCTCAGTTTATCCCTGCAAAATTCCAGTTTAACCCGGTGAAGGGTTAGAGCATTCAGCGGCGATAATTGTTCAAGGCGAGATGTGTGGCGATCAAGAGCCGTTCGTTTATGTATAATCAGAGATGACATCCTATCAGCAAGACGCATTCTGAGTGTGTCGAGCTGCATGGTTTTTGTGTAAAATGCAGCATGGTATGTTGAAAAAAAATGGTCTGCTCTTGAAACACGATACGCTGCTGCTTCGAGCTGCCACTGAACAGTCCGTGCAATTCGTTGAATCATCCGATCAATTCTATTTTTTATCTCGCCTGACTCAACCACCAACAATTCTGCTGCGGCTGTCGGTGTCGCACTTCGAACATCGGCACAATAATCAGCAATGGTGATATCGATCTCGTGACCAACAGCTGAAACTACCGGTACAGAGTTCTTAAAGATAGCCCTTGCAACGCATTCTTCGTTGAATGCCCATAAATCTTCTATTGATCCGCCACCGCGGCATAAAACGATAACATCGGGTTTTAGATCATCAGCTCGCTGAAGAGCAGCAGCAATCTCGGTTGCAGATCCTTCACCCTGAACCCGTACCGGCAGGATTTGAATCGATAAATTTGCCTTTCGTTTGTAGCAGACAGAAAGAAAATCGTGCACTGCTGCTCCGGTAGGAGAAGTTATAAGTATGATTTTTTCAATGTGATGTGGAATCTGTGCTTTTAGTTCCTGGTTGAAAAGACCTTCTCCTAAGAGTTTACTTTTCAATTGCTCAAAGGCGATCTGCAAGTGACCCAAACCACAGAAATCAACAGAATCGATGATAACCTGGTATTCTCCTCGCGGCTCATAGATTGTGACCCTGCCATCACAGATTATTTGTTGCCCGTCCGAAAGTTGTTTTTCAAGATACCTGGACTGGTTCTTGAAAAGAACTGCCCGTATCTGAGCGTTTTCGTCCTTGAGGTTGAAATAATGGTGGCCGGAATGCGGTCGGCGCAGATTCGAGATTTCCCCTGAGATCCGAACAAATTGATATCGATGCTCAAAAAGAGATTTGATCTCTTTTGTTATTTGACTGACCGTTTTAATGGATCGCTGATAATTGTCTGCTGACATCTGGATCTATGCCTTTAGAATGTATTGAGTCTCTTTTACTGATAGACACCTGTTGGCTTTTATACTATAAATGTCTGCGCAGGTTTACACAAATATTAACGAACTAACATAATAGTACTTTGGAGGCTGAACATGTCTGAGAGAAGTGCCTTTGAAAAGATCCATGTGGAAGAGAGTGAGAAGGGCGATTTAGGCGGTGTTCTTGAACAGTTGAATCTTCCGCCTGCTGTTGTCACTTTTGTAAGAGAAAATAAACGATTGGTGCAAATCTGTATTGCCGCACTCGTCATTATCGTCGTTGCCTGGTCGTTGTACGATTCATATCGGCATAAAAACATAGAAGAAGGATCATCTGCACTGTCTGTTGCCGTCGATATCGAAGATCCCCAGGCAAAAATTGATCAACTGGAGTCAGTATCCAGCAAATATCCTCGGACAGCATCGGCTCTATGGGCAAAAATCAATGCTGCTCACGAGATGATTAAGACCGGGCAGAAAGATGAGGCACTTACCATATACCAGGATGTCCTTGCTGATTTAGATGAATCATCCCCATTGTATCCACTCGTTACTCTAAGCCTTGCCCAGGGACAGGAGATAAATGGTAACTACACTGAGGCAGCAGCTGAATTTGAAAAGGTAAAAAATATCGAAGGCTATCAGGATGCCGGTTATTTCGGGCTTGCAAGAATCAGTGAGGCCCAGGGTGACAATCAGAAAGCGCTTGAAATCTACGAAGAATATCTGACAACGCTCATGAACGTAGCGGAGATGAATCAAAAAAGTCTGGTAGAGGAAAAGATTGCCCGGCTTAGAGCAGTTCTGTGATTACAGAATCTCAAATAGCACGTACGCGCCGCATCATTAAAGACTGGCAGAATCAGGACTATTCCATTTGTCTTGTGCCGACCATGGGATATTTTCATGATGGCCATATTGGTTTGATGAAGATGGCCCGGAAGATTGCCGATAAAGCTGTTGTCAGTTTATTTGTCAACCCTATCCAATTTGGCCCTGACGAGGATCTGGATAAATATCCCCAGGATCTTGAGGGGGATTCACGAAGTGCCGACAACGCCGGTGTCGATCTACTTTTCTGCCCTGGAGTCTCCCAGATTTATCAGGAGAATCATCAGACAACGGTAAACGTTCCAGGGCTTGCTGAGGGAATGTGCGGTCTCCATCGTCCAGGACATTTCAGAGGTGTCACTACTGTAGTCAGCAAACTATTCAACATTATTGAACCGGATATGGCAATTTTCGGTGAAAAGGACTATCAACAGCTGGCAATTATAAAAAAAATGGTAGCTGATTTGAATTTTTCCGTCAAAATCATTGGACATCAGATTGTTAGAGAGGCCGACGGTCTCGCCATGAGTTCAAGAAATGCCTATCTGGATCCAGATGAGCGAAAAGTGGCTTTACTCCTTTCAAGGGCTTTGGACATGATACGAAAGCAGGTGGAATTGTCTGAAACTCCCCTTGAGACGACACCATTACTGGATAATGCCGAACAATTCATTCAAGCTAATGATGCATGTTCTGTTGACTATCTGACAATCGTCGATTCATCAACACTGCAGCCAAAATCAAAGACCGAAGGCGAGTGCAGAGTTGCTGGAGCAATTAAAATCAACAACAGGATAAGACTGATCGATAATATGCCGCTCAGGTGTCGAACCTGAACTATTGTCTGAACACGGCAACAGTTTACCGCTCTTTAACTTGAAGTTGCAGGTCATAAAGGCTGTCCCTTGATTTCTTTCAATATGACATTTTTATAATTTAATAAATATAATTAACGGTTTTTGTAACAAAAGAATTACAGATACCTATTCGAAGGAGGACTCAAATGCCCGGTTTTGAGATATTTGGTAAGGAAGAAAAAGATCAGATAATGGATGTCCTGGATACAGGAGTTTTATTCCGATATGAATTCGGAGAACAACGAAAAGGGGTTTACAAGGTCAAAGAATTCGAAGATAAATTCGCATTATATACCGGCAGCAGGTATGCCCAGGCAGTCTCTTCGGGCACAGCAGCACTCAAGGTTGCGCTGACAGCATTGGGAATTTGTGCTGGAGACGAGGTAATAACCCAGGGTTTTACCTTTGTTGCAACCTGGGAAGCTATCTTAGAGGTTGGCGCAATCCCTGTGTTCACGGAGATTGACGAAACCCTCAACATGGATCCTGCCGATCTGGAGTTCAAGATAACAGATAAAACCCGCTGTATCATCCCGGTGCATATGCTTGGCTCTGCAGCCCGAATTGGCGAAATAGTGGAAATTGCCGACAGGTTTGATATTCCAGTTCTTGAAGACACTGCCCAGGCAGCCGGAGGAAGAATCAATGGCAGACACCTCGGCTCTTTTGGCGCCTGCGGTACCTTCTCTTTTGATGCAGTAAAGACCATGACCACAGGTGAGGGCGGCATGGTTATTACTGACAACGAGGATCTCTGGAGAAACATGTCTGAGTATCATGACCATGGTCATGATCATGCAGTGAATCTTGGAGGACGTGGAGGAGAAAGCAGAAATTTTGTTGGCTCCAACTACCGAATGATGGAGCTTCAGGGAGCCATCGGAATCGCTCAACTGGCAAAACTCGATTCTATGGTCGCTGCCCAAAAAGCTCATAAATTTCGTTTGAAAGAAGCGGCCTCGTCTATACCAGGAGTAGGCTTTCGTTATCAGGTCGATGAATCGGGAGACTCTGCGACCTTTTTTGCCTTCACCCTGGAGAGCAGGGAACATCGAATAAAAGTACAGAAAGTACTCGAACAAGAAGGTCTTGCGCCAATATGCTGGGCAGACAACAACTGGCATTTTTACCCAAAGTGGGAACATCTCCTGAATGGATCAACGCTTTCCCAAAATGGCTGGCCTTTTATTGGACCAGGTGGAAAAAAACGTGTGGTTTACGACCCCGCTGCTTTGCCAAAATCAGCAGCTCTGCTTGCCAGAACGCTTGTTTATCCTGTATCTGTGAAAATGAGTGAAAAACGGTTGGCTGAACTTGAGGCTGGGCTTAGAAAAGCTGCAGAAGTTTAGTACGTTGAGGAAATGTTCTAGGTATTATTTGTAGAATTTATGTGACCCGTACTGAGCGACATAGGTATAATCCGAAGCCCATTCCGGGGTAACGGATTCGAGATGATAGTGGGTCGCCCCTTTGGTGAAGTCACTTGTCTTCAGAGCTATGTAAACTGACTGCAGACACTTGATAAATGCGGTTGGATCATCTGGGATATATGATTCTTTCTGGAATGTCCAGCTGAACTGGTACGGCTGTGTAACAACTGCTTTGACAGGTAATTTCCCTTTGTTGGCCCTGTTGAGTGTTACATGAGCGACTGCCACCTGACCAATTCGCGGTTCTGAACGTGCTTCATGATATACATTCAGTGTGAGCCAGAGTATTGCTTCGAGTAATGTCATGTTTGTTTCTCCCTTCAGCGTATTTAAAGTGCTTATTTCGCGTTATAAAAGCCCGTGGGAGTAAAAGATATTTTTTTCTGCACAATCATAGGATGCTTGGAAGCTGTTGTGAAAAAAATGCCTCCATATGATGGACCTTGAAAAACAAAAAAATTCATAATTTTTATAATAATAATTCCTGTCTATCTGGGTTGAGAATATAAATGCTCAGGGTGTATAGTCAAGAAAAAAAACTCCATTGATGGTTATGTTTCTGATAACATTAAAGAAATATATTTTTCTAATAATATTGGTATTTTATAGAAAAATATATACGTCTCTTTTAGTTAACAGTCTGGAATTTTGATAAATGTTTTTTGAGGAGAAACGACCAAACAGTGCCCAATGAATATGATGAATATAAAGGCAGAGAACGTGCTCAGATGTATGATGATTGCCGCAGTCATGAGACAAAAGCACACAGTTTTTCAATGGAGGCTGTCCGCACCCCTCTCGAGGGAGCGGATATGCCTTCTTGACATGATAAACCTGGTGCTCGTTCAAAAAAAAATCGATCCGTTACTTATACAGGGCCCCGAGACTGTTTCGACCGTCAACCCGTAATATAAAAGGAGTCTCTCTTCTCACATGACCGATGTATTTGGTTTCATGTGCTAAACTCAAAGAGGTGATCCAGTCCCAGTCAATAAAGTCATTTCTAGGCTCGGTAACAGTCAAGTAGTTAATTCCCAATGAAGTAATATTATGAAAAAAATGAGATCCCTGGGAAGGTTCGGCGCTGATTTTCGAATGATACGTTTCTACAATTCCTCCAACACCGCTGATATCTGCCCAACTGACAGGAATGCCAAGCCATCGATCTGCTGATCCCCATCTGCCGGGTCCCACAAGCAGATATTTTCGCCCTGCCTCATTTATGATTCCATTGAAGTAGGAAATCTCTTTTGATATTTCAACTGTCTTTGACGGTTCGAATGCATCAGGTTTAACATAAATGATGTCATGAATATCATAATTGATGCTGTTGCCAAGACTATTGTGAGAAAGACAGAACAATGATTCAACTTCACTGCTATCTATATCAACCATCATGGTGTCTTCCTGTGACCCCATCGGTCTGATTTGCAGAATATAGACCTGAGGTTTTTTGTTCTGCTGTTGTGTGAGAACAATGGAAAACTCAATCTCAACAGGCCCCCCCATCCCTTTCTGCCCGGCAGATAGTAATTCGGCGAGAATCTCTGCCAGGGGGACTGTATTGTATTTTAAAACTGATGAAAACGTAATGATCGGTGAACCGATACCGGAATATGAGTCTCTTATCCGGTGCTCCTGGGCGTCATAGCTGCTTGACAAAATCTGGACAGGGTATTCATCCAGGCAATCAGTGATATCCCTTTTTACAAGTACCATAGAATCGTCTGCTGCAGCGCTGCAGTCTGGACCCTTCATTTTTAAAGCATAAAAACTTCGCTGACAGTTTTTCAAAATATCATCGACAGAGGAAAATTGTGGCAGGATCTGTGGAGCGCCAGGTGAGAAACGAAGACTTTTTTCACCTTCAGTGACGGATTTGCCCATTCCTACGGCGATGGTTGCCACCCCGTCCTCAGGTTTTAGCCTGGAGAACGGGTAAAAGTTGTAAGATTGGGCAACTCCTGAAATTGCAGGATAAAAAAACTCGCGGTAACGGTCGCCGGCAATTTGTTGTACGATAACAGCCATCCGCTCTTCTTCAACACGATTACCAACTCGTCTGGAAAATGATTTTGGTTCACGATAGTATGTTGAGGCAAAGACCATCTTGATGGAATTGATAAGCTGCTCAAGCCTCAGATCAAGATCGCTATTGTCGTTGGCAAGCATATAGGTTTTATAAAGCCCTGCATAGGCGCGAAATTTAGCGTCTTCAAGAAGGCTTGAACTGCGAACGGCAATTGGACAGTTCACATGTTCAAGATAGATTCTTAGCTGATTTCTGAAGGTGCTGGGAAACTCACCATTGACAAAATAACCGGCGATTTCATCATTTGGTAAATCTCTGCGGGACAAATGTCTAAGGTTATTGCTTTTGATGAACGTTTCAAAGCATTCAGTTGTAATAATAAGTGTTTGAGGGATCAATATATCCAGCTGGCTGAACTTATTCCTGAGGCTCGGATATTCATAAAGCCATGAAGAAAAAAAAGCCAGGCCTCTTGCTTTTCCGCCAAGAGAGCCGCCGCCAATTTTAACAAACTCAGTTTCCGATTCAAAATCTTCTTCGTCAAAGTCTACTAAAACTCCTTTTTGTCTCTGCAACCGCCAATCATGAAATTTATTGTAAAGATATTTCCTCATTTCGGAAAGATCATCGTTAAAATCATCTTTAGTTACACTTCGAAGTTCAGTTGCCAGCAGTGTTTCAGCTCGGGTGAACAGCCATCTTGAAAAATCATTATTGACCCAGTGATTATAAAAAGTCTGATCAGACATGAACCGCAGTCCCTGTTCCAGATTAAATAAATTAGCAGCTGATCTGGTTGCTCCTTTTTCGGATCGTTCAAAAAGAAACGGTCCAAAACCAAGTTTGTCGAGAAAAAATGAGTGCACCTCCTCATGCAGGTCGGGTGAATTTTTATCGACAAAGGCGGCAGGGATCGTCGCGGCTTTATCTCTGTTTTCCACTTCCGAGCTGGCAAGAAGAAGAGGAATGTCAAAACGTTTACGGTGAATAGTGCTCAACAGCTGTATTCCTGCATCCCCATCATGTATCCCACCCCTGGGAAAGCGAACGTCTGATATAACCGCAAGTACATAAGGCTCAAAAGTTTCAAAGAGTTTTGAAGCTTCTTCAAAGGTTTGAGCAATTAATATTTTAGGACGCGCCCTCATGGTTAACAGGCGATGTTCATGGTTCAAGCCTTCTTCTATCACCGCCTGCGTCTGACTTACCAGTTCCTGATAGAGAAGTGGCAGAAGAGACGACAGGTACTCTGGAGAGTCCTCAACAAAGATTATGACACGAATGGCAGCTAGTTGCGTGTCACGTACACTGTTTATCTGATCTTCTATACTCTTGATAACGGCAAGGAGTAGTTTTGTGTCACCACTCCACATAAGGGTTCTTTCAGGTGTGAAGGGAAAACCCTCTTGATTATTTGAAACCATGTACCCAGGGGCTCGATGGTAAAGCCGGACAATTGGGATACTCGGGTAGGGTTGTCTGATCAGCCGGTAAACGTCGACAAATTGAAATTCAGCCGCCTGCGACATGATAATTATGAGATCAATTTTTTTATCTTTAAGTATGGCGGATGCCTCGTTAATCGATGCAACCCAATTGAGTCTTGGGGGGTGACTGAGGTTGAGCCCCTGGTACTCAAGAACAATTGCCTCGGAAAGGCCCCGGTCTTTTTCCATCACCCAGGCATCATATGGGGAGGATACAAATAAAATCTCTCTGATCTTGTGGCTCATCAGTTCATGAAAGATTTTAAAACGAGGGTCGGAGTGTGCTGCAGTCTGTTTGAAGATCATCTCGATGATTTCCTGTTATTAAAATCCATAATCTTCTCTTTCAAACAAGCACATCTTTAAGAGAAGGTTACAAGATAACGATGCAGTACATTTTTATGGCACCATGCTCGGTGAGGTTAGCGCTTATTGATTATGAAATAGTAACAAAATTCACCACTATTGACACCTTCTGATTACAGCTTCAAGGGCTGCTTTGTCATATTCAAACATACGCCAGATTTTCCCCTGCAGAAGGCTGTGGTTTACCAATTCTGACTCATTAATCCGGGAAACGCCAAGACCTGATAGACGAATACTGCACCCGTGAGTGAGCAGCCACTTTTCAATGAGCTCGATTGCTCTTTTGGCTTTATAATCGCTGTTGCCGCCACTCAGGTTAAAAACTGATTCAGCCAATCTGGCTAAACGATTTTTAATACTGTCATAATTTGTCCTCAGCCAGCCTGGCATGAATACAGCCAGCGCAGCCCCGTGAGAAATGGTGTGTTGAGCCGATAGTGAGTGAGCCAGGAGGTGAATTGGAAAACTGATCTTGCCGAGTCCTGACGTTGTAACCCCATTTAATGCAAGAGATGAACCCCATAACAACGCTGCCCTGTTGTCGTATGATTCTGGGTCTTTCAGTACGGATGAACAGGACGTAAGCACTGTTTTGCAGATAGTTTCAATAAGTCCGATCTGCAACTCCGAATTAAAATGAGACGTGGACAAATATGCTTCAAGACAATGGCTGAAGGTATCAACTGCACCGCAAACGGTTAGTTCCGGAGGGACGGAAAAGGTGGTAAGAGGATCAGCAAGGCAGACAGCTGGAAACAGTTTTCTGTGCCCGAAACCAAATTTTAATTTTTTTTCATCGTGAGTAAGGACAATACCATTGTTAGTTTCAGAGCCGGATCCGGCAATGGTCGGCACGGCGATAACCGGCATCGCTTCTTTTATACTTCTTTTGCCGGTAAATAGTTTCCAAATATCAAATTCAACCATTACTCCTGCTGAAATTGACTTGGCTGTATCGATGACCGAGCCTCCACCAACACCGATAATAACACTGCATTGATATTCACGTGAGACTCTAATGCCCTGCTGGACATCGGACAGCGAAGGATCCGCGCGAACACCAGGGAATTCGATATAGTCAATATCAGCTTTCTGCAGCTGATAAATCACCTGCTTATAAACACCATTATTCTTTATTGAGTGATTGCCGTATACGAGCAGTGCTTTAGTGCCATATGGTTTCAACTCTGAACCCAGGTGAGTTATAACGTTCTTGCCAAAAATTACTTTGACAGGGTTATGGAAGACAAAATTATTCATATGAAGAAAGAAACCGCTCGTAAACAATAGTCAAGTCTTCAAACTGCGCAATAGTGAGGCGTTCGGCGCGAATTTGAGGATCAATGTTGCTGTCGCTTAAAATCTGCAGAACAGATGTTTTTATTAATGATCGATTATCAGCGGAAAATAACGGGAACAATCCAGGATTATTCAAATTGTTCTGAATGGTCTTTCTCCGACTGCTGAAGGAAGAACGAACCAGGCGCTGATAGTTGACAAGGGAACAACCGATTGTGCGATGAGTAAATTTGATTTCTATTACTTCCGAATCAATTTTAGGTCGAGGATGAAATTCCGCCGGTTTGACCAGCAGGAGTTTTTTTACTTCGGCAAAGCTTCCAAGAAGTATGGTCGGGATACCATATGCTTTTGTGCCAGGTAACGCGGTCAGTCGGTCACTGACCTCTTTTTGAAGCATAACAATAACGTTTGAGATGAATTTCTTGTTTTCGATAAGTTTAAAAATAAAAGGGTTTGATATGGAGTAGGGTAGATTCGCGATAATTTTAAAAGGTGTACTGGCGTGTTCGGCAAGCACACCAAAATCTAATTTCAGAATATCTTCATGTATCAGTAATACGTTATCGGGGAGATCTTTTTCTGTTTCGTGATAGCGGATGATACCACTGTCCAGTTCGACGCCGATCACTGTATTAACCTGTGATGCGAGCTCTTTGGTCAATGCCCCAAGTCCGACACCAACTTCGACCACATTCTCGCCGGAACTGAAATTTCCAAATGAGACAATTCGTTTTGCAGTTGCAGGATTGACAAGAAAATTCTGGCCTCGTTTTTTGGAAGGAGCTAATCCATACTGAGCAAGGATCGATTTAGGACTGTTGTCTGACGACATGGTGCATTCTCAATTAAAAGAATAAATGAATCAGTGTAAGATCCGTTTCTCCTGCCTCTTTTTTCTTATTTTAACAAAAGTAAAATATGAGAGGTAATAGCTGATGACTGCGAAGGGAAGAGCGAGTATGGTTCCCCCTATGAGCATCACAATGATGGCCTCGTAGCTGACTGTTACTAATGCCTTCATTCTCATTCCAAAAGAAACATCAGAAAGCAGCGTTTCAAGAACAGAACGTACCTGGTCCCAGCTCAGTTCGTATGGAGTGACCAGATTTCCAATTTTCAAACTGAGAAAATATTGTGGAATGTACGTCAGCGGGTTACAGACAACCCAGCTGGTGATAAGGCCGGCGATAAACGATGAGCGGGTAAAAATAGAAAGAACAAAGATGACGATGGTATGAAACGGTATTGTTGGGGTGATACCGACAAAAACACCAATCGCAGACCCCATTGCCAGACTTCGCGGATTGCCTTTCAGCCTGACAAATCGTAGGTAATAATATCTGCGGGTACGGTCTAGGTTCATGATATTTTACTGGCCGAGGTGAGAACGTGAAAAGACATCATCATCCAGGCTGCCGATCATTCCACTCTGGAAACGTTTCAGCCCCGAAAACGCTATCATAGCCGCATTATCAGTACAATTCTCTTGTGCGGGCAGGAACAGTTCTATACCATCCTCGGAACATTTTGAACTCATCAACTTTCTTAATCTTTCATTGGCCGATACGCCGCCGCCGAGAACGATTCTGTCCAGTCCTTTCTGTTTTGCGGCAGCTATTGTTTTCTCAACAAGCACCTCAACAACCGCCTCCTGGAAAGATGCGCAGACAGAGCTGATATCAATAAGACCATCTTTCATACGGCTTTTGTTGCAATGGTTCATTACGGCTGTCTTGAGACCGCTGAAACTGAAATCAAGAGAGCCTTCCTCCAGCCAGGCACGGGGAAATTTCAGAGATGAAGGGTTTCCTTTTTCACCATGGGCCGAAATTACCGGACCACCAGGATATCCTAAACCCAACAATCGTGCGACCTTGTCATACGCCTCTCCGGCCGCATCGTCACGAGTTCGTCCCAGGAGTTTATAATCCATGAATCCATCCGCTTGATAAAGTGCCGTTGTTCCGCCAGAAACGATTAATGCAATATACGGGAATGCCGGGACATTTTTTTCCAGGAAAGCTGAAAGGATGTGTCCCGTCATATGGTCGACACCAATAAACGGTACTGCCAGTGTATAAGATAATGCCTTTGCGTAGGAAAAACCAACGAGTAAGGAGCCAATTAAACCGGGTCCCTGGGTGACGGATACGAGCTTAATATCGTCAAAAGAAATCTTTGCCTCCGAGAGAGCCTGGTCAACAACGGGCGTTATACACTCCATGTGCCTGCGGGATGCGAGTTCTGGAACGATTCCCCCGAACGGTTTATGAATAGTATCCTGACTGGAAATGATATTGGACAGTATCGTATCATCGTTTTCAAGGATCGCGGCAGAGGTATCGTCACAAGAAGTTTCTATTCCCAGAGTTATCATAATCTCATTGAGTAGTTATAAAAACACAACGCGGCTGAAGGCGAAACAGAAGACTATTAGCTCAAGAGAGGTTTTGAGAACAGACGTTTTTCTATATATCAGCTCTCGACTCAGTACTTCTCGGATAGGAACCAAGCCATTCAAAATATGAACACAATTCTCTGATGCGACTGCAACCTGTTTTTATGTGATCTTCCTCGATGTGCCCAAGCATGTCCAGAAAAAACATGTACTTCCAATGTTTGCCTTTGATCGGTCGTGATTCGATTTTGGCAAGATTGATGGATTCCTCCGATAAAACGGTCAGTATTTCGTTTAATGCTCCAGGACGATCCATGGTGCCAATCAATAGTGAGGTCCGGTCTTCACCGCTATATTCAGGTGATTTTGGACCAATAACCAGAAAACGGGTAGTATTTCCACGGTAATCCTCTATGCCCTTTACGACCACCTGCAGTTCATATGTCTTAATTGCAAGGGAGGATGCTATGGCACCTATGTTGGGATTGTTGGCAGCCATTTGTGCTGCAGCACCGGTCGAAAAGACGGGGAGTGTCGGTACCGTTGGCAGATTATCCCGGAGCCATTCACGGCATTGTGCAAGCGGTTGAGCATGAGAGGCTACCGTCTGAATATCCTCAATATTACCGGATCTGCAAACAAGATTATGGGAAATGGCCAGACGGACTTCTCCACAAATTTTAACATTATATTTCATGAATGAGTCAAGGGTTGAAAAGACCGCGCCCTCTATGGAGTTTTCTACGGGCACGATACCATAGGAGGTTCTTCCTTTTTCTACCTCGGCAAAAACATCATCAATCGACTCAAGTGCTTTATAGTCGGCAGAGTGTCCAAAATATTTAACCCCGGCAAGGTGAGTAAAAGTGGCCTCGGGACCAAGATAAGAAACTTCCTGTTTTTTTTGGGAAAGCCGGCAGGTTGTAATAATCTCATGAAAAATTGACTTAAGTGCTTTTTCAGGGAACAATTCCTGGTTTTTTAAAAACAGCCGTTCGTAAATCTGTCTCTCTCTCAATGGGTCCCATTTGGCCCTTTTGCCTTCATTCTTAAGTACGCCGATATCCTTTGCACATTGAAGCCGGGTTTTGAGCAATTCAAGAATCTGGTTGTCGATGTTGTCAATTTGTGTCCTGATATCAGTTAGTTTTGGTTTTTTCTCACTGTTCATAATAGTGTTAGGTTAGCTATTTAAAAATCAAAGGTTGCGATCTGAACAAAGCGTATATCTTTCTATGAGATAGAAAAATGTATGTCAAGCGCTAAAAGCTTGGTATAAGAGACCACTATAGGTTCATATCATTAATACTCAAACTTTTTTATCACCCTTTAGCGCAAATATTTTATTCGAGGATTTCTTAACAGATGGCTCAACAGAACATTTTCAAAACATATGATGAAATTAACCAGAAAATAAAAAATGGTCAGGCAGTTGTTATTACTGCCGAAGAAATGGTTGCAGTTGTGAAGGAACACGGTCCGGAAAAGGCTGCACAAAAAATCGATGTTGTAACGACCGGTACTTTTGCTCCAATGTGTTCTTCTGGAGCATTTTTAAATATTGGTCAAATGACTCCGACTATTAAGACTTCAAAGGTGTGGTTCAATAAAGTGCCTGCCTATGCAGGCCTTGCAGCGGTTGATGCCTATATCGGCGCAACTGAACCAATGGAAGATGATCCTCTCAATAAAATATATCCCGGTGAATTCAAGTATGGCGGGGGACATGTTATTGAAGACCTGCTCAAGGGGAAAAAGATTTTCCTTGAAGCAAAGGCCTATGGAACAGACTGTTACGCTGCCAGAAAATTGAAAAAAGATATTTGCCTTGATGACCTTCCTTTTGCGTTGCTATGTAACCCGAGGAATGGCTATCAAAACTATAATTGTGCTATTAATCTTACAGATAAAGCCGTCCATACCTATATGGGGTTGTTGAAACCTGAAGGGAAAAATGCAACCTATTGCAGTGCCGGTGAACTCAGTCCATTATTTAATGATCCCCTGTATAAAACCATAGGAATAGGAACAAGAATTTTTCTTGGTGGTGGGATTGGTTTTGTCACCTGGCAGGGTACTCAGCATAATCCGGACACCGCTCGAACTGATAAAGGTGTGCCAAGGAGTCCTTCAGGCACAATGATGGTTCAGGGCGATTTAAAACAGATGAGCCATAAATGGCTGAAGGGGCTTTCTATTCTCGGTTATGGGAACAGTCTCGCTGTAGGACTTGGTGTACCAATCCCCATCTTGAATCCTGAAATCGCAGCCTATACGGGAATAGGAGATGACGAATTGTTTACCCAGGTCGTTGATTATGGATATAATTACACCAATGGCATCTCAAAAAGTTACGGGGAAGTGAGCTATGCACAACTAAAAAGCGGTACAATAACTGTTAATGACAACGAAGTTAAGACAGTCCCGTTGTCAAGTGTTGTAAAAGCTCGTGAAATTGCTACCACACTGAAGGCCTGGATTGAAGATGGCAGTTTTCTGCTGAGTGAGCCGGCTCAGTTGCTGCCTGGACCTGGCAGTGTTTAACGCACATTTCTTAGCTGAAACAGAATTGGGCTCATAAACGTGACATATAACTGAAAGAGCGCCAAGAGCTGCTTTTTATTTTACTTAAATGGTTTTTAAAAGACTCAGTCGTCAAAAAGAACAGCCAGGAATGTTTTTATCCCAATTATCAAGGTCATGGCATTGTGGCTGCCTGAGTGTGTTTTCACATTTATGGCGATGAAATTGGTAAAAAAAACACATGAGCACTACTTTCAATGATTTAACTCTTGATTATGAATCATGATTAAATTATGCTATCCGGGTTTCTTGCTGTAAAAGCCTATATATAAAGGATTGTAGGCTGATGCATCAGGAAATTTGTTATAATAAAGCAACACTTTTTTTCTTTGACAATTGTTGCTAGTTTGATTATGCATCATCGCTAGAAGAAAGGTAACAGTGCATTAACGCCTGTTATAGAGAATTGAACTAAATCAGCAGGGAGGAATTCATGAACAAAAAGGAACTGATTGAAAGCATCGCAGGTGCAGCGGACATTAGCAAAGCAGCAGCAGAAAAAGCACTTAACGGAACGCTCGCAGCTATTGCAGACGCTCTTAAAAAAGGTGGTAAAGTAACCTTGGTGGGCTTCGGAACATTTTCCGTATCCAAGCGAGAAGCTCGCACCGGACGAAATCCCCAAACAGGAAAGTCCATTAAGATTCCAGCCAAAAATGTTGCAAAGTTCAAAGCTGGTAGCAAGCTGTCTGATGCTATCAACTAAGTTCTTTAGCATGAATTTCCAAGCAGTTTAATTTAGTTACAAAGGTTAGTAGAACTGTAATCGGGACGTGGCTCAGTCTGGTAGAGCACAGCGTTCGGGACGCTGGGGTCGGAGGTTCAAATCCTCTC
>CAZOWJ010000021.1:0-46265 GCA_964583415.1 uncultured Desulfocapsaceae bacterium
GCGCCCATTGAATACCGGGCAAACTCTGGTGTTCGCCAATAATTCTCAGGTTTTTACTGATAGGTTCCGGAGCCACATAAGGGTTCACAGTCGGGGGCTCCTGCCGGGGAAGTGCATGTTCAATCCTGAAGGTTTGTATGTGCTTCCAGGTTTCGGCCTCTCTGCCAAACCAATCTGCACATTGGTTTCGAACTTGTTGCTCAAGATTATCCTGGGCCATATTTTCTTCACCCAAAACCACAGCTGCAATGAGCGTTTTACCAGACGGAGAATATTCAGGGGCAACAAGACTCGGAAAGGCAATGTTGTTTATTGGCCCGCGCCCTTCGCCGTTGAGCAAAAGAAAGGGCTCTTTGAACGGCGGCAGCCAGTCGGCACTGTAATAGAAGCAGCTCTCGCCGATGGTTGGCTGAGCGGACAGATCAGGGAGAAAATCTGGTAATACATTCTGCGATGTGGCAAGCACCACAGTCCGGCCATAATACTTACTGCCATCTTCTAGCGTTACACTGGCCTCGTCAACCCCAGCAACCGCACTGTCAAACTTGATTAAGTCTCTGGGAAAACTGCCTGCGATCTGCCGGGGAATGCCCTCCATGCCATGTGACGGCAAGGCTGCATCACCTTGAGCGAAGACCCTGAATATATACTTGAGAACACGGTCAGAAGCTGTAATACCGGGATCAAGGCAGGCGCCTGCAAAAAACGGCATGAAGAACCGTTCAATAAACCCGGGGGAAAATCCCCAGTCATGTAAAAATTCCATTGCCGGTTGTTCCTCTTGGCTGAAGAGTTCCTCAAGTGTGCATCGACAAACGTCATTGGCGAGTTTCAGCATTAGAAAACGGTCTTTCAAACCACCTATTGGAGAAAAAAGCGTCGAAAAAAAGTGTTTTGGATGACGACGCGGGTCTGCAACTACGTGGAATTTTTCATTGTAGCGTACTGCTACTCCGGCAGGAAATTTCCTCAAGTTCAGTTTTTCGTAATCGAGCACCCTCGATGCCTCAGGGTACCCTGTCTGGAGAACCTGGAATCCATGGTCCACCTGGAAGCCGTCGATAACATCTGTCTTGATTCTCCCCCCCGCCCTGTCGCTGGATTCCAGAACAATAAATGATTTATTTTTCTGGTGAAGAACCGCGGCGCAGTTCAACCCTGCTATTCCCGCCCCTACGATTACGACATCGTATGTCATACAATTTTCCCTCAATCGACAGTTACTTTATCTACTACTATTTCCTGGCGAAATCTGTTGTAAGTCCGGTGGAGGGTGGAGTAAGCCGTCTACCCATTCAGCAGGCCAGCCTTTAATACCATTAACCGCACCAAGAAGTGCACCCAGCACTGCTCCCCTCCCGGCATTGTCGCCCCCGCACATGGTGTTGGCAATTATTCCATTTTCAGGTGCCATTTCATACTTAAGCGCAAGAAAAATTGTTGCTGGAACAGCATAATCGACATAGCAGGCTGAGGAAAAATGTTTTGTCACTACGGTCGTGTCTGGATAGTCGGTCAATTTTCCGTACAGTTCTATATCCAGATCAATCCCTGATTCCGGCGCTGCAGCCTTGATCGAATCTTTCATAGAGTTTCCCTTGAGGAGATCGAGAAGGATGGAAGCGATAAATGTTCCCCATGAGCGCATAGACCGGCCACCATGGGTCAGAGCCAGATGCTCCAGCGACAATTTCCTGGCGTAATCTGCTTGTCCACTGCAGGCAATGGTAAGCGGCAGCATCAGGCTGTATCCGCCGATATGGTTCTCATCCTGCCGCCCGCACGCTGTTAGTTCGCTCTTATTTGCATAAGCGGTAAAAAAATGCCTGAGATATTCCTCTAGATAGGTATCCTTATGACTGTCTGGGCTGGTGAGAAAGCCCACCATCCGCTCCAGCCAAGAGTCAGGCGCATAGCTGCCTTCCTGTTCTAAAAGATTAAGAAGTTCTCTGGCTAGTTTTACATTGAGCGTATTTTCACCGGCCTCAAGGAACTGGTGATAATGAATATTCTTTTTGCCCCAATACTGCCTCTGGTCATGAAGAATATCAGCCACGCCACGCAGAACAGGAAATGAGGAACGCCAGAGTATGGAATCCGGGTGTGGATTTCGGGGTTTAACATACCCGTTAATTTTACCATAATCCCTCTGCAGTGCATCGGTGTCATAATACCAATGAACGGGCATTGCCAGGGCATCGCCGATGAACAGACCCAAAAGTGCACCACGAATTCTGTCCGCTGATGAAATAGATAGCGTTATCACATTTTTATAGTATTCCCGCAGGACGGTAAGAGAAAAGCCCCCTGCTGATAATCCTCTCAACAGGGGGCTGTATCAATTCTCCGAACTGTGCGTATTACCAGCTATCGCCCAAAACCTGACTCAGGTCCTGGCAACTGCTCTGTTCTTCCTCGGTGAGATCCTCTTTTCTTTTAATGTTCTTTATATCTTCGATACGACAGGCATACTCTTTTCCCTCTTTGTCGCTAACCCACACCATATGTTTGAATTCATTTGAAATTACTTCACCTTTCATAAAATCCTCCATTTATTGAATTTCATTATTGTCTTCGCTTCATTGTTTAGAGCAGAAAAACTATTGGTTACAATTTTATGACCTCAAAGATTTTCTCTCCCGCAAGATACGGTTGCTTAGTGACTTATCCATTTTAGGCATAATCATTTAAACAACTAGAAGACCATTATCATTCAAGCACGCTGTCTGATGTTATCTTCATCTGTGTTACTTGCATGATCTAAACAGTAATACCTGAGTTCGCATTTGCAATAGATATAAAACAATAGATTAATGATAGTAATAACTATCATTAATCTGTTGTTAGATGATTTTCACCATTCTACGCGGACCACATGAGGCCAAGCGGAGACGGTATATCGATCTCCGTGAAAATTGTCAGGCTTATTGGCCTGGCTTTAGAACCTGAAATGTCTATCTGAACTGGAAGAAATAAATGAAGCATGTTCATCGATCGATGCATAACATTGAGGATAGCCAATAATATTCGGGTACTCAGGGCGAGGATAGCGAGATGGAATAACTGCATGCACGAACATAAGATCTATTGCCGGGGAAAGGCTTTGTTTACTTCTGATCTTCTGCACCAGGCAGGGACCAGTATTGTTGCCTGAAAATTAAAATAACAACAATGATATGATACGACTTGGTCTATGCTGCATATTCAGCCAGGTGCCGATCCGGTTTCGTCAGACCACCGCCACTGCGCTGCAGAAACGCTCAAGAGAAGAGCAAATCAATAGGCTCTCTTCTCTCTGCCTGGCCAACCTCACCAGCCTGGCTGAAGCGCTCGAATGGGTGATAGCCAATGATATAGGCGCCTTTCGCGTGCTCTCTCCCCTCTTTCCAAGGATTACCCACCCGGATGTGGCATACACACTTGAAGAACTGCCTGATTTCGAATCAATTAAACTCCAGTGTGAAAAAATACGGACGCTCAGACAACAAAATGACATCCGGCTCAGTCTTCATCCCGACCAATTCAATGTACTGTCATCCCCTCATTCCGAGGTAGTTCAAAACACCATCAGAGAACTTGAATACCAGGGAATGCTGGCAGAAAAAATTGGCGCCGAGGTTATTAATATCCATGGTGGTGGTGTTTACGGTGATAAACCCGGGGCGATCATGAGGCTCAAGGAAAACTTCGAACGGCTCTCCAGACGGGTACAATCACGGCTCAGCTTTGAAAATGACGACCGCTCATACACACCAGCTGACTTGTTGCCGGTCTGCACTGATCTCGGAATCCCAATGGTTTATGATGTGCACCACCATCGCTGCCTCGCCGATAATCTGTCGCTTCAGGAGGCAACCTTGGGCTCTATCGAGACCTGGAAGGCCTTGGGGCGAGAACCATATTTCCATATCTCATCACCTCGGGACAGTTACGATTCACGCACCCCTCGCCCCCATGCTGATTTTATATCTGCTGATGATTTTCCTCGGGAATGGCTTGATTTTAATATAACTGTCGACGTTGAGGCAAAAGCAAAAGAACTGGCAGTATTGAAACTCAAGAAAGACCTAGAAGCAATCATGCCTCAGCCAATGAGCTGATTGTAAGCCATCCATGAATAATACTTTTAACGCTTACCCGCGTCTCTGCACGGTACAAATTCCGAGATACGCGTCAACTGTCACCAGATCACCACTTTGGATATACTCGGTTGCATCAACCACACCGGTGATACAGGGAATACCATACTCTCTGGCGATAATTGCACCGTGTATCAGCATTCCACCCCGCCTTTCGACAATACCTGCAGCCAGAGGGGCAAAAAAGGTCATTGTTGGATCAATTGAGTCGATGACGAGGATTTCACCTTTTTTAAAGTCTTTTAACTCCGCAGCTGAAACAATCACTCTTGCTGACCCCTTTGCCAACCCCCTGCTGGCCGGTTGACCGAGCAGCTGTCTCGCTTTAACCCTTTTCTCGGCTGGCTTAGAACTTATTCCGGTAGCGGAATTCTGGCTTATTGCAATGGCTTTGCCACGCTCAAGCATCAAACAGAGATCCTCAATAGAAGTTTCGTCGCTGACGGCAAAAGAATGTTCCCGGAGCCGTCTTCGGGCGTGAGTCGTTGCGCGCTCGAGTTCCTGGGCTATCCTGCCAATATGGATATTATCATCATCACGTATACGGTAACTGGCCCGGGCCATTTCGAGCAGTTCTTCGGGATCGACCGGTAGCTGTTCTTTTCCTTTGCTGATAAATAGAGCTTCGAGCTCTCCGGTCTCATGCCGCGGCCTGCCGTCTGGAAATGTATCGAGGTCAGCATATTGAAGAATTACTTTCAAAATAATTTCATCCGTTACTGTTTTTTCTCCAGCTGCCAGACCAGCCATGGAAAAGCTGTTTTTTAGCTGCGAAAGTTGTTGCTGAAATTCCTCGTTTGTAATGTTCTCAGGCTGGGCATCCTCGAGCGAACGACGCACTGATTGGTCATTGCGCGCCAGAGTCGCACACCAGTATAAAATTTTATTTCGAGCGGTGCTGAGCATGTCTTGGCCTGTCAGAAGCGAAACAAACTCGAAAGGGTCGTCAGGTTCGACAACATCATTGTATAATTCACCAAACAATCGAACCCCGTGGGCGAATGGAATAAAATCGCTCCAGTAAATACTCACCCATCGGTCATTGATAGCAAATCTTCGTCTCAGTTCATCAGCAAGTTCACTATCCGATAATTGCCCCAGATCCTTGTTTGCCAGTTCAACAGATTCTCTGTCCATCTCCGGCAAAAGTTTTTCTGTGATGCTTTTCCATAGCAACAAAAGGTTATCGTAGCTGCGATTGAGACTCAGATACCACGAGCGTTTATCGGTCGAATCATCGCCGCCCTCAGTGGTAACTGGCCGGGACTGAAGTATATTAACTTTGTCGCCTGTCAGGGTCCACTCCACATCCTGGCTGACACCAAAATAGTCTTCGAGCTTGAGACCAAGAGCGGCAATCTCAAGCACCTGTGGCTGGCTGAGAGGAGGCAACGATCGCAGACCCTCAGCAACGTCCAGGCGCTGAACGCCAGCCCGGGGCGATCGAACAAAATGAAAATCACGATTTACCGGAGAATTATGCTTTACAATGTGCCCAGTTTTACGATCAAGAATCCAACGATCCGGCTCGACTACACCATCAACCAGACCCTGATTAAGGCCATACACTGCTTCTATGATCAGCTGGGATGCATCCAGCGGGTTTTTACTGAACAAAACACCAGAGGTATCCCCTTCAACAAACGGCTGGAGAACGACTGCCATTTTGCTGCGTGCGACTTCCAACCCCAGTTCCTGCCGATAGAGAATTGCCCTGTCAGACCAGAGAGACGCCCATACTTTCTTGATTTTTTTAACCAGTTCATCTATCCCGGTGACGTTGAGATATGATTCGTGCAGTCCTGCAAAAGAACGGGAATGGCTATCTTCCTCAGGGGCGGACGAGCGAACGACGAGTGGCGTTTCACCAAAATGACTATCAACCCGTCTTTTTATCTCCTGGTAGAGCGCTTCAGGAAATATTCCGCCAAGAAACAGATTCTGGATTCTAAGAGAGATATCCCAAATCTCTTCCCAGCGCATCTCCTTGATATCTTTACGATGCAGTTCCAGATTTATCTTCTCCCGCAAATGATTCTGCTCAACAAAAAGTTCGTAGGCGCTGGTTCCAACGCAGATTGGGCGAGCCACTGGCAGCCCTGCAAGGTAGAGCCTAAAAAGCGCCCTGGCTTTTCCACCGATGAGGGCTCCGATATCCCCATTGGATTTTTCCAGGAGATCAGGTGAATAAATCATATCCATCTCGAACACGGTATTCCATGACATTTTGAAAACGGGAAACCAGCAGATAATGACCGACCAGTATTTTCATAAAAGCAGTTGAGGGTGAATCCAGAAAATGCTCAAGGTACGGGTGCCGCTCCAGATAGAGCTGCTGGTAGGTGGATCGCTCACGGGCTTCAACAACAACTGCTTCTCCCAAAACAGTAAGAGCCATGGCCGAGTGGAAATCATCTTCTCTGTTTGAGCGATTGTCAACAAGCAGTGACACCCTGCGTTCCTGCAGTATGTTTTGATGCTTGCGAGTAGTTCTTCCGGTAGCAACCACGAACTCTTTCAAGTCCCCTGTGTAGGCAAAGGCCATTAGGCTCGTATAGGGCTGACCATTTCTTTGAGTTGACAATGCGGCTAATTTTTGTTTTTCAAGCAGGTTTCTAATTTTCTCTGGAATCTCAAGTTCTGATCTGGTCATATTTAGATCTTCTCTGTAATAGTGATGAATTCAGCTGCTCTTCATTACAACCGGCTAAACTGTTCGGGCTGGTATACTCATATTTACATAAGCCACGACCGCGCTGGGGGAAACAGCTACCCGATAGAGTAATATGCACCCGTTATTTGTTTCTTCATAATCGTATGTCAATTTCAGGAGCTGCTTTTTCCACAAGGCTTGATGGCTTGCTGCAGGTTGAATAATAATCACAATCGGGCCTTGTGCAATTTATTGACCATCCCAAAGAATGCTCACTTTACTGAACCCAGTTTGATGGTTACAAGTTGCTGTTCTCAAACAATTCGTGATGGCATGGTCCATCGTAGGCAATAAATTCAAGCAGAGTACTGTTATGATGAGCTTTGCCTGGACCTATCTGATTGCTGCCGGAATCTTTGAAATCGGATGGCCGGTTGGCTTAAAAATGGCACAAACACCAGGAAAATCAGTAACAGGTGTCCTGCTGGCTGGAGCCTGTATGCTTGTCAGCGGATTTTTACTGTTTCTTGCCCAGCGTCACATCCCCATAGGGACGGCCTATGCTGTCTGGACCGGAATTGGAGCTGCAGGAACCTTTATTCTTGGGATTTACCTGTATGGTGATCCCGTCGGGCTTATGCGGATATTTGCGGTACTGCTTATCATATCCGGGGTTGTTTTATTAAAGCTTGCTCATTAAGGTTTTGTGAGTACGGCAGTGAGTTGAAGTGTTCGTTTATTATCCAAGAATCAACAAGGAGCAGGTGACAGGATGGAGCAGACAAAAGAACTGGTGATCTTCTCAGATTATATCTGACCCTGGTGTTACTTCATTACCGGGCGTATTGAAAAACTTCAAAGCAGTTATGATATCAGTGTTCGCTGGCGGGCTTTTCCGCTTCACCCGGACACACCAGAAGAAGGGCAACTTCTCGAAGATCTGTTCAGGACAAACTCAGCAGAGATCGACAAAATGGTCGAGAGACTGCGCCTGACTGCCATAGAACTTGATCTGCCCTTTGGTCCCAGAACCAGAACCTACAACAGCAGGCTCGCCCAGGAACTGGGGCTCTGGGCCGAAGATCAAGACCGGGGAACATCCTTTCACATGGCAGCTTTCAGGGCATATTTCGTAGATGGGCTGAACCTTGCAAAACATTCAGCACTGCTCGAACTGGCACAACAAGTCGGTCTTCAGGCAGCCGAGGCAGAAAAAATTCTCACCGAGCGAACCTACGCTGCCAGGGTTGATAAGGATTGGGATGATTCACGTTTTATGGGCATCACCGCTGTTCCCACTTTTGTAATGGGGCAGCACAAACTTACCGGCGCCCAGAGCTATGAGAATTTATCTCAGCTCGTAACACTGTACGGGGCTCTTCCAGGATAAGGATCTGGCGCAGGTGCAAACAGTTCCCGACAAATGCTTAACAACTTTCAACTCTGAGTTGTGCGAAATGGCGGTGTCCATCAGGTGAGCCATGACATCATCTGGCAGGTAATCAGGATGACCACCTCGGAATGATGATGGTTCTTTTCCGGACATAACATGACCTGAAGTGGTTTTCCAGGTGAAACCTAACCGGATTGCATGAACCACATGCCAAGATTCCCACTATCTGATCGTTTCCATCAGATATCGTCCCTGTTAACCAATGATGGGACAAACCCAGCAAGATCTAATAGAAATCTATTATATTGTCAGGGTGAGCGTTCTAAAAATCCCACCCTGACATTCAAGTATTTTATCTATTGATGTGATTCTACATTCTCTTCGGATGCAAAAGGATACTGCATTCCATCGGGCGCTCCATCAGCTATAAGCTGGTAACTATGGATCAACCTGTTGCCAAGCATTCGTGCCAACCTTTTATAAAATCTCATTCCATTTACTGGATCTGCATCGGTGACACTTTGAACAAACTCTTTGGCAAAGATCATGACCATGGATTCCTTAAGACATTCACCTGATGCTGAATACTTTGACATACCGACAAGACCTGACCAGCCAAATGCCTCACCACCATGTTCGACAAGATAGGTTGTCTTGTTCTCTTCACCTATGCTCAGCTTGATACTACCTTTGATCATAATATAGAAAAAATCAGCAGGATCCCCTGCATTGAACAGCTTGTAACCTTCCGGGTGGGTTTTTTTCATTGCCGAGTCTATAAACTCTTTAACGAACTGATTATCTAATCCCCACAATAAATCCGACTGCTTAATATACATAACCTGTCCTCCTATGTTTTGCCCGCCAGATGATTCCAAGGATCTTTGGTATTACGTAAATAAATAAGTATTCATTGCTGTCTTAATAAATCTTGTGTCATCCAGCGGGCTTAATGAAATGGTTATTAATCGGCACAGAAACTACCTGTTGTAATCAGACGGTAAAATGCGTCTGCCAGAAGACCACGCCCAATAAAAAAAGCCGGGCTACCTTTTTACAAGGTAACCCGGCTGTCTATTCAGATCCGTGGCTTTCCGTCCCACCATTTGGCAGGTTTGGCTTTATCCTGTATCAATATTGTTGATCATTGGCATACATATATTATATGAAGCATCGAAATAAAGTCAATTCAGCGGAGCGTGTTTCGCCATTGCTTATATCTCATCGAACATCACCTAACCCTCCCCTCAGACTGAACTGGAGTCTGCCTCCATTGGTGCTAACTTTTACCATCATGACATAATACCACAACGTTACACCATCATTGCTCACTATTCATAGAAAAATTATATGATTCAGGATAGATAGATACAATGTTCCGATTTGACTATTTTTCCCTTCTGGTGAATTGTTATTGAAGTCTGAACGTTTAAAACTATTTATTTCTGGAGAAATTATGCGCTTGAGAATAATTCTGGCAATCACCATCTTCACCATATGCTCTGCCTGTATCACCACTCTTGCAGTGGCCCAGTCCATCAGATTTACAGCCATTCCTGATCAGGACACCGCCAGACTTGAGAACCGTTTTGCTAAAATTGCTGAATATCTGAGCCAGAAAGTAGGGATCCCTTTCACATATGTACCGGTCAAATCATATGGTGGTTCGGTACAGGCCTTTAAAAATGATGAAGTACAGATGGCCTGGTTCGGTGGCCTCTCCGGTGTACAGGCCCGTCTTGCCGTCCAGGGCTCAGAGGCCATTGCCCAGGGCGAGGAAGACCAGCACTTTGTCAGCTATTTTATAGCGCACTCATCCACGGGCCTGCAGGCAGGTGATAAACTGCCTGAGGAAATTGTCGGAAAAACCTTCACCTTCGGCTCCAAGGGCTCAACTTCAGGTCGGTTGATGCCTGAATATTTTCTGAGCCAACAGTTTGGTAAATCACCGTAGGAGCTCTTTTCCACCGTTGGCTTCAGTGGAGACCACTCGAAAACTATCGCTCTTGTACAATCTGGAAGTTATCAACTTGGAGCAGTAAATTTCAAGGTGTGGGAGAAAGAGCTACAGGAAGGCAGGATCGACCCGACAAAGGTAGCTGTGATCTGGAAAACCCCGGAATATCCGGATTACAACTGGACGGTCAGAGGCGATGTGGATGCCAGATACGGACAAGGCACAGTCGCAAAAATCCAGGAGGCTATCCTGGCAATCGATGACCCTGCCCTGCTCGAAACCTTTCCCAGAAAGCGATTCATTACGGCAGACAACTCCCTTTATCAACCGATTCTGAAAACCGGCAAGGCTATAAATATTCTGCGTTAAATCAGAGATATACCCACTCTATGCCAGCGCCTATTCCCAAAAAAAACAGCTCACCACCCGCCTCGCCACCCCTGCTTGAACTGCGTGGAGAAACCATCAGCTACAATGGTTCTACTGCCCTGACAGATATTACCCTGCAAATCTGCGCAGGTGAGAAGGTTGCACTCATCGGGGCAAGCGGCGCTGGCAAAACAACGTTGTTACGCCGACTCTATCAGCTTAAACCCCAGGACTGTGGTTTTATTCACCAGCAGTATGCCCTTGTTTCGCAATTGAGTACGTTTCACAATATCTACATGGGCCGTCTGGATCACCATTCCATTTTTCATAATGTGCGCACCCTGATAAAGCCTGGCAAAATGGAGATCACCGAAATCAGCACTATTGCAGAAACGCTTGGTTTACAAGACAAACTCTGGACAAAAATCGGTGAACTGTCCGGCGGTCAGCAGCAGCGTGTCGGTATTGGCCGGGCACTCTACCGTGGTGGTACTATCCTGATGGCTGATGAGCCGGTATCATCGCTTGATATTGTCCAGGGCAGAGATATTGTCAGGCTGATTACAGATATCGGTCAGACGGTCATTTCTGCCATGCACTATATCGAGCTGTCGCTGGAATTTTTTGACAGGATTATTGGCCTGCGCGACCAGCAGATCCTCTTCGATCTCCCGGCTGGAAACGTTTCAACAGAGCACCTTGAGCAATTATACGGTTAGTACATGCTCAGAACCTCGCTCTATTTTACGGCACTTGCCTTTGCGGCACTGCTGCTTTCCGACATTTCCATATCCACCCTGAATCCCTGGCAGGAGCTCGGTCGTATGGGGTGGGGCATGCTGACACCCGATTTCCGTCTCAATTCAGATCTTTTTCGAGCCCTCTTCAATACCGTCAGTTTCGCGCTGATCGGTATCGGCCTGGCCGTTGCGGGTGGGGCAATCCTTGCACTTTTTTTTGAGTACACAATAGTAAGGCTGTTTTGTGCATTTATCAGAGCAATACACGAACTCTTCTGGGCATTTCTGTTGATGCCATTGCTGGGGCTGAACAGTGTTTGCGGAATCATGGCTATTGCCATCCCCTACGCCGGCATATTTGCCAAGGTTTATGCCGAAATTGCCCAGGAATCAGACAAGCAGCCGGCCGACAGTCTTCCGCCCTCTGTATCCCGACTCAGCAGGTTCCTGTTCACCACTGTGCCTATCATTTATGGTGATTTAAAAAACTACACCTCTTACCGATTCGAGTGTGCCCTTCGTTCAAGCGCGATCCTTGGTTTCATTGGCCTGCCGACACTTGGCTACCACCTGGAGACAGCTTTCAGCGAAGGCATGTTCAGCGAAGCTGCTGCGCTGCTCTACTGCTTCTATCTGTTAATTATTTCACTTAAATACTGGGCGAGGACTCGTTTCATGGCCTTTCCATTGCTCATGGCCCTGATCTTTACCTCGTGGGAGTCTTCGTTCTCCCTTGCAAATATGTCACGCTTTCTAACCTATGACATTCTGCCCTGGCCCATGCGCGAGGCCACTTTCTATGATGGGAGCCAGATTGTTCAATTTTCTTTTTGGCAGGTTATTCTCTGGTTCCGGGAGATTCTTGTAACTCAGGCCTGGCCTGGTATCTGGCACACGTTCCTGCTTACCCAGGTTGCCCTCGTCGGTTCCGGTCTTTTCGCGCTGGCAAGCTTTCCCATGGCCAGCGCACACCTCAGCAACCGGTTTGGTCGAACCACGACCCACCTCGCACTTGTTGTCCTTCGGACAACACCGGAATACATACTGGCTTATACATTTCTGCTGCTCTGGGGACCATCGGTTCTACCGGCGCTCTGTGCCCTGGTCCTGCACAACGGGGCAATTCTTGCCTATCTCAGCACCCGGGATGTTGACACCATGAAACTGCCGTTTGACATGTCTGCCAGCAGGATTAATCGCTATTTCTATGAAATACTGCCGCGCATGTACGGCAAGTTTCTGGCCTTTCTGTTTTATCGGTGGGAAGTCATCATGCGCGAATCAGCCATATTGGGCATACTAGGGCTGCATACGCTTGGTTTCTATATCGACAGTGCGATGAGCCTCGATCATCTGGACACGGCAGTTCTGCTGATTGTGGTCACGGCGCTTGCCAACATGGCAATCGACAGCTGCTCACAGACCATCAGACGTCGGCTGCGAATCTCCACTCAGTTCACTTCATCAGCTACAGTGGCTGCCGCCAGCCACCCTTAAAGGTTACACCGCTGGCAAATTCCAGTCACTGCCATCCTGATATTCTTCTATTACAGTAATTGAGCGAAATTGGTTAAAGGATGAGACCTGCTGACGAAGAGTGTTCCCCAGAACCCCGATTGCATTATCAATAAGATCTTTGCGGAACCCCGCCTCTGCTAAATCAAAAGTAAACTCTGCTGTAATCAGGCGGGCAATTATCTTTCCAAGCGTAACCCTTGTTCGCTGCAATGAATCTATATCCAGGTGCAGGTCCAGCGTTTGTTTGTAGAGGGTGGCTATTTTCTCTGTCAGGTCAAACTGACTCAAAAAGGTATAAAGATTTGTTTCTTTTTTCTTTTTCATCTCCCTGAGAACTGTGTCGGCTATCTGGCTATACATAACATCGTTAGAACCTTCAAAAATCTGAAACGGTCGACTGTCGGCAACTGCGCGCCCGGCAATCTGGTCTCTTCGATACCCTTGTGCTCCCGTTAACTGTAATAGTGACTGGGCAGCGTCCTGCATCATATCGGTTACGACAGCTTTGGTCGAATTTGCCTGCAACCCAAAAGAAGTAAGATTCTCACTCACACCCGAAACCCGTGAGGTATAGTAGCACATGGCCGAGTTTATGGTATACCAGGCCTGAAGTTGTGAAATTCTATGTTGTACCTGGTCGTACCCCAGCAGGTTTATGCCGCTTACCGAGCGCTGCCTGCAGTGCTTTATGGCTTCATCCAGCATTCGCTTTATAAATCCCAAACCGATACCGGAAAGTCTCAGCCGACTACGATGCAGCAGGTCCATCATCAGTTTGACACCACTTGTCTGGGGAATCAACCGAGATGTGGTTGGAACGCAAACGTCTATCTTGTTCAGTCCATAGGGGATTAGAAAGAGGCCCAGTTTGTGGTAATACTCTTCCACTTCAATTTTTTGCCCGGGCCGTGCTTTTTCAACAATGAACAAATTGATATCACGCGAAAGGCTTTTGTTTTTTTTCTCTTTGCGGGCAGTGACCAGCCAAAAATCAGCCAACCCTGTCAATCCGCCCCAATGCTTCGAGCCTTTCAGCGAGAAACAGTTATCAGATTCGTTAAAGGAAGTCTGCATGCCAAGCGCATCTGTACCGAAATCCGGCTCAGTTATCATTAATCCACCCAGAGATACAGTATCGAGAAACGATTTAAAGATACGGCGCCTGGCTTCGTCCTGCCCATATTTACCAACCGGCTCAAGAAACAGGGAACCACTTATCCCCATCATTAAACCGACAGCAATAGACTCGTAAGCTGTCGCCTCCAGCAAAGAAAGACAATCGGAGGGCTTATCACCACGCCCTCCATATTCAGTGGGGATAAAAATTGAAAGGGGGTTTGGGGCTAAAATTTTATTTAAAAGATTTCGAGGCAAACCCTCCATGTGATTAACCGTCTCAATCTCCGGAAAGCGGGTGAGATTGTCTCTGAGATCTTTCTGAAATTCGGCAATAAACGTTTCGTTATCTAAGTGGTTCATATGGTAATTCAATTCTTCTTGGGAGTAGAATGGATGTGCGTTTGTTACAAGTTACAATAAGAAATCAATATTCAGGGATTCAAATTTAATACTAGTACTCTTCAGAAATATTGCAAATAGAGGATTGAAATCCAGGGCTGCACGGAAGAGGTCGGAGGAAAAACCGTCGGAATATCAGGCGAACAGGGGATCACTCAAGACTTCTCTATGATCCGGGTTCAAAGGAAACAACTCTATTCCCAGACACCCCCGGAACGCTGATTCATTTATCGCCTTTATGATATTGGGGAAGTTTATCTCACCGGTCCCGATCTCATGCCTTCCAGGGACATCAGCCATATGAAAATGAGCAATATGATCGATATGATTCCTGATATTTTGTATCAGGTCTCCTTCCATAATCTGCTGGTGATAAATATCAAATAGCATTTTAACATTGGGGGAGTTTACCGCCTTCAATACCTCAACGGTCTCAGCCGATGAATAGAGAAAGTAACCTTTATGATCATAGCGCGTATTTAACGGCTCAACGGCCAGAATGATATCTGTTCCCTCTAAAAGTCCTGCTGATGACTTCAGGCCGTCGATCAGACTATCAAGCTGTTCCTCTCTTGATACACCTGGCATTTCATCACCGACCTGGGAGATGATGATCCTGGTATTGGTTTTATTTACATTTTCGATGGTTTCTCCAAGGCCATCGATGTACTGCTCCCTAAAGGTTTTATCCACCAACGAAATAAATTTTGTACAGTAGGCGACAGGCTGAATTTCTAATCTTTGACTGACCTCAACAATCTCATCCAGGTTTTTATCCCACCATGTCCAGAACTCATAATGTCTATAGCCTAGTGAGCTGACAGCCTCGAGCCGTTCTGTAAACGGCAGGTTCTGGAAGAATATGTCAAGGCATGGTGAAAAGTTCATGGTAGCCGCCTGTTTCTATAAATGAGACTCTTGGAGTGCCTGCATTAGCCCTCCCGCCTCTTTATGGTAATACTTCATCAGTGTCTGTGCAATTGAGCCGTTTAAAATACTTGGTAAATGAGCGACTAACATGTTAATACCAATGATTATTTAAACCGTCCGGCAGGTCACCCACAGTATTGAAGGAATAATATGGGACTATTGATCTTTTATATCTGTTTAGCGCTTGGTGTTTCATTTCTCTGCTCAATAATGGAGGCTGTTCTGCTTTCCATTTCACCGTCTTTCGTCGCTCAGCAGGAGCAGGAGCAACCAAAGCTTGGCGCAAAACTCAAGAACTTCAAGCAGAATATCGATCGACCGCTGGCTGCAATCCTCAGTCTCAATACCATTGCCCATACCGTTGGTGCCGCCGGAGCCGGAGCGCAGGCGGCATTCATTTTCGGAGATGTCTACATCGGGGTAATTTCGGCAGTCCTCACCTTCCTTATCCTGGTTGTCTCCGAGATCATTCCTAAAACGCTTGGAGCCGCTTATTGGCGGCAGTTGACTCCGTCCGTCCTGAAACTGCTTGAGGTTACCACGCTGGCAATGTGGCCGCTTGTCAAAATGGCAGAACTACTCACCGGCCTGATGACCAGAAACACCCCGAAGAAACAGGTGTATCGCGATGAGTTCATTGCACTCGCAGAGCTCAGAGCCAGGGAAGGGATATTCCACCGCTATGAATCCCGCGTACTCCAGAACCTTTTCCATTTGCGCGATATCAGGACCAGGGATATCATGACCCCCCGTACTGTCGTATTTGCCCTTCCCGGCGACCAGACAATTACCGAGACAATCGCCTCCAATCCTTCATTTCAGTATTCCAGGATGCCGGTATATGGAGAGAACCTTGATGATATCAAGGGCTTCGTGCTGAGAGGTGATATCTTTCAAACTGCACTGGAAAATTCAGAAAAGCTGCTCTCAGATATCTGTCGCCCCATCGTCGTCATGATCGGAGACGTTACGCTGCACAGCATGTTTGAACGGATGATGGATGAATCCACTCATATCGCACTTGTCGTCGATGAGTATGGCGGCACTGAAGGAATTGTCACCATGGAGGATTTTATTGAGACACTTCTGGGCCTGGAAATTGTTGACGAGGAAGATACTGTTGCAGATATGCAGGAAATTGCCAGGGAACAGTGGAAGAAACGGGCACGACGTACCGGGTTGATTACAGATCCGCACGCCTCAAATAATCAAGATCTACCCTCGCGCCAAGAAAGAACTGAAAAAACACCACCTGAGGTTTGACCGTGCGTTTAGTATTAATAGAGAGCCAAACATTGAGGAAAACAATGGCAGCAGGTACTGCATGACAATGTGATGCAGCACCTGCCCTTTTAAGTCAGCTGTTCTGCAGTGCGGCTATCCGCTGTTCCAGTGGGGGATGACTTCTGAACAGGGAGGCAAGTCCACCTTCCTTCGCCTTGATTCCAAAAGCAGATACCTGATCGGGTAATTGAGATGGTTGGTGATGAGCCTGTAAACGCTCCAGAGCACCGATCATTTTCTGTTTCCCTGCAAGATGCGCTGCACCGCTGTCTGCCCGGAACTCGCGTTTCCGGGAAAACCACATGACAATAAGCGAGGCAAATAATCCCAAAATCATCTCGAGAAAGATGGTAACGGCAATATAGCCAAAAAACCCGAGTCCACCTCCATCATCATCACTTCTGAGAAAATTATTTATAACCCCTGCAACCAGGCGGGAGAGGAAGATGACAAAGGTGTTCAGAACCCCCTGGATCAGGGTCAGGGTAACCATGTCGCCATTGGCAACATGGCTGACCTCGTGGGCGAGAACACCCTCAATCTCGTCTTTACTCATATTCTGGAGGAGCCCGGTACTGACAGCCACCAGTGCGTCATCACGTTTCATTCCTGTTGCAAAGGCATTCATATCCGGTGCATTATAGATGGCCACCTCGGGCATACCGATTCCAGCCATTTCGGCCTGACGCTGGACGGTACTCAAAAGCCACGCTTCAGTCTGATTGGATGGCTGCTCAATCACCTGAGCTCCCGTTGACTTCTTGGCAATCCATTTCGACATGGCAAGAGATATAAACGACCCCCCCATGCCAAACAGGGCGGCCATAACCAGCAACCCCGAAGTTGATCCGGTATCCAGCCCCAGTATACTCATGACAATTCCCAGCAGCACAAGAATTGCCAGGTTTGTTGCCAGATAGAGAAGAATTCGCATTACCATAACCTCCAGTTAAATTTTAATGACGCGTCAAAGGTAATCACTGCAATTTGTATTTTCCACCATTATTGCGGAATTGTAATGGACGAATAGTTCATCTGCCGAATGTGTTGAGGACCCAGTTATGAGTACTGCTCTCATGGGCTTGAGCGAGGTGAATTAAGCGGCAGGATCTACAAAAACGATGGGAATGAAACAGCGGCCTGTATTGGCAGACCGCTGCTCCCTATTTACAAGGAGAAATAAGAGGTAGTAAACCATTCGTACCGAGACATTGCCTAGAGCGCCAAACCTGTGACTGTTCCGGGTCAGGTCAAAGCATGTTCATCCGCTTTCTTTACCCCTAGACCCCATCTTCGGTTCCCGGGGCTCTCACTATCATCACTGGAATTTTCGATGATCTGAGGATTTTGTCGGCCACACTGCCCCTCACCCATCGTGAAATTCCGGATCGACCATGGGTTGCTATAATGATCAGATCAACGCTGTTTGTAGCACAATAATCAACAAGGCTCTCAGCAACGCGCCCTACAATAGCTTTAACCGTGCATGTCAACCCTGGATCACTGAGCCGGTTGGCAATTGCATCGAGATAGTCTCCAGCGGCCTTTCTGCGCTCAGATTCTCGAGTTGCAGCAAGATTTGGTTCTATGGGCGAATGAGAAACCGAATAGAGCCGTTCTGGCTCAACGATACGCAGCAAAATAAGCTCTCCGCTTGAACACCCTTTGGCTATTACCTTAACGTGAGGTAAAACACACTCGGCGAGTTCCGAGCCATCAAGAGGAACCATGATTTTTTTATACATTTTCATCTCCTCCTTTCTTTGAGATTTTTTCGTAAGAGATACGGTTTGAAAGATTGAATCTGAAAAAAAAGGAAACAGAAAAAGTGTCAGATATCCCTGACCTGCAGGGTCTATAAATCGACCTCTATCGCTGGATAGAAGGTGACCAGGAGTAAAGAATATGATGATGAAAACGATGCTGGGCAGAAAAAAACAGAGCCGTGATTTGATGTTCATTTTCATTCCTCCGACTTGAGGAATTGAATTGAGGTGCGCTGGTCATCTCAACTGCTTTCTACTATCTCTAATATATGAATTTTCTGGACACGAACAACGCCACAACGTGGTATATAGGCCTGCTGCTGGAGAGTCTGGTAAGGGAAATGATATCAATGGTTGTGGAAGTTTCGATGGGTATGCTCAGTGGTACATGAAATCAGCCTGGATCATATTTATAGCCAGCACTGTACACCGCATGTATCAATTCCCGATCATGAACCTCACTGATCTTTTTGCGCAATTTTTTTACATGACTGTCAACAGTCCGGTCGCTGACAATCCGATGGTCCTGATAGATACGTTCAATCAACTGGCTGCGGGAAAAAACCCGCCCCGGGGATTCGGCCAGAAGCGCGAGCAGGTTATACTCAACGACGGTCAGTATTAAAATTTTCCCGTTAATACTGGCCTGATATTTTTCTGCGTCAAGTTGAAGCAGAGCTTTATCCGGGCCATTATCAACCACCCTCCTCAATACCGCTTTCACCCTGGCCACAACTTCCCGGGGACTGAAAGGTTTACAGATATAATCATCGGCACCGGTGTCAAGCCCAATCAGACGGTCGCGTTCTTCCACTCTCGCGGTCACCATTATGATCGGGACTTCTGAAAACGTCCTGATTTCCCGACATATCTCAACACCATTTTTCCCAGGAAGCATGATGTCTAAGAGTACCAGGTTTGGTCGGTTTCTCGTCACCCACTCAACCACCGTATCTCCTTGATAGAGACAATGGCTTGAAAAACCGGCCTGTTCCAGGTAGTCGCTGAGCAGTTGTGCCAGCTCTTGCGAGTCTTCAACTATGAGAATCGTTTGTGTCATCGCTCACCGGAAAGTGGCAGGCAGACTCTGATCAAGAGCCCGCCTAGTGAAGATTTTCTGGCCTCAATTGTCCCATTGTGGCCCTTGACGATATTATAACAGATAGAGAGTCCAAGCCCGGCTCCTCCCAGGTCACGACTGCGGGAAGAATCTACTCGATAAAGCCGGTCGAACAATTTGGAAAGATGCTCCTCGGATACACCCGGGGCACTGTCTTCAATATCGAAACAGATAAGCTCTTCGTGTTGCTGGCTGACACTTATTCGCACCCTGCCGCCAGCATCGGTATATCGTAAACTGTTCGTCAGCAGATTGGTGAAAAGCTGTTTTAAGCGTTCGTTATCGGCAAATAGGCTGGTATCTTCACCCAGATCGGCTGATGTTTCAAGAGTGAGCTGTTTTTCTCCAAATTCAGGTTCAAGAAAGACGACCGCCTGTTCCAGAGCCCAACACGGCTGGACTTCTACCCTCTGATACGACATCGCCCCAAGATCGGAGAGCGAAAGCTGGTAGAGGTCGTCAACCAGCAGGCCCAGATGTATCGCCTCCCGGTGCAGTGCCCTGAACGTTTCTTCAGTGGGTGGGTATACACCATCCTGCAGCGCCTCAATTTTACCGCGAAGAATAGTCAGAGGTGTGCGAAGCTCATGGGAAATATCTGCAACCCATTGACTTCTGGCCCGCTGGTTTTTCTCCAGTATTTCCGCCAGGCCGTTGAAATCCCTTGAAAGTTGTCCCAGTTCCCCGCCGGAGGTATCCTTTACCCTTGTGGAGTATTTACCAGATGCCAGGTCTCTTGTGGCCGCAGCCAACAGACGAATGGGCCGCGCCATCCGATAGGCAATAGGCATGGACAGTCCCGCGGCAATCAAAAAACCGGCCAAAGCCACCAGGAGTATTGCTACCTTTTGTTGTTTGACAAAAACAAGCTGGTGCGTGTCCGAGAGATGTTTAGCAGAATGAACACCCAGATAGCCAACGGCCTGATTCTGGTACATGACAGGAATCAAGTCAGAACGCGCACCTGCCGAATCGAACCCCAGAAGATGATGATGGTTTTTATCGAGCAGGAAGACCCGGGGGAAAAAATGGCTGGGAACATCAGGTGGCAACGGCCCGGAAGGCATAAGAAAGGCCGGTGTTCCCTTACCCAGTCTCTCGAGGATACGCTCCTTTTGCCGTCCCTCCGGAGAACTCCGGATCATCACTATTAAGAGCTCCTGCGGATTGGCAGTCAATTCCTGCCAGCTCTTTTTTTGCGCGTAAAGGGCTTCCAGGTCAGTGGCAATCTTTCTGAGTTGCTCACGTTCCACAGTACTTACATAGTTTAGAAAACCACGATCAACACTCCACTGCATTACCAGCACCATGTAAATCACCACCATCAGAATGGCGGTGAGCATTGCAGCAAAAAGCTTGTAGTGAAGGGTAATTTTCATTTCAGTCAATAATGGTGAGCAGTTTATCCTATCTTTTATCAAAGATGTAGCACTTTTCCAGCGAAAAAAACTTGTTCATCAGCTATTTCCGCATTCTTTTCACATTTCTGACATAATTCTACCATATTTCATTGTTACTAATTCATTAACCAGTCGAACAACTTTACAACGTGGAAAAAAACCGACGATAACGCCTATGAACTTATCCAGAAAAACGATTAGATACAGACCTGCTGTCATGAGGTTTCCTGCGACAATGTCTTTTTTCTCCACGTTTCCTGCCGGTTTATTCCTGCTGATTGCAGTCTCCGCATGCACCCCGGCAATGAAAGATTATTCAGCGTCACCTCCGGTACCAGTACCGATGCAGTTCTCACAATCAGGCACACGGCAGCTTTCCAGCCAATGGTGGTATGATCTTGATGATTCTGCCCTGCATACTCTCATTGATCAGGCTCTTGGCAACAATCTGAGCCTGCTCGCCATTCGTCAACGGCTGCTGCAGGCCCAGGCAATTGCCCGCCAGGCTGGGGCCGATCTCACCCCAAGTTTAGACGCCATTGGTTCTGCCAGAAAAGACTGGACCCGAAGAGACGGATTCAGTGATTCAAACAGCAACCTGCTGCTCGGGCTTGCTGCTGACTACGAGCTCGACCTCTGGGGAAGACTGCAGTCAAAAGAAGAGGCGGCACTTCTGGATGCCCGGGCCACCGGTGAGGATCTGCAAACCGCAGCACTTTCCCTTGCAGCCCAGGTGGCCAACACATGGTATCAACTGGCAGCAAGCTACAGTCAGTTGAAATTATTGACACGTCAGCAGGAAATCAACGCCATGGGGCTGGAGATTATCCAGTTGCGTTTTAACGCCGGCCAGGTCGGCATAGCCGATGTCCTGCAGCAGAGGGAGCTGATTGAATCCCAAAATGGTGAAAAAGCACAACAGAGAGCAAACGGTGGTGTACTCAAAAACCAGCTTGCCATATTGACCGGCGTCTCACCAGGAATGCTCAATATTCCGGGCGACCCGACACTGATTGACCTGCCATCTCTGCCTGTCACCGGGGTCCCGCTTGACCTGCTTTCCAACCGACCAGACATCCGCAGCCGATACCTGTCACTTCTCGCCGCTGATAAGAGAGTCGCCGCAGCCGTAGCCGACCAATATCCGCGTATAAGCATTTCTGCTGATATCAACACCTCCGGCTCATCCACCCGTGATCTCTTCGATAACTGGCTCGCTTCACTGGCCGCCAACATCGTCGGGCCGCTTATTGATGGCGGTAAACGCCAGGCTGAGGTTGACCGCACCACATCTGTATCCCGGGAAAAGTTGCTCTCCTATGGCGATTCTCTGGTAAATGCCCTGGGAGAAGTTGAAGATGCCCTGGTGCAGGAAAACGAGCAACGTTTGCTCATTAACAGCCTGGAGATCCAACTGGACCTTGCCAGCCAATCCCTGCTAAGCATTCGGGACCGTTATAAACAGGGAGTAGAAGGCTACCAAAGGGTCCTTATAGCCCTGCTCTCTCAACAGGGACTGCAGCGCAGCCTGGTAACTGCCCACCGCCAACTCATCGGATATCGGATAGATCTCTATCGAGCACTGGGCGGACAAGTCCCTCTGCCACTGATTACCGCAACTGAAGGTATCACCTCACTTAAAAAGGTAAACTAAAGAAACACTATGAAAATGATTCCCCAGGACCAGACATCGACAGGAGAGATTCATCGCTCACCAAATCGCATCGCACGTTTTTTCCTGCATGTCCTGTTGCCACTCATAGCGCTTGCATGCGGAATAGCAATCACCTTCTATCTATTGGAGACAACGCCCAAAGCCAAGCCTGGCAAACGACCGTCAACAGCAATGCTTGTTGAAGTGCAGCAGGTCGTATCAGGCTCCCAGGTTACAAGACTTGAGGCTATGGGTGAGATCATCCCCGCCCGACAGATAGAGATCAGGCCCAGGGTCAGCGGTGAAATTATCCAGGTCAGCAAGGAGTTCCTGCCCGGTGGCTTTTTCAGCGCCAACCAGCCAATGTTATCCATAGATCGAACCGATTACGACCTGATCGTCAGCCAGCTTGAAAGCGAGGTTGCCAGAGTCGAAAGTGACCTGGTGCTGGAGATGGGAAACCAACGAATCGCCCAGCGGGAGTTAGCACTCCTTGGAGAGGCGGTCAGCACTGAGGAAAAAGCGCTCATCCTGCGTAAACCGCAGTTGGATAAACTGTATGCGACAAAAACCTTCGCCGAGTCAAAACTTGCCCAGGCACGACTCAATCTGGAAAGAACAGACATAGCTGCTCCATTCAATGGTGTTATTACCTCGCGCATGGTTGACACTGGAGCAAAGATCTCAGAATCAACAGTACTTGCAACACTGGTCGGTACTGATGCCTTCTGGCTTCAACTCACCCTGCCGGCACAACAACTGCAGTGGGTAAAAATCCCCTCCAACAGTGGTGAGGAAGGCTCAACTGTTAAGATTTTCAGTCAGGGCAGCACCGGCAACAGTCACCGAACAGGGCAGGTTATCAGGCTCTCTGCTGCGCTTGAGGAGCAAGGGAGAATGGCCCAACTGCTCGTTCGGGTGGATGATCCTCTCTGCCTGAAGAATGAAAACCGAGACAAACCAAAACTCCTTCTGGGTTCCTATGTCCGCGCCGAAATTGAAGGTATTACCATCGCTTCGGGCGTTCGTCTTGATCGATCTCACATCCATGAAGGAAACAGTGTATGGCTGATGGACGACAAAGGGCTGTTGGATATCCGCCAGGTTGAGGTCATCTTCCGCGGTCGCAATGAAGTGATTGTAAATGGCGAGATGAAAGACGCGGAACGGATTGTTACTTCTGCACTCTCATCGCCGGTAGCAGGAATTCCACTTCGTCTCCAGCAGGACGATACCGCTGCAGATCAGCAGCAGGCTATGGCTGCTGGAAAAAACCGTGGTGAAGGGAAAAAGGGTGGTAAAGGTGCTGAATAAAATTACATCGAAAGAGCGCGGTCCCATTTCATGGATGGTCTTTAACCGCGTCACTCCAAACCTGCTGATGATTTTTCTTCTTCTAGGCGGAATTTACATGACGTCTAAAATAAAGCAGGAAGTTTTCCCCGAATTTATCCTCGATCGGGTTGCTATAAGCGTCTCCTACCCGGGCTCCAGCCCTGAAGAGGTTGAACAGGGTATTGTCCTTGCCATAGAGGATGCCATAGAGGGTATTGAAGGTATTAAAGAGATAACATCCACAGCTTCTGAGGGAAGCGCCCGGGTTAGAGCTGAACTTGATGAAGATGCCGATTCCCAGAAAATACTTCAGGATATCAAACAGGAGGTGGATCGAATCTCCACGTTCCCTGGTGATACCGAAGATCCTGTAATATCTATTGCCTCCCGTAAACGCCAGGTCCTTCGTGTAAACTTCTTCGGCACGGTTTCAGAACGCTCTTTAAGAGAAGTAATGGAGCAAATGAAAGACCGCCTGCTCCAGGCTCCGGGTATTACTCAGGTTGAAATCAGTGGCGGAAGAGATTTTGAGGTTAAAGTTGAAATTCCACTCGAGAAGCTGAGGATGTATGGCCTTACGCTCGCCCAGGTTGCCGGTATAATTGGTCAATCAGCGGTGGAAATCCCAGGAGGAAAACTCGACACTGCAAGTGGCGAGATCCTGCTGCGCATTGATAATCGTCGTGACTGGGCAGAGGAATTCGGCCGTATTCCAATCATTACCACCAGCAAAGGTACAACGGTCTATCTTGAGGACCTGGCAGAGGTGCGTGAGGGCTTCGAGGACTCCAGCCGGTTGGCAGCCTACGAACAACAGCGCTCCATGACCCTTATGGTTTACCGGGTTGGCAAACAGACGCCCATTGGTGTCTCCGAGGCAACCTTTGCTGCAATGCCAGATATCACCGCCGATCTTCCCCCCGGCATCAGCTGGAAAATCACCAGCGACAGATCAGAGGTATATAAGCAGCGTCTGCACCTGCTCATGAAAAACGCCTTCATCGGTCTTACCCTGGTATTAGTCCTGCTCTCCCTTTTTCTCGAGCTGAAACTGGCATTCTGGGTAACGATGGGAATTCCGATATCCTTTCTCGGCGGTCTGCTTTTTCTGCCGATGTTTGGTGTTTCAATCAATATGATATCCATGTTCGCCTTTATTATTGCACTTGGTATTGTTGTCGATGATGCCATCATCGCCGGAGAAAATATCTACGAGTACCGACAACGAGGCTTCAGCCATGTCGAGGCAGCCATTGAGGGCGCTAAAGATGTTGCTGTGCCAATCACCTATAGTATCCTCACCAATATTGTCGCTTTCATGCCGCTGATGTTCGTCCCCGGCGTTATGGGGAGGATCTGGAAAGTGATCCCTCTGGTTGTCATCACCGTTTTCCTTATATCCTGGGTTGAATCTTTGCTCATATTGCCGACCCATCTGGCTCACAGTAGTCAGCGTAAAGGTAATCTGCTACGCCGGCTGCTCAGTCGATATCAACAGGCATTCGGTCGAGCATTCAACTGGTTTGTCGACCATATTTACGGTTCTATCCTGGACAGGATTTTGCAGTTCAAACTGCTCACGGTTGCCCTGCTTATATCAGTGCTGTTTATCACCTTTGGCTATGTATTCAGCGGGAGAATTGGACTGATTCTCATGCCACGGGTAGAGTCAGACAGGTCGGTGGTTACTGCAACCCTCCCCTACGGAAGCCCGATGTCGATAGCAGTCAAGGTACGTGACCAGATTGTTGGTGCCATGGAAAGGGTACGGGAGCAGCACGGCGGTGACCAGCTGGTTGAAGGCATCTCCTCTCTCATCAATGAAAATATTATCGAGGTAAATGCCTACCTTACGTCCCCGGACGTGCGCCCGCTCAGTACAAGAGAAGTTACACGGTTGTGGCGCAGGGAAGTCGGACCAATAGTAGGTCTGCAATCCTCCATCTTTGAATCAGACCGTGGCGGACCAGGCAGCGGCGCTGGACTTTCCATTGAGCTTAGTCACCGGGATATAGGCATTCTTGACAAAGCAAGCAGCATGCTGGCAGAAGAACTGACCCAATTCTCCAACGTCAAAGATATTAATGACGGTTATACACCTGGAAAACCACAATATAATTTTTCTATCAACGAACGCGGCCGCAGCCTTGGCCTGACGCCCACCGAGGTTGGAAGACAGGTACGGAATGCCTTCCAGGGAGCAATCGCCCTCAAGCAGCAACGTGGGTCAAATGAGGTGACCGTCAGGGTGCGGTTGCCTGAATCCCAGCGATTCAGTGAGTTCGATATCGAAACCATGCTCATTGCCACCCCATCAGGTACATTCGTCCCGCTCTCGGATATCGCCAATGTAACCAGAGGCCGCGCATATACGAGTATTACCCGAAGAGATGGGCGCAGAACGGTAACGGTTGAAGCTGATGTTGAGCCCATCGGTGAGTCTACAAAAGTCATGGCTGCACTCAACGAAACTGTTCTGCCTGAACTCGCCAACGCATTTCCCGGACTGAGCTACGGATATGAGGGCAGGCAGTCACAGAGAAAAGAGAGCATGAAAGGCTTGCTGCAGGGGTTCGGTTTTGCTCTGATCTCTATCTACTTTCTGCTTGCCATCCCGTTCCGCAGCTACATTCAACCTGCCATCGTCATGATCGCCATCCCTTTTGGCATGGTCGGAGCGGTGCTCGGACACCTGATTATGGGTTACAATCTAAGCCTCACCAGCATGATGGGCATCGTCGCTCTCTCCGGTGTGGTGATAAATGATTCGCTGGTTCTTGTTGATTACGCCAATAAAAGACGTCGCGAAGGCCTCGCACCGCTTATGGCAATACGGCAAGCCGTACTCAGACGTTTCCGCCCGGTTTTATTAACCACGCTGACTACATTCGGCGGCCTGGCCCCGATGATTTTCGAATCATCAAGACAAGCTCGATTCATGATCCCCATGGCCATCTCACTCGGTTTCGGAATCGTTTTCGCCACCATTATCACCCTGGTTCTCGTTCCGTGCCTTTATCTCATTATCGAGGACATGCTCATTTTTTTATGGAATTCTTCCGGGAGGCAGACAGTACCAGCTACAGCTATCCTGCAGAAGGGCGGGCGACAGGTTCCGACGGAATCTTAACTTGAAATCTGATTTTGATAATCAATGCAACAATGCTGTTTTTGTATGGTGAGAATAAGAAATTTATCAATGAAGGAAATACTGCAAAAATGGATTCAAATCGATTTATTAAATTACATATTTTCAACCTATTACAACGTTAATACATGGACAAGGTCCTTGGAATCGGCACAAATTTAGCCACATTTTCCATTTTTTTACAACCTATAACCACCTCAGGTGCAAAAAGTGGCCGCCAATGTTTCCCTCCTCGTAATTTCAATCATAACTAATAGTAAGATGGGTGAATTGGAACGGCGACAAAACGACCCACCTGTAAAATTGGGTTTCTTCAAGGAATGTTTAATGATCAGAGGGAATATACTTGTGATATTTTGACCGATAAAATGAAAAAGGCAGAGCCAAAAACGACTCTGCCTTCCTAATGTGGTGAGAGTCTGCCATATCAACCCTTGATGTTCTTCCTCACCACACCGTACTTTCCGTTCTTAGCCTTTACCTAACCTTAATAGATCAGAACTTTTTGAAATGCTTGGACAAATACCATTTAACATTTATGAAACATCTGTCCTTGGCAGTATACGCCAAAAAATTATCACTTTATGCCAAAGTGGGACAACAGGGCAATGGATGTTCACAATTTCAGGTGAGAAGCAGAGGTCAGGAGGCAATTTACCAGAAAGCTGCTAGTACCCAGTAAATAATTGAGGCACAGATTCCCCATATGGCTATTAAGCCAACAATAGCGAGCAATGTATATCCTTTGCTGCCAATATTCTTTAACCTGGCGAATGCCTTTCCTGCCACTCCACTGGTGGCTATATCTGTTCGAATGTTCATAACGCTCTATTGGATTGACCGTTTATAGGGTAGTTATATTCCCTGCACATCTCCGGACATTTACGGGATAAATAAGGAGATATATCCCAAAAAAAAGTTGAAATTACCAGATAGAATCGAAGCCAATACACATTACCTATATCTGCCAAACACCAGGTACCCCTTCCCCTCTCCAAAATGACGGCTCTTTTCCCGGCACGTCAAACACTCCAGTGTCAGAGAAAACAAAGAGTCATACATCTTGTTTAATGGCGGTACTGTCGCCAGGGTCAGATAGTTCCCAGTCAGGTTTGCAATCTGTGTCTCTTTTCCTGGGATAACAGGAATTTTCCGTTTCATGATGAAGTAAAGTGAAAAGGTGTATTTCTCATTGCGCAGACTCTCAAGAGTACCGGACATGGTTATTACCGTTCTCAATCCTGTCTCTGTAAATCCTGCACCGGAAATAAATATTTTAGCTGAATCTGCTACTTCAACACTTGTATTTGAATCATGGAAGAATTCACCTGACTTCGAAGTGATAACAAGTTCTTCACTCTCTTCCAGGAACATTTCCGTCACTAACCTGCTGACCAGCTTAAACGTTGAATCAACATCGCCTGACGGGTTATATTCTTCAGTGAGCTCTAATGCCATTTGCTTCTCCATCTCTATTGAGTTTGACTATCCGAGAATATATTTGTTCCTGAAACATTTTGCTTGACACTTTGCGCCTTTAGTTTGTCAGTTTACGACATATCTGTTAGCCTAAGGGGACGTTTACTATAAGGAGGCACTAAATTTATGTATTTGACAAAACTGGCAAGTATACAACTGGTGAACTGGAACATTCTCGAGGCCTACAATAAAGACCCTCTCGATGTTTTTACCAGGGTGCATTTAGACCCGCGTCTTATGTATCAGCCCGGAGCACGGTATTCTCTGGACAAAGTTGCCGACCTTTGGGAGCAAATGGACAAAGTCATTGAAGATCCATGTTTTGGCCTAGCTGCTGCAAAATGCTGGCATCCTTCTAATTTCGGCACTCTTGGATATGCGTTGCTCATGAGTACCTGCTTAAGGACCACCCTTGAACGACTGATCAGGTTTCATCGTGTTATATCAGATGCCGCCTTTGGAAAACTCATTGAAAATGAGGATAGAACGACACTACTTTTTGACCTCACCAACAAAGATGAAAAACAATACTCACCCGCCCGGGAAGATGCCGCTATTGCATGGATAATGTCCGTATTGCAGGTTAACTATCAGAGCCCTCTTTCTCCTGTCTCCCTAAGTTTCACACATGGTCGTCCTCCCGGCTGTGCGGGAAAATATTATGAACTTTTCCAAGGTCCTATCATTTTCGACGCACCTGTTTCAGGCATTGAATTATCACTCGATGATGCGGACAGAATTCTTCCAAGCGGTAACAAAGATATGGCAGAATTCAATGATCAGGCAATGACCAAATATCTCCTGGCCAAGAACAGTGATCCCCTGGTGTCGAGAGTTACAAAAATCATTGTAGAGCACCTTCCTTCCGGCGATGCCACTATTGAAAAAGCTGCCTCTGAACTCTTCATGAGCAAACGAAAGCTGCAGCGACTGCTGCAGGATGAAGGTACCTCATTTATGACCATCCTTAACGAAACAAGGGCGGATATAGCCAAAGAGTATGTGCGAAACAAGGATATGGACCTGACAGAAATAGCCTTTCTTCTTGGATTCTCAGAACAGAGTACATTTTCACGATCATTCAAAAGATGGACAGGAAAGTCCCCGAGCAGTTTTCGGCAGATTGTTTAGAGCAGTTATGATGAGCGTCCTCGAAGATGGCGGTTTGTGATGCGGGGCTTAAATCACACAGCATCGACTCCGGTCTACCGATCGTCAGAAACAGACCATCAATTTTATACCAACAACCATCAGATGAACACGGAGTGCTTGAAGATAAAGAAGGTTCATTATCCCTTGGAGACAAGCTCTACCTTGTCCCCGGCCATTGTGATCCAACCGTTAATCTGCACGACTGGTACGTCTGAGTACGAAACGGCTTCGTGGAATCAGTATGGCCGGTGAGTGCGCGGGGGATGATTTTCTGAGCTGATGATCCAGAGCTAAGACCTGTTTGTTGGGATCACTTGAATGTATCGAAACTCTATACGGAAGTTAATAGATTAGCATATTTTGTGGCGTGGTCAGAAATGGCTCTTAATCTGTACTTTCAGACAAGAGATTCTTTCTATGTCTGATTTTCTATCAGCTGGTTGCTCAACCCACCTGAAACTGCAACTTGACAGGAAAAAGGTCATCCAGTCATATTTAAAACCAAGAGGGACTATTTGCAGGAAAATTTTTAACTGCCAGTCAGCGGTTCAAGCTAAGCCTGTCAACACACATCTTTTACTGAACCACCTATTTGTAAAGTGTCTTGACAGGTTTAAAAATTATCTCCTTTTATGTACTTTCTCTTACCAGTAATTACGCTTGTTATTTAAATCTGGAAAAATTCTTTAACATGCACAATATGTAATGAGTAACCTATAATGTAAAATATCAGCAAACCTAAAATTGCTGCAGTCCAGCGAATTTCAAGGAGGAAATATGAACAAAAAAGCAACCCTGACTGTTGAAGGTGCAAGCTATGAGCTTGACGTCACGATTGGAAGTGAGAATGAAAAATGTATTGATACTCAGTCACTACGGTCGCAATCAGGCTATATTACGATGGATCCGGGTTTTGGTAATACCGGATCGTGCTTTTCAGATATCACCTATGTTGATGGTGCCAAAGGAATTTTGCGTTATCGCGGCTACCCTATTGAAGAAATTGCAGAGAAGGCAAGTTTTGTGGAAACATGCTCGCTGCTTATTTATGGCGAACTCCCCGATGCAAAAACCCTAAACAAGTTTCGCAAAGCGTTGGCAACACACACGTCACTGCATACAAACCTCAATCATCACTTTTCCGGATTTCCTAAATCTTCGCCTCCCATGGCGATTCTCTCTGCAATGCTCAATCTGGTAGCCTGTTTCCACCCAGATGTGCTGGGAGTATATTCAGAAGGGCATAGTTTTGATCGAACTGCCGCACTGCTGCTTTCTAAAGTTCGAACGATCGCAGCCTGGTCCTATCGGATGTCTATCGGCAAACCCTTTAATCACCCAAACCCAAATCTCGATTATTCCGCAAATTTTCTGCATATGATGTTTTCCGAGCCCTATCGGGAATACATCCCTAATCCCGTTATCGAAAATGCTCTGTCGCTTTTTTTAATACTCCATGCAGATCATGAACAAAACTGCTCTACCTCCACCGTGAGGGCAGTCGCAAGTTCCCGGGCAAACCTCTTTAGTTCCATCGCTGCAGGAGTGAGTGCCCTTTGGGGGCCGTTGCACGGTGGTGCTAATATAGGCGTGATAAAGATGCTGGAAGATATTAGAACCTCAGATCGGCCTATTGACTACTATCTCAACAAGGCAAAAGATAAAGATAATGACTACAGACTTATGGGCTTTGGCCATCGGGTCTATAAAAATTTTGATCCTCGTTCACGCATCCTCAAGAAAAAAGTTTATGAAGTACTTGCAGAACTAAACAAAAGCGACCCTCTTCTTGATATTGCACTGGAGCTTGAGGAAAAAACCCTGAAGGATGATTATTTCATCAGTCGCAATCTCTACCCCAATGTTGATTTCTACAGCGGCCTTCTTTTAAGAGCCATAGGAATTCCTCTTGATATGTACACCGTGATGTTTTCGATCGGCAGGATGCCGGGCTGGATAGCCAATTGGCGTGAACTGCACAGCCAACGCCTACGTATAACAAGGCCACGTCAGATCTACACTGGTCTGCAAGAGAGGTCGTTTGTACCCCTTGAAGAGAGGTAATCTCTCGCTCTCCTTTTTTCTCAATGGAGAAAAGGTGGTAGAAGAGGCGCATCGTTGTCGGATGATATCAGGAATAGTCTCAACTTGAAGCGTTGATAGAATATTAAGACCTTCGCAGCCAGCAGTTCAAGGATGATTTTACCCCTTTCTGGCAAACGAGTTCAAGCTTTGCGGAGACTATTCATTACCCATAAAATTCCAGGACAAATCAGAATAGTCCTGATCATTACTGTTTATAAGGTGATAAAGAGAAAAGCCACTTTAAGACGATACAATGTTATCTCGACAAGTGTACTTGCTGTGGCAGTTCGAGGAGTGCAATATGCATCTGAGAGTTAAATTATTGAGCGTTGCAATGGTTCTTTTTCTTGCTGTTGCCGCCAGAGGTTATAGCGCACAAGTTGAGCAGCAGACAATTATCCGAAATGTCGTCAACGACGCTTTTTCCCTGCTTATTCACACATCAAATCCCTCGGCAATAGATCGAGCCTTTATTATCATTGATGCCTATTGGCAACAGGCATTTATTCCCCAATTACTCGAAGTCATGAGTGTTCCACGAAACGACTATATCCTAGATAAAACAATTGAACTGCTCACATCAAAAACCGGAAAAAACTTCGGTCGTAAAATCAATGACTGGTACTTCTGGCTTTGGAATCAACCCGAAAAATTGTTACCTGATTACGGTAACTTTAAAGCCGATCTGTATAGGCAAATTGATCCGAAATTTGAAACCTATTTTTTTGAACGCCAGTCTTCTGCACGTATCCGCATTGATGAAATTCGTTGGGGCGGCGTGTTGCAGGATGGCATTCCGCCTTTGCGTAACCCCGAAATGATTTCAGTTAGTGAGGCAAGCTATCTCGAGGATGATAATATTGTCTTTGCCCTTGCAATCAATGGCGATGCACGCGCTTATCCTAAACGTGTTCTCGCCTGGCATGAAATGTTCACCGATACCATCGGTGGAGTAGATATAGCCGGGGTGTATTGCACCTTGTGCGGTACTGTGATTCCCTATGAAACCAATTTTAAAGGCGTAGATTACAAACTTGGAACAAGTGGATTTTTATATCGATCCAACAAATTGATGTATGACCAGGCAACACAATCATTATGGAGTACCGTCAGAGGTGAACCTGTTATGGGTCCTCTTGTAGACAAAGAAATCGTGCTTGAACATCTAAGCATGGTTACCACGACATGGGGTGAATGGAAACGGCGTCATCCTGACACCACCGTACTTTCCTTGAATACTGGATATCAGCGCGACTATGGGGAAAACAAGGCTTATCAACGTTATTTTTCTAACGATCAACTGATGTTTAATACTCCATTTCAAAACAGCCAGCTTAAAAACAAACAGGAAGTACTGGCATTAACCTTTCCCGCATCACCTACAGAGCAATTGGCGATAGACACAGAATTTTTAAATAAGAATCCATTATATGAAGATAAGATCGGGCAGCAAAGATTGCTCGTACTCACCGATGCCACCGGTGCAAACCGTGTATATGATCCTCAAGATGTTGAATTTGTAACTTATGACCTCGATATCACAGTTATTGATAGCGACGGTGATGAATGGACGTTGAGCGAAGATCGACTTGAATCTCCAAACCATGAGGCTTCCCTCAATAGACTTCCAGCACGAAGAGCCTTCTGGTTTGGCTGGTACGCGGCATTTCCCGAGACTCGCCTTATTAAATAAGGGACTGAGCAGAGAAGATTAATCAAAACCTCAGTGCAAAATCTGTCAGATTGAGTCTCCATTTAAACTGATCAGCCTATCTGTCAATACTTTGAGCACGATTCCATAGAGTGGCAGGAAAAGCATGATACTGACGAGCAGCTTGAAAAGATAATCAACCAGGGCAATTTCCGGCCAGTGAGTTGCCATGAAAGGATCCGGACTGGAGTAAAACGCTATAACATAGAACAGTATGGTGTCCACCAGATTGCCAATGATGGTTGACACTGATGGGGCGACCCACCACTGCTGATTCCTCCTCAGATATGAAAAGACGCTGACATCAAGGAGCTGGCCGGTTACATAAGCAATAAAGCTGGCAACAGCAATTCGGAAAACAAAAATATTCAGGGTAGAAAAGCCGTCAAAGCCCTGAAATTTCCCTTCAAAAAATAAAATTGAGATCGTGTAGGAAAGTATCAACGCCGGTATCATTGATCCAAAAATGATTTTACGGGCCCTGACTGAGCCAAAGACTCTTACCGTCAGATCTGTCGCCAGGTAGACCAGCGGAAAGCTGAAGGTTCCCCAGGTTGTATAGATGCCAAATAATTGAAACGGTATCTGGACAAGATAGTTGCTGGCACCGATAATGGCGATATGGAAAGAAATGAGAACGAGCAGGGCGCGCTTTGCCTGCGCGGTGGTTAAAGAAAGCATGAGATATCCTTTTTCTTGATCGGGGTGAGGGAACCCGAACAGCAGTGTAAAGAGAGTTATCAGGCTGTTTCCACTCAACCTGAACAGAATTTACTTGAAAGCAGGAGCTTATATTACAAATTCAGGATTCAGGCAAATCTTTTTTCTGGTTACCGTTAATCTTCAGCTTCTCGATTTTGCAACGGGAGACAGATTAAATTTTTCTATATGGTGGCGAGAGGACTGATTTTTATCACTTATTCTTTAGAGGTAGCCGCTCCATTGTGTATCGTGCCGCGCGCAAGTGATGCAAAGATTCCGATGATACAGAGAAAAGTAAAGACCCCAAAGGTCCAGCGGATACTTAACATCAGGTCAGGAAAGATTTCCTCTGATATGGCGCGCCCGCCAACAAAAACTGACAGCATCAGGGTGGCGATGCCCATTGAAAACATCTGCCCCAGTACCCGCATGGTACCAGCAGATCCGGAGGCAATTCCCAGATATTTTCGTTCCACCGACCCCATGATTGCATTCATATTCGGCGATGAAAACAGAGCAAAGCCAAAGCCAAGGATCAACAGCACGATCACTATCGCCACCAGGCTTGTTCCCGCACCGATAAAGGAGAAATAGAAGAGCCCAGCTGCGGTAATTGCCATACCGATAGAGGAGATAATACGGGGCTCAACCTTGTCGGATATCCTACCTGCAAACGGTGAAAACAGAGCCATCATGATCGGTTGGGCGATAAGTACCATTCCTGCCATCCGGCTATCCAGCCCTTTAATATACTGGAGGTAAAGGCTCAGCAGAAACATCAGCCCAAAGGTTGCGCTGTAATGAATGAGGGCCGCTGCATTCGACAAGGCAAATGGCCGGTTGTTGATATACAGGTCTACCTGGAGTAACGGCTCTGCCAGATTTTTCTGCCTTACCACAAAGGCTGTTAGGCCAATAGTGCCACCCAGGAGCAGTATAAAGCCCGTGAGCTGGGGCAGTATCGAAAAGCCATAGATTATGCCAACCAGTGACGGAATATACATCACCGCCCCGGTAGTATCATATCGCTCTCCCGCCGCGTCTGCCCACTCCCCTTTGAGAAAAACGATCAGCACCAGCAAGGGGATCAGACCAAAGACAAAGACGATCAGAAAAAGTGATCTCCAGCCGAAATAATGAGTCAGCAGCCCACCTGCAAAGGGGCCTGTGGACAGGCCGATATAGACTGCTGAAACAGCCAGGCCCAGCACACGCCCCCTGTTTTGAGGAGGGAATACCGAGGTCAGGATAGCCATGCCGGTTCCAAAAATCATTCCCCCTCCAAGTCCTTGCAAACCTCTGAAAAAGAGAAGTGAATAGACATTTGGAGAAAGAAAACAGCAGAGCGAACTGACCGCGAACAGCCCGAACCCCAAACCAAGTATTCTTTTCCTTCCTTTTATGTCAGCAAGCCTTCCCATTGGTACCAGGGAGACCCCGGCGGCCAGGAGGTAGGAAGTGGCAATCCAGCTGAGCAGCACGGCGTTTATACCCTGATCCAGAAACGAGTCTTGTATATCCGGTAACGCAACATTGACCGCAGATATCATGAACGGCATTATAAATGAGCTGATCATCGAAACGGTGAGAGCGGATCTCTGGGTCGAATTCATGGCCTCACATCCTGTTAAAAATGAATCTGTAAAAATCTATCATTGTTTTTACGCGGTAAGCGATAAATCTTCACCTTCATTCTTCCTTTTCCACCTCTAAAGAGCACTATATAATTGGTAACTGTTCAGTTTTATCCCGAGGTAGGTGCAGGTTTTTTGCACTGACCTGAATAGTTACTATAATTGAAAAACTGTATTTTAGGAAAACGCGCTGATTCTGTTAATCATTTTTCAGCTCAGTGATATATTTTCTAACCGTTCTGCGATCAAGGTCTGTTATCCGGGCAACGGCCTCATAGGTTCCATGCTCCACATACAAGCTGCTGCAGTATCGGGACAGCAGCTGTTGCGCCGTTAAGGTGTCCCGACCTGCAAGGAGATCTATTTCCAGCCTTTCCTCATAATCATTCTGCCAGTTATAAGACTGACGCAGGAGAATCTGCCTTGTACATTGCTCCAGTTCCCGTATATTGCCGGGCCAGGGATAACCAGATGGCTGGTTATCAGAAATAAGTGCGCTGATTTTATCAACCAGATCGATTGATTTCCTCCCCAATATCCGCTTAATGGTAAAATCCAATATCACCTTGATTTCATCCGGATTCTCATCAAGTCTCTGTTTCAGGGGAGGCACCTTAATGACATCGGAGCAGAGACGGTAGTAAAAATCTTCCCTGAATTTACCTTCTTTCCGCATGGCAGCAAGCGGTTGATTGGTAGCTGCGATAATTCTCCCCTGAAATCGCTCTGTTCTATGACTCCCCACCGGTGAGAATCCTCTCTCCTCCAGGACCTTGAGCAGTTTAATCTGAACAGGGATGGAGACATCGCCGATCTCATCGATAAAGATCGAACCAAAGGGGCTGCAGCGGGAGAAAACTCCCTTATATGGTTCAATAGCGCCGGTAAAAGCCCCCTTCCTGTGCCCAAACAATTCCGATTCAATTAACGACTCGGGATATTGGGACAGGTTTATTGAGACAAATGTCTTGGCAAAGCTCTCGGAAAAGCAACCCCTTTTTTCATTGAATGGAATAAACCCTGACCGCCCTATGGCTGATGCAGCCATCCCCTTGCCGGTACCTGTCTCACCGAGGAGCATGGTGGAAAAATCCTCCATCCTGTTCCACAGATAGGTATCATACAGCTCAATATTGTCCGTGAAAATGTTGTTCCACAGGCTTTTTCGCAACTCCCCAACGCAACTGCTTTTGCCTGCAATAGCCTGGATAAAAAAGAAGGCACGCCTCATCTGGAAGAAAAGGGCAAAATAGCGCAAAGATTCATCCCGAATAAAACCTGCCTCGGCCAGCCGTTTTAACACCTCCCCTGCAAAATCCGCAGGACAGGATTCATCACCCTTGCTGATCTGAACCTGGATGAGCTGATCATAATGCTCGCTGAATTGATAGAAAATTTGAAAAAGCGCACCATATCGCAGCAATTCCAGATCACCGTCGCCAGGACCTAACCGACTTTTTTGTGCTCTCTTACGAACCATTTCAAGCGTACGGCTCACCCTGCGATTCAGCTTCCCGAAAACTTCATCCATGGAACTGCCTGAAGCCAACCCGGCAAGCTTCAGATCTATCGTCGTTCGATCACTGCTGAAAGGATTTGTTATTATTGCCTGCTTGATCCTGGTAAAAAATTCTCTCTCTTCCTGTTCCAAGACACCACCCATAATGTTCATTTTATGTATACATTACTATACATATTATGATCAAAAATATCATCGATTTTCAACCCCGCCCATAAAACAGGTTTTATTTTATTTATTATCAGACACTTAACAATAGTCCTGGAAATGGCATGCTTTGTGTAATTAATCAGGCAAGTACACACGATTAACCAAAACCAAGGAGGACATCATGAGAAGCGAAGAAAAAAAAGGATCAGCCGTCACCTCAATCATCGCAGCAGTGATCTTTGTTCTCATCCTGGCAATTTTTGGCAGATCAGTACACGGAGCAAAATCTCAGCAGCCAACCAGCAATCAGCCGTCAATCGTTGCAGAAGAATCGCCTGTCATCGGCTCAGAATTTTATCATATTGTCGTTCTGGATGAAGCAAAACACCATTTCATGCCCCCGTTAAGTGACCTGCAATGATGCTTATAATTAAGAAAAGCTTTGCACCGTCTCCATGGGATACAGCTGTTTGTTCAGAAACAGTGGGCGAGAAGTCCATTTCGTCAACGAAACATCTAAGAAAACTGCAGCATTTTTCTTTCTTCAACCCACGTCAGCCTGCGGCTCATAAACCAGGGAGGTAATTCTTATGATTGGCCCATTCGTTCATAACATCGATCCAATTTTTGGCCAAATTGGCGGCTTCTATCTCTGGTGGTATGGCCTGAGTTATACTTTTGGATTTCTGGGCTTGTTTTCATGGCTGCGCGGAAGTCGACAGACTCTGCAGTTAAGCATGGATCAGGTTTACAATTTAACTATTTTTACAGCCGTTGGAGTCCTTCTGGGCGGCAGGCTGGTTGAGGTCTTTTTTTATGAGTGGGCCTATTATGGCTCTCATTTATACCATATTCCGGCGGTCTGGCTGGGTGGGATGTCAACTCATGGCATTCTTCTTGGCTCTATTGTCGGCATAATCGTCTTCTGCAGATGCTATCAAAAAAGTTTTTTCCAGATCGCTGATGTCCTGGCAATTGCGGCAGCCTATATCATGGGTGTCGGCCGGATCGGTAATTTTATTGATGGGCAGATCATTGGCAGTGTCACCGACATCTGGTGCGGAGTGAAGTTTCCGGACATAGACGGATTCAGACATCCTGTGGTCTTATATGATGGTCTGAAAAACCTGCTGCTGATTCCCGTACTGATGATGATCAGAAGGACAAAACCACCCCGTGGCGTTATCGTCGCGCACTTTGTTTTGTGGTATGGTTTTCTAAGAATTTTTGTGGACTTTTTCAGAGAGTACAGGACAGATTTCTTCGGTTTTCCCCCGGGACAGGAGTTCAATATAGTAATGACTCTGGCAGGCCTGATCATGCTGTTCTATTTTCATCGTGCCGGCAAGAGAAAAGCTTATGACCTGCCGCCCACAGCAATTTACCAGGATTCTTCCAGCCAACCAGCCCAGATTGCCTGGTATAAAAAAGCAGTATTTATCATCCTGCTGACACTGCCGATAATCATTCCAAGCGACTGGACACAGGATGTGCCCGCACGATATTCAAGTCGTCATCCGGGAATCAGCTATTCAGCCATCTACCCCAGAATAGATCAACCGGGAAATGAAATTATCAAAGATGAAGACAAGCAGCTGGAAAATGAAGATAGTGAGGATGATCTCACAAAGTAACGCACAGCAAGTTTAACCGGCGCATAGTGGTTGCTCATGGTGCGCCGGTTCCCGGTAAATGGAACCGGCTTCCTCCTTAAAACGTTGCTGCCCCCAGACCTTCCTGAACCCTGTAAACAATGGTTTTAAATAAAGAGTCTTCCTGGTATCGCTCAAATTCAACCGTATAGAGCCCATCTTCGTTGTTCCACATCCTGTCAAAATAACCGAGGATTTGTCCTGCTATCCTTGATTTGCTGCCTGCGATGACCTTGATATCAAGCTCAAGGTTATAATTGTCCAGATTCCTTCTTGTCAGATTAGCCGAACCCATAATTGCAGTCATCTGCTGATCTCTGAGGGATACAAACAGCTTCGAATGAAACTGCTCGCCATGTGTCTCATACCATCGCAGCTTAATGGTTCCATTTGATTTTTTTACCAGCTCGCTTGCAACCGGTCTGTTGGGGATGCCATTTTTTTCATAGCCAAAGGCATCCTGATTACGATCAAGAACAATTCGTATGTCAACTCCTCTTGCAGCAGCAGCAAGTAATGCTTTTATGATTTCACGATCAGAGATATAAAACTGAGCAAGTTTGATTTCATCCCATAATTGAGCCGCCGTGATCTCCTCGACAAGCGCTTTCTTGATCTGATTTTCCGAGATAATGCTTGCCCTTACCGTTGGTGAATGTGCTGGTTGCGCTGTATCCGCCTCAATGGGGCTGAGGGCGCCCCCTGCGAGTTTTGCCACCCCCGCTTCTGTCTGATAAACTGATCTCCATATATCACCCCGGACCAGTAAGGCAACATTGGAATGGGCCGAACTGCCTCCGTGTGGATTTGCTGAACCGATAAGAACCACCATTTCTCCATCATTATCTGCAATAAAGATTTTTCGGTGATTTGCTTTGAAGTTCATCATTCGCAAATAACTTCTGATAGTTACCTTGTCAGCACTGTTTGAAAACGGATGTTTTACTATTCCATTGCGGCTGGAGTTTCCAAACCATTGCAAAAACGTTCGCCAGATTGCAGAATAGAGGAAATTACTGTCACGCAGTTCTTGTAGATTACTTACTATTACATTGATTCCGGCTTCCTTAAGCTTCTCCAGTTCAGGAGAAATACTGCCTCCATAGACAGTATTTACCGGATCAGTGATAAAATCAATCGCTATGCCAGGATTTTTCAACTTCTTGCTGATCAGTCTCTCGGACAATTCCTTTGATAAGTCTCGATGAACGCGGCCATCCTGGGGGGTATAAGAATTGAACAGAAACATATCAATCAGTATGTACCGTTCTGCCTTTTCTATAAAGCTGAACATCACATCAAAAATAGACTGATCGAGCTCGAGTTTGCCGTCAGTTCTCTCGTAGGTCAGATCATAGAGAAAATCCACACCGGTTTCGCCGACCTTATATTCCTCGCCCAGATAATTTACATTGTCAGGTATTTTTTTATGAGTCTGGTAAATAGAGACAATCGCCAACCAGATAACCAGGCAGACCAGCCAGAAACGGTATCTGCCTCTCTTGTTTTGATGTACCTTCATAATCAAATGGCCAGAAGACTTGCTGAACGATCATTTTTACCGCACACCGATGTCAACAAGCGCCTCAGGTGAACGCATTAAGGCCCCCAGGCGTGACTGCGATATGCTGAAGGGTAATCTATCTCATCCCCGTCCAGAGCAGCGGGGACAGGGATGAAAGTAAAATGCACGGTAAAGCTTTATAACGGGACAGGCAAAATCAATTCTGAGGAAATGCTGCACGAACCTTGTCGAGATAGTTTTTTCCGATCTTCTCACCCCAGTTCACATAAAGCGACTCTGAGGCTGAAACCATGGCTTTCTTGTCATTTTCATTCAAGGTGAAAAAGGTAACACCATCAGCCTTTGCTGCCGCGATCTGCTCTGTTTGCTGCTTCTGGGTCAACTTCCTCGCTGCTGCACTTTCCTCCCTGATTACGTTCAAAAGGGTTTGCTGTAAATTTTCAGGAAGCTTTTTCAGCCAGTTATCATTCATTATATGGATATAGAGGCCCTGGGCATAATTGACCTCGGTATAGTATTTCGCCACTGTAAATTTTCGGGAAATATTACAGACAATGGGAGTATGGTCGAGGCCATTAATCACTCCTGTCTGCAGCGCCTGAGGAACGTCGGGCCACGGCAGTACTGAGAATTTCAGTTTCCAGGCTTTATAGGCATCTATATTTACCGGTGCCTGGGCAATGCGAAAATTGACACTTTTCGCATCTGCCAGCGTCTTGACCGGTGTGGTTGTCGCCCAGCCGTAACTGCCATAACCGGTAAAATCTACAACCCGCAAAGCATTTGACATTGCCGCATTCTGGAACGGCTCCCAGAGCTCCGGGCTGTCCCTGAAGCGATCAAGCTTGTCAAAATCATCAATGAGAAACGGTAAATTTACCACGCCAAGCAGAGGAGCTATATTTGCTGCTGCAACTGAAGAACTGAGCATTCCATGAATGGCTCCAAACTTCAGTTTATTGATAACATCCTTCTCGCCGCCAAGCTGGCTGAGCGGTCGAAAATCAACATAAAGTTGTCCATTGGATTCCTTCCAGACCCTGTCGCGAATACGATAACCGACGGTAACACCTTCTATTGCCGGATGACCGACACAGGAGAGTAAATAGGTAAAGGCAGCTCCTGTTGGGTCAAAATCGGGTTTCCACTTTGCAAGTGGATCGTCCTTTGCACTGACAGATGTTGCAAAAACAGTAAATATTAACAGTATAGCAGCGGTTACAGCCAAACAACGAGTCGATTTCATAGCAGCTCCCTTTGAATGAATAATTATCTCTCAGAACTGCCTATTTACGGCGAAAACATAAAATTTTCAATTGTTTTATCACCGAACCACAATGTAGTACTTCAATAACACCAACCGTTTAAACCAGATTGAATCGATAAAAGCAAGCTGCTTATGTCAGGAACACCGAACTGCCGCTGGTTATCCTGTTCTCAAGATCCTGATGTGCCTGTACGGCATCTTTCAGCTGATACTCCTTGAAAATGTTTATTTTTACTGCACCGGAAACGATCACCTCGAACAGGTCCTGAGCATGAACCAGGAGTTGTTCTCGTTCTGCCGTATAATTCATCAGGCTGGGCCTGGTAATAAAGAGTGAACCTTTTGCTGCGAGCAGGCTGAGATCAAACGGTTCGACCGGACCTGACGACTGACCAAAGCTTACCATTGTGCCCATTGGCCGTAAACAGTTCAGGGATTTCATAAAGGTGGTCTTGCCGACCGAATCATACACGACATCCACCCCCTTCCCTCGGGTAATTTTTTTCACTTCCTCCTCGAAATCTTCCTCCCGGTAGAGAATCGTATGGGTGCAGCCATTTGCTTTTGCCTGGTCGGCTTTATCAAAGCTGCCAACCGTACCGATTGTAATCGCCCCTATATGTCTCGCCCACTGGCACATGATAGAGCCAACTCCCCCGGAAGCAGCATGCACCAGAATTGATGTACCCGGCTGCACATCATAACAGCCCTTGAGTAGATATCTCGCCGTCATGCCCTGGAGCATCATTGCCGCCGCATATTTTGTGGATATTTCATCGGGTAACTTCACGAGCCGACGCGCCGGTATGCACCGCACCTCCGAATACGCTCCGATGGGAACGCCGGCATATGCTATCCGATCCCCTTTTGCAAGGTCGGTAACACCATCACCGACAGCATCTACTATCCCGGCACCCTCAAGTCCGGGAATAACCGGCAGAGACGGTACCGGGTAGAGTCCGGTACGATGATAGACATCTATAAAATTCAGTCCGATCGCTTCCTGATTGATTCTCACCTCACCCGGTTGCGGGTTTCCCGGGCTGTGGTCTTCCCATGAAAGTACCTCAGGCCCGCCTGTCTTATGAACTCGTATCGCTTTCGTCATCTGTGCTCCTCGATCTCAGTTTTTTTATGATTAATCTCATGTTACCGGCTGCATCCTGTATTATAATCAGGGGGAAATTATAGTCATGAGACAAAATATCGCCCGAATTTTTATTTCTATTGTGAAAAGGGGTAAATTACCTTCTTGCATAGCGGTTTCAATTTATGTAGCTTCTGCTTCCAGGAATTTTATTATCATAAATTTCAACCAAATCGTCAGAGGTTTATCATGAGAGAACGAACATATCTGCAGAACAGTGAAGAGATGATGAAGAAAATTACCAAAGGTGCGTTTCTGACCGTTCAGGCCGGAAACGAGGTCAACACCATGACTATCGGCTGGGCCACCATTGGCTTTGTCTGGAAAAAAGAGATATTCATGGTTGCCGTCAGAGACTCCCGGCATACATTTTCACTTATAGAAAAGAGCGATAATTTTACCGTTACCATCCCCCTGGATAAAACATTCAAGGAGGCGGTCATGTTTTGTGGAACGAAATCGGGCAGGGATTTTGATAAATTCAAGGAGTGCGGACTGCAACAGAAACAGGCAATACATGTCTCATCCCCGACAATTGATATCCCCGGCATTCATTACGAGTGCAGAATTATCTATAAATCACCAATGGATCCAACATTGCTGGATAACAATTTCGGCAAGCTCTATCCTCAGAAAGACTACCATACCCTCTATTTCGGGGAAATTCTGGCGTGCTACGAAACAGATTAAAAAAATAAGCTAAACACTTATTATGCTAGGACTGATCATGAAAAAACTGCTTTTCATCCTGCTACTTATTGTCATTGCCGCTCCTGTCTGTGCCGCCCAATCCCTGAAAATAGGGGTGCTGCTTATAGAAGATTCAGTTCCGTTTTACCTTGCCGAGAAGGAACGGTTTTTTGTCGATGAAAACCTGGAAGTTGAACTTATTCCATTTTTAAGTGCACTTGAACGGGACAGTGCATTAACAGCGAAGGCAATCGATGGTGCTATCACCGACCCGGTTGGCGCCTTGTTGTTTGACAAAGGCAGAGGAGATATCAAAATAACCTCCCTCTGTCTGGGTAAAACGTCTGAAGAAGGTATTTTTGCGATCCTTGCTGCACCAGAGTCTGAGATCACCACGCTCGAGGAATTAAAAAATGTTGAAATTGCGGTTTCTAATGCCACTATTATTGAATACGTGACCGACCGTCTTCTGGAGGACCAGGGGTTCAGGTCAGAAGAAATTAGCAAGATAGAAGTTAAAAAAATGCCGATCCGCATGCAGCTGCTCCTCTCCGGATCTGTTCAGGCTGCCACACTCCCGGAGCCGCTCGCATCGATTGCGGCAGGAAAAGGTGCCAGAATATTGATAACCGATGGTTCCAGCACGGATAGTCTTTCACAAACCGTCATCGTCTTTCGAAGTGAGGTACTGACTGACCGAAAATCGGAGATTGCTCGGTTTTTCAAGGCATACAAACGTTCAGTTGAGGCGATCAACAATGACCCTGAAAGATATCGCAGCCTGTTTGTTGAAAAAGGTCGCATCCCCCCATTTCTTGCAGAAAAATATACCATCCCAACCTATCCGGCCCCGGCCCCGTTTCCAAGATCCCTGTATGACCCGGTTATAGAATGGCTGACGGCAAAAAATCTTGTTGAAGACGTTGCCTACGAGTCAATGGTGGCAACTGATTTCATGGCCGACTTGAAATAACGTATGATAGAAGTCAACGCTGCAAGCCTCTATTTCAAAAATGATCATTCAGTAAATCAGGTGCTGAAAGATGTCTCTTTCCGGGTCGAGCCGGACAGCTGTTGTGCGATCATCGGTCCTTCAGGTTGTGGAAAAACTTCACTGCTCTTCCTGCTTGCAGGATTGAGAAAACCTGATTCAGGGAAGATCACCATCACCGGTACCCCTGAGTCAGGCACTATTCTACAGAACTATGGTCTTTTCCCCTGGAAAACAGTAGCCCAGAACATCAGCCTTGGCCTCGTTTTAAAAAAGGTGCATAGTGAGATTGTCAAAAAACGGACGGCAGAACTGTTGCGGGAAATGGGGCTGTCAGGTTTTGGGGATCATTATCCCGTCCAACTTTCAGGGGGCATGCAGCAGCGTGTAGCCCTCGCCCGCGCCCTTGCGGTTGAGCCGGAGATTCTCTTTATGGATGAACCACTCTCATCACTTGACGCCCTGTCACGTGAACGATTGCAGAATCTCATTCTTGGCATTCAACAATCAAAAAAAATAACAATCGTCCTGGTTACCCACTCCATCGAAGAGGCGGTATTTCTCGGGCATAAAATAATTGTACTCAGTAAATCTCCAGGACAGATACTGCAGATCGTCAACAACCCTGGGGCCGGCAGCAGAGAACATCGACAACAGGATATTTTTTTCCAGCGATGCAAAGAGCTTCGTCAAATTCTAAAAGAGGAATAGGATGGGCAGGAAACGTGATATTGTTTTTGCCGGACTTATTCTGCTCGGTCTCTGGGAACTGTCGTCTCTTCTCCTCAATTCCATGGCCTTACCGGAACCATGGATTGTCCTGCTTGACGTGGCTAAGAAAATCACCAACGGCAGCCTGCTTGATGATCTGGCGATCAGTTGTGTCCGCGCGCTGCTGGGGATTTTCCTTGCCCTCGTCAGTGCTGTCCCGCTTGGACTCATTATCGGGGCGGAAGAACCATTGCGCAAACGGCTGTCACCATTTATCTACTTGCTCTATCCAGTTCCTCATGTGGTATTGCTGCCGTTAATCATTATCCTTTTTGGAATCGGAAATTTCTCCAAGATATTTCTTATCGCCTTAATCGTTTTTTTTCAGATCCTTGTCACCACGAGGGATGCCGCCAAGAACATACATCAGAATTACTACTATTCCATGCAGACCCTTGGGGCCTCACGACTGCAGGTGTATTTTCATGTCATCCTGCCGGCGAGCCTGCCAAAGATATTAACAGCCATGCGGATTTCCATTGGCACGGCCGTGGCAATTCTGTTTTTTGTTGAGTCCTTTGCCACAACCCGGGGGCTTGGTTATATCATCATGGATTCATGGGGACGGGCCGATTACACTTCGCTCTATACGGGTATTTTCTGTATGGCATTGCTGGGCTTCAGTCTTTATCTCTTACTGGACCTGCTTGAACGACGCGTCTGCCGATGGGCTGAAGTCAGCGCTTGAGGCAGCGGGGCTGATGAAAAACTGATCATCCCGTACGCTCCTAGACAGTAATTCTACTGCTGACGCAGGCTTGACAGGAACCTGACTTATTAGGCGCGGCATCGGTCAGGGTAAAGACTCCGACAATATCACCACCGCCCTCCTCAGAGACAAACAGTCTGTGCAGGTCACTGAATAT
>CAZOWJ010000021.1:46365-51355 GCA_964583415.1 uncultured Desulfocapsaceae bacterium
CAATATCACCACCGCCCTCCTCAGAGACAAACAGTCTGTGCAGGTCACTGAATATTATCGTACGTATTGCATCTTCACTGTCCAGATGATGTTCAATATAATAAGCCGCAACGCTGCAATCCATAAATTTAGAAGAAATTTATTACGGAATGATTACTTAAGAAGTAATGATAGGAGGAAAAGTCAACAAATATGAGTAGTTCTTGCTTAGTCGCACACTCTGTTGTAGAAATGTGCAAAATAATCAGATAACGCTTTGATAACAAAAGGTTCCGGACAAGAATACCAGGCTCTCCCTTAAAAAAAGTAGATTCAGGCTCATTCTTGTTCAAAATTGTATTTCATCGGTATCAGCTCAGGTAGTTAAGGATGAAAAAAGAACATTTCATTGCATGTCACGAATGTGACCTCATTCACGAACTGCCAGATGTCCCTGCGGGTGGCGTCGCGCGGTGTGTGCGATGTGATTCGACACTCTACCGGCCAAGGAAGGACAGCCTGAACCGGACGCTTGCCCTTGCCATGGCAGGTTCCATCCTCTTTGTCATTGCCAATACCTTTCCTTTCATCGCTTTCAAAATTGGTGCCCAGGTGAGAGAAACATCACTTGCCACCGGTATATTTGAACTTTACAGCCAGCATATGGGCCTAATCGCCTCACTGGTGTTAATTACCGTGGTGATTGTACCTGCGATCAATCTATGCTGCCTGCTCTATATCATTCTGCCCCTGCAGCTGAACCGGGTGCCAAAATTCATGGTTCCGGTATTTCGCCTGTATCTCATGCTCAAGCCCTGGGGGATGATGGAAATTTTCATGCTGGGTATCATCGTCTCAGGATTTAAATTGATAAAGATGGCCTCACTGATCCCCGGCCTTTCACTATTTGCTTTTTTTGGGCTCATCTTCGTGCTGACCACAATCATTGTAACCCTGGATGAACATCTTATCTGGGAGAAAGTCGATTACTCATGAGCGTTACGCCGCAAACAGCCCTGAATATGGGAATGGTCTCATGCCATCGCTGTCACCTGTTGTGCAGCTGGGAAAAGGCCCCTTCGTCATGCCCCCGCTGCGGGACACTGTTGCACAGCCGTAAACCAAATAGTATTGCAAGAACATGGGCCCTGGTAATAGCGGCAATCATATTTTACATCCCGGCAAATGTTTTGCCCATAACCCATACTTCATCATTCGCCGGGGTCCAATCAGATACCATCATGAGTGGTGTAATCTATTTCATTCACAGTGGCAGTTGGCCGGTGGCACTGATCATTTTTGTTGCCAGTGTTTTTGTTCCGCTGGTCAAACTGCTGATTCTGATAACGCTGATGATATCTGTTCAATTCCGCTGGCAGTGGCGCCCTGTAGATCGCACTCGTCTCTATCGACTTACCGAAGCAATCGGGCGCTGGTCCATGCTAGACATATTTGTTGTAACCATCCTGGTCGCCCTCGTTCATTTTGGTTCACTGGCAAATATTGCAGCCGGTCCCGGTGCCCTTTACTTTGGGGCTGTTGTAGTGATTACCATGTTTGCCGCTGAAAGTTTCGATGCTCGGCTCATCTGGGATACTTTTGAGGAATATAATGACAGACAAACCTGAACAACCAATAAACAAATCCATTGGTGCGGCCCCAGTTATAAAGCATCGTCGCTCAATGTCCATCGTCTGGCTTGTACCGCTGGTGGCGGTGATCATCGGGGGCTGGCTGGCATACAAGTCGATAACTGAAAAAGGCCCCTTAATCACCGTGACCTTTCAGAATGCAAATGGCCTTGAAGCGGGAAAAACAAAGGTCAAATTTAAAAGTGTTGAGGTCGGGGTCGTGGAAACGATTGACATAGCTCCTGAGCTCGATCACGTCCGCCTGAAAATACGAATGAATAAGGGGGCAAATGCCTATCTTACCGAAAATACCAGTTTCTGGGTCGTTCGGGCACGGATAACCGCCAGTGAAGTTTCAGGGCTCGGAACACTTCTTGGGGGAGCCTATATCGGCATTGAACCCAGTCAGGAAGGAGCTCCTGCTGAATCCTTCGTTGGCCTTGAGAAGGCTCCAATCATTACCAGCGAGATGAGAGGAAAACCTCTGTCCTTGACCGCACCCCGGCTCGGTTCATTAAACCCGGGCTCACCAATCTATTTTCGTCAGGTTAAAGTTGGCCAGGTTGTCGATTTTGAATTGGACAAAGACGGAAATGATGTCGGCATTAACATTTTTATAGATGCCCCCTATGACCAATTTGTCCGGGAAAATACCCGGTTCTGGATCTCAAGCGGGCTGGACCTCCAGTTGACGGCCAACGGTCTGCGCGTTGATACCCAATCCATGGTGTCGTTGATGATTGGTGGAATTGCCTTCACTTCTGTCACCGACGCGCCTTCACCTGTAGCTGAAGCGGACACAAATTTCAGGTTGTATGAGACCCGGGACGAAGCCGAAAAGGATCGGTCTAATTCATTGAATGATTACTACATAGAGTTTTTCGACTCGGTTCGCGGACTATCCATTGGTGCACCTGTTGAATTCAGGGGGTTTCAGCTTGGCAGCGTTACCGACATCGAGCTGATTTCAGATTTTGAGAATCTGAAGTTCTCCACGATGGTGCGAATCAGTATCATTCAACACAACATTGTACCGTTGGAAGAAGGGGAAACAGAGCTTGAGGAACGGCTTGATCACTTTGTCAGAGGTGGACTGAGAGCCCAATTGAAGACCGGCAACCTGCTGTCAGGTCAGCTCTTCATAGATCTTGAATATTTTGAAGATGCCCCAACGACCGGAATTAAAAAGTATAATGATCTTGCCGTCCTGCCAAGTCTGCCGGCATCCTCACAGACACTGATGAATGATCTGGGTAAATTCATGAAAAAACTCAGCGACCTGCCCCTGGATGATATTTCCGTCGAGCTGAAAAAGACAATGGTCGGCATTGATAAACTGGTGAGCAGTCCAGAACTTCATAAGGTGATCGAGTCGCTGAACCGTATCATAACAGATCTGGACACAACCATTGAAATGATAAATACCGGCACGATCCCACAGGTCAACACGACCCTGACAGAGGTCGAAACACTGGTCAAAGATATGGACAACTGGGTCAGTGCTGACTCCGTTCTCTATGATGATTTGAGAAACTCTTTGAAAGCACTTTCAGAGGCTGCACGTTCAATAACCGATCTTACGGATATGCTTTCAAGACACCCAGAGGCCTTGATTCAGGGGAAAAAAAGTGAGGGTCAATTATGATTTCAAATAAAATGATATATCGTTACCTGATTTTGCTCATCATCCTGTCAATCTCGGGATGCACCGGTACGTCGCCAAATGCACTTTATTACACGCTGAGCCCCATTGAAAAAAACAGTATCTCCAATCAGTCGACACGAGTACCTGCCAAATTTGCCATCGGGATCGGACCTGTTACATTTCCAGATCAGCTAGATCGTCCGGCCATCGTGACTCAAACCGGAAGAAACCAGATCACTATCAATGAGTTTCACCGCTGGGCCGGATCACTTCAACAAAATTTTACCAGGGTGATGACCCAGAACCTGGCACTTCTATTAAACACCGAGCAGGTCATGGCCCGCCCCTGGGAAAGATATTTTAAACCGGATATCCGTATTGCAGTGGATATTCAGAAATTCGGTGGCCAACTGGGTGAATATGCAGAGCTGGGTACTACCTGGATGATTATCGAGGAAGGCAAAGATGTTGAAACTGTCGTTCACCGCGCTGAAATTAAGGAGCCTGTATCAGACGATAGTTATAACGCTCTCGTGGCCGCCCAAAGTCGGGCGCTGGCGGGACTGTGCGAGGAAATAGCCAAGATTCTGGCGCCCGGGCAGTAAATACCATTACGTGTATGAGGAGGCAACCATGAAAACAGTCTGGCATCCCGGTCAATTACTGAGCACTTCCAGCGCTTATTGGCAAGGTTGTACTCTGCAGTCTGCAGTACGACTGAAGGTTTTTTCCAAACTTAAGCATGGGCCTCAGTCTGGGCAGGAGCTTGCTGTAGCAATGGCTAGCAATGAGCCAGCCACTATTCTCCTGCTGGACGCCCTGGCAGCGATGGGATTGCTGCATAAGGATGATGAGAACTATCAAAACAGCCCTGAAGCACAAAAATTCCTTGTCCACTCTTCGCCAAGCTACATGGGCCACATCATCCTGCACCACCATCATCTGCTGGACGGCTGGGCCCAGCTCGACCAGGCAATTCAGACCGGTGAGCCTGTGCAGAGACGATCGTTTGGGCAGGATTCTGAGCGCGAAAGCTTTCTTATGGGAATGTTAAACCTGGCTATGCAGGTCGCACCCCACCTGGCTGAACAAATTGACCTGAGCGGAAAAACGCGTCTTCTTGACCTGGGAGGTGGCCCGGGCACCTATGCAATACACTTCTGCAAAGCCAACCCGCTGCTGAAAGCGGTCATTTTTGACAGGGCGACAACCGAACCATTTGCCCGCACCACTATTGCTCAATTTGAACTCAATGATCGTATAGATTTTGCGGCAGGTGATTTTACGACCGATCCTATTTCTGGCGGACCATACGATGTTGCCTGGCTTTCCCAGATACTACACAGCAATACACTTGAAGAATGTTACGGACTCATTAAAAAATGTGTCGCAGTTATGAAGAAAGGAGGCATGATCCTGATTCACGATTTCATTCTCAACGACAACAAGGACGGGCCTGAATTTCCTGCACTGTTTTCACTGAACATGCTGTTAGCCAACAATGGCGGCCGTTCATACTCCCAGGAGGAGATTGCTGACATGTTGAGCTCAGCCGGTGTTGAAATCATAAAACGTCATCCATTTCAGGCCAAAAATGATTCTTCGGTGATGTATGGTATCGTAGCCTAGAGCCCCTCGTCAGGCAGCAGGGCGGAGTCTTACAGCCTCCTTTATTTTATGTCTTGAGACGCGGTGGCTGTCGCCTTGACCGGCAACTATGGTTTTTTGACAATTT
>CAZOWJ010000022.1:0-1443 GCA_964583415.1 uncultured Desulfocapsaceae bacterium
GCTGTTGGCAGTTGATGCACACCGCGCGCCTTGATAAATTCTTCACTCTTCTTCTGGGAAAGTTCGATTGCTTCACCCGGAATAATTGCCATCCGGTACTCACCGCTCCATCGATACAGTCTGGCCAGGGTTATCTGCCCTGGTGCTCCGGGAAAATACACCGTCGAGCCGCCTCCTGGTCGAACGGTCGGCCTGAGCTCCACATGTTTCAGATTCTCTTTAAAATCATCGGATCGACCCGCATACCAGGTACTCTGTGCACCGCAATTGGGCAGGTAGAGAACGTTGTCCTCGTCATCGATATGACTGAGATCGCCAAACAGTACCGGCATACCACCGGTAATATGTTTCATGATCTCCATGGTCAGGGCCTGGTCGCCATCGGCCTCGCAGGCCATGGACACAACCTCTTTCTCACCGTCAGAATCGTAGGGTCCGGGTAATAATGCCGCAGAAATACATTGGGGTACATAGTTACTCGACAGATCCGGCATGCACTTGATGGCCACAAAACCGAGGCTTTTTTCCTTGATAATATCCTTTGTTGCCAGGTAGCAGGCACATTGGTAGGCAAGCCGTTCCCTGGTAAGAACCAGATCATTGTAATTGACCGATTTGGTATTTTCTTCAAGCCAGGCAATGAGCCCATCGGCTCGCTCGGGTTCTTTCTCCAGGAGGAGTTCTGCCCTTCTGATAATCTCCAGCTGATCTATATGCTCAACGTCTATACCAAATAGCTGGCGCCACTGCATGGAATCAAATGATCCAGTATCGATACCAAGGGATCTTCCACCAAAAAATCCGAAAACCTCACCTTTCAAGGCATTTACCGCTGCAGTCGCCCTGACATAAGGCATAAGTTTCTCGGTCATGGACGGTGAGCCATAATTATCACGAATCCTTAGATGATCGACACCGATCTGCTGCATGGCACCGCCTGCTCCGAAAAAGCCGACCATCCCGTGGGTCGCCGCACTTTTGCTCGTAACCAGCACGACCGGTGTTCCGAGGCGCTGTACACCATGAATGACGAGATTTGGTGACGTCCAGCACGGTGTATGGGCAACGAGCACATCCACCCGATCCGTACGGAGCTGGTCTACCTGCCCGTTAATTTCATCCCTTGTCCGTGCCACTTCATTAAATGAAACCACTTCAACCGGCAGGGACTTCAGATATTCCCCCAGTTCCTGGTGAAGAGGTTCGGAAAGGTTTTTGAAAACCTTCTCCCACATATCATCCCTTTCATCCCCAAAGGTTATTAACCCCACGCGTGGCTTGTTCATGCCTCTATTCCTTTTCTAAGATTATGTATGAACCGTCTAACGGCATATACTGATATTATGTAATGTTCCGGTCAAACGACTGGATCATCCTGCCGCCATCACAATAGATCGTCTGCCCATGAATGAAGCTGGCATCATCGCTTGCCAGAAAAACGGC
>CAZOWJ010000022.1:1543-22483 GCA_964583415.1 uncultured Desulfocapsaceae bacterium
ATTCCCTTGAGATTGGTGTCGATAATTCGATCCCAGTCCTCTTCGGTGACATCGAGGAATTCTGCCTTGCCGTTTGTCCCGGCATTGCTCACCATAATGTCCAGACGACCGAAATGAGCGACCGTCGTATCGATCAGGTTCTTCACTTGACTGGAGTCTTTGACATCGCAGGCAACAAAGAGAGTGTCACCCTCTTTGCGGCTGATTCTTTTGGCAGCCTCCTCGCCTAGATCGACACTGCGGCCGGTCAGGACAACCTTGGCGCCCTCTTTCAACATCTCTTCGGCACAGCCAATACCAATTCCCTTGGTTGCCCCGGTCACAATCGCTACTTTCCCCTGTAACTTCATTGTTTCTGTTCCTCATAATCCCTGCCGGGAAGCAGTGCCTGAGCATATACTCCCCGGAAAAGAGCTGTTATCGGTTGATCTTTGCGTTTGAAATCAAGCTGTCTGGGGTTTTACACCGCAGGGGTATTTTCCCCGTATCTCACCAATTAATTCACTGATATGATCAACCGTCTTGGTAATCACTTTCTCTCCCTTTTCACGGGTCGCTTTTGTTGGATCACCGACGACACCATTACCGCCTTCTTCGATCTCATACTTTTCGGGACGGGCGAAGGTACCTTCAAAGTGGTACATCTGACCGGCAAGTGGAGCTGCACCAGGGGCAATCTTCCACTTCGGATCAATCAGCCCCTCTCCTTCACCTGGAGCTGCCAGGCTCATATCAACAAGCTCCGGGTAGAGATACAGAGCAACGGAGGTCTCTGCCTCATCGGCATGCCACATATGATCTTCCAGAATTGTTTTATCATCACGGAGAAAATCATACCAGTGCAGCGACAGCACAAAATGTCCCTCAATGCCGAGCTTGTGAACTGCTACAATTGTCGAGGAAACCTGACCGTGAGCGGAGATAATGATAAACTTGTTGTACCCTGCGACACTTGCACCACGAACGATATCACAGAGCATTGCCGTATGTGTTTCAAAGGAAAGCGGAATGGTTCCAGGAACACCCCAATGGTGATACGGATGAGACCCATACATCGGGCAGGGTAATACCATTGCCCCACTTTTTTTACCTACCAGTTCAGCAATACCCATGGCATTTGCAGCATCTGAGACAAGCGGGCAGTGAGGCCCATGCTGCTCAATAGCACCGATCGGCAATATTGCCACATCACATACGTTTTTTGCATACTCTACAACAACTGGTGCAGGGTTTTCGTGCCACCAAACAGATTTTCTATCAGACATGATTTTCTCCTAAATTTAATTATTCCTTACACAATGTTTTATTATAATCGGGATGTAATTCCCATTTCCTCTGCAAGACCATTAAGCTCAGTGATCAGCTCAGGCGGAAGCGCGATACCCTCCTCTTTTCGTTTCAGTTCAGTCCGGTATTCAAGTTCGCCGGGCATCAGCATCTCCATGGATGTATCCCACATCGGGGAGGCTTTGATCTGACTGTAAAAATCGGCCATCCGCGCCTTAAAATCTTCTTTCTCCATGAGGGCAAGCGGGTTAATGGCGATAAATAAATGACTGGAAAGACTCGGGTCATCGGGATATTTATACATCCCTTTGAGCCCGTGAAGAAATGCCCCTCCCATTAACAGCCCTGAGAGCAGATCAACCGCCAGTGCCAGACCGTATCCCTTGTGTCCGCCTACCGGCAGCAGGAAACCGGCAAATCCCTTGTCGGGATCATCGGTTGGCCTGCCGTCTTTATCAGTGGCCCAGTCCAGTGGAATTTTCTCGCCTTTCTTGCTGGCCAGCAGAAGTTTTCCACCCGCCACATTGGAAAGTGAGATATCAAGGGTAAACGGGAAATCACCAAACGTTGGTACACCCACGGCGAGCGGGTTATTCCCGACAATCGGTTTTGAGCCGCCGGGTGCCACAACGTTTGGTACTACGTTGGTCATGGCAATACCAATCATCCCACGCTCAGCCGCCATTTTCGTATACAGCGCCGCCGCACCAAAATGATTGGACCGCATGGCACCAACAGCGGCGATTCCGTAATTTTCAGCTTTTTCAATAGCCCGCATCATCGCCGTACGCCCAACGACATAGCCACAGCCGTCATCGCCATGTAACACTTCCAAGGCACCGGCATCTTTGACACTGGTAATTTCAGGTTTCTTGTTCATGGCCCCCGAGAGCAGTCGTTTGATATAAATGGGTACGCGCAGTGCACCATGTGAATCAATGCCCCACAAATTCGTCTGTACCAGGTAGTCTGCACATGTCTCTGCATCATCGACTAACATGCCGGTACTGACGAATAATTCCTTTACAAAATCATTCAACTTCCGGTGATCTATGGTATTCACATTGTTTGCCATCCAGGTTCTCCTGTATCAGGTAAGCGGCCGGCCGCCGTCAACCGGAATCACACAACCGGTTGAATAGGTAAGCAAGGTGGCGCAGGCCAGCACTGCCCGAGCAACGTCTTCAGCCTGGGTTAATCTCTTAAGCGGGGTTAATTCTTCCTGCTCTTTTGTCCACGAGGCGTCAAGTTTCTTTGTATATTCTCCTTCCACAAGGCCTGGAGCAATTGATAAAACCCTTATTCCGGGGGCAAGTGAGCGGGCAAGGGCCATGGTCATGGTATTGACCGCTGACTTGGAAGCACAATAGGCAACGTTACTGCCGATAGCAGTCGTGCCAGCAATGGACGAGATATTGATGACCAGGCCATCATCTGATTTCTTCAGCAGTTTTTCAAGCCCTCTTACCGTAGCAAATGATCCGCGCCAGTTGACTCTGAAGATCATATCGATCAATTCATCATCAAGTCCTTCAAGATCATCGGACTCAACAAACCGGGTTACTCCAGCGTTGTTGACAAGAACATCAACCTTTCCATATTTCTCGCCAATTGTTTGAGCCAACCGCTGCTGGTCTTCAAGCGTATCGACAGATGCTTGTACAATCATGTGGCCTGACCCGGAAAAAGAAGCGATTGCCGCTTCAGCGTGAGCCTTGTCGTTATCACCCAGGTGGGTCACGACAATTATTGCTCCGGCTGCAGACAGGTAACGACCGATTTCAGAACCGATACCACCACCCCCGCCGGTAATGACAACTACTTTTCCATCAACAGAGACGTTCATGCTCTCCTCCTATTTTTTCAGGTGTGCATAGCGCTTGACCCTCAGGTCAGCCTGTGCCTTGTGCCCCTTGAACCCTTCCAGCTCACAAAGACGCGAACAATACTCACCGACCATCAGGCTCGCTTCCTTTGTACAGCGCTGGTAGGTCATGGTTTTAATAAACTTGCCGACCCAGAGTCCACCGGTGTATCGTGCAGCGCCCATGGTCGGCAGCGTGTGGTTGGTGCCAATCACTTTATCGCCATAGGAGACATTGGTCTCCTCTCCCAGGAACAGTGCGCCGTAGTTTGTCATATTGTCGAGGAAATACTGTGGGTCACGGGTAAGAATCTGGACATGTTCCGAAGCAATTCGGTCCGCCTCAGCGACCATCTCTTCATCACTGTCGACGAGGATGATCTGGCCGTAATCGCGCCATGATACGGAAGCAGTATCTGCCGTTGGCAGGGTTAAGAGCTGTTTCTGGATTTCTTCGTCGATTGAATTAGCAAGCGCTTCGTTTGTTGTCAGCAGGATAGCCGGCGAATTATAACCATGTTCGGCCTGGCCGAGCAGATCGGTGGCCACCATCTCAGCATCGGCAGTTTCGTCCGCAACTATTAAGGTCTCGGTCGGACCTGCAAAAAGATCAATACCAACCCGTCCATAGAGCTGGCGTTTAGCTTCCGCAACAAAGGCATTTCCCGGACCTACGAGGAAATCCACCGCATCGATGGTCTCAGTTCCCATTGCCATTGCAGCAACTGCCTGAACGCCGCCAAGTACGTAAATTTCGTCAGCACCTGCCAGTGACATTGCCGCAATAGTTGCCGCAGGAGGCTTGCCCTTATCAGGCGGGGTACAGGCAATAACGCGTTTGACACCGGCGACTTTTGCGGTGAGAACGCTCATGTGAGCAGACGCCACCATGGGAAATTTGCCGCCCGGAATGTAACAGCCAACACTGGCAACAGGGATGTTTTTGTGCCCCAGTGTCACACCAGGCAGTGTCTCAATTTCGATATCGTTCAGTGAATCGAGCTGAGCCTGGGCAAAATTTCTAATCTGGAATTGGGCAAATTTAATGTCCTCAATGGTTGATTCCGGCAGGGAATCAATGCACGCCTGCACCTGTGCTTCAGTAAGTCGAAAACTCTCTGGAGACCAATTATCAAATTTTTCTGACAGCTCACGAACAGCAGCATCACCACGACTGTCAATATCAGCCAATATCCCTTCCACAATACCCTTAACTTTAGCATCATCAGACTTTGAGGCTTCGAGACTGATACCTTCCTTCAATACCTTTTTCATCGTTTCATCTCCTCATCATTGATCAACTTATTTATGAATTTGTCCTGAGTTATCATTGTCCCTCGCAGCGTCTCTGACGCACTCCTGAAGGAATCTAATTTTCACCTATTAAAACAAGGGAGTACCCGGTATTTTAACCCGCAGTCGATAGAGCGATGTTGTTGCTGCCAGATACAACGAGCAGAGATCTGTATCACCCCAGGTAAAATTTGCAGCGACCTCCGGGGTCAGCAGCCTGCCTATTAGTTGTGCCTTGCTATCATATACCTGGATTCCTCCAGGTCCCGAGCAATAGAGATACCCGTGCGAATCAAACTTCATTCCGTCTGCCACACCGGCTTCGTCCCCGTGCAGTTCAACCCACAGTGATCCATTTGATATCATTCCATCTTCGCTCACGTCAAAACGACGAATATGCTGACAATCAGTGTCATTGACATAGAGATATTTCTCATCGCTGGAGAAACAGAGACCATTAGGTTTTGAAAAGTCATCCACGAGCAAATGCAGCGCTCCCTCTGGATCAATCCGGAATACCCCCTGAAAATCAAGCTCCTGCTCCCTGGGAATACCTACCCGGCCCATCCGACCTGGAGTTGGGTCGGTAAAATATATTGAACCGTCCCTGGCAACAACAATATCATTGGGACTATTGAGCTCCTTTCCCTGATAGTGCGAGGCCAGTATGGTAGTCGAACCATCCTGCTCCGCTCTTGTAACCCGACTTGTCCCATGCTCGCAGGTCAACAACCTTCCTGATCGATCATAGGTATTGCCATTGGCCAGATAGGAGTTCTCCCGATAGACTGATATTGTATCATCATGGTCTTTGGCAAAAAGACCATTGCCCATAATATCACTAAAAATAAGGGTCTTCTGATAGGGATCCCAGACCGGTCCCTCCAGAAACCTGAAACCTCCGGCTACCTTTTCAAGTGACACTCCGGCGTCAAGAATCTCTCCCATTCTCTCATCATGAGTTTCGATCATAAAGTTCATTCGTTCCACCACTAGGCTGAATACGTATTCAGCAGAAGTCTCGTCATAGCCTGCTGCACACTGTTATTCAGATAAATCTGGTTAATTAAGGTCCGACAGGGAGAAGGCCAGCATCATTTTTTGCATACGTATTCAGTGTTAGCCAGAGGCGCCCACTTTGTCAAGACTTTTTTCCACCTGTCCATCGTTTTTTAGCTGCTGATCAAGCGAGTACTCGTCTCTCGCGGGCTCATTATATATGGTCCCCTTTCAACCTGGATCCACTATGTATTTAGTACGTTCAAAAATATCCAATCCCTGCTGCTTCAGCCAGTAAGGCAGATCTATCAACACCCAGTTCTCAGCGAGCTTGTCGCCTTCTCTTCTGTAAATATCCACAACACGCATATCCGCACGAATATCATTGGCGGGCAGTCCGAGGAATCCCCCGACAGGGGTGTTTGTGAGGTTGGGCCAGCCGAAAAAACCCGCATAGTTGCCCTCTGCAAACCTGCACAGGTGGCCGTTGAACACCTTGTCCCGCAATCCGTCCCTGAACGGATACTGGTGCTGCTGTTGATAACGGGGAATGGTGTAGGACGCACCAATACCGGCTGGACCATACCAGATCATATCATCGTGCCAGGTTCTGGCCAGATATTCAGGTGGGCAGCGGTCATCGCCGCTCTCATTTAACGCCGTGAGATCGTCTATCATCCTGTTGACCAGGGCCAGTGTTTTCTTTGATTCACTGCTGTCTTGGGGACGGTAGAGCAACCCATCGTGAGTCCTCGGGCCGGGATAGATAAATGATGCTCCTGTCTGTGGGGGCAGCGGATGGATGCCCGCCTGATTCATCACCCCGATGATATCACAGAAGAATCCGGTCCTGCAGATCTTGTTGTCTTCTATGCAATTGAACTCGGCATAGCGCAGAAACATCATCCGCCGTGTGGCCGGTATCCCCAGCCAGCTTTCATCAAGCAGCCCAACGAGGTGTCCCATACTCGTCACCCACTGGGCCCCGTCTATTTCACTTGTTCCTGCCATGAAAATATCTTCTCTTCTCTGCACAGATTTCCATGAGTGAAGAAACGGTTTCCAGAAGTGTTCGACGACGCTTCCGGGATCATGCTGCTGGTTAAATGGATACACACCATACCAGGTATAATCGTCATTGCAGTAGGAGCAGACAACACCTTCCAGCGATTCCGGTGTTGCTTCTTCGAGATCCTGATAATAGTTCCGTATCAGTTGTTTGTTTTTCTGGTAATCTGACATTTTTATTTACTCTTCATGAATTCTTACACCCTGTCACCACGACCATCTTCGTTTTCACATACAATCAGTCTTATGTGGCGAGTCTCTGACGGCACACCCTGAGAAAATTTTCTCCCATAATCAGCCGGCACTCCCTTTCACTGTAGCCATGTTTCGCCAGGATTCCATATATGTTAGAAAAGTCATCTGTCCCATCAAGACCGGCGACAAAGTCACTGTCACGGTGGCCATACCATATCCCTTCTATCCAGCCCGGATACTTTTCACTCATCACCGGTGTTTTCCGGTCAAAATCACAATAATCCGGGCCCAGATTGGCAAATCCCCGCACCGTTTTACGGTCAACCGGTGTCTTGTAAGCGCAATAATCCGGACCAAGCCCGATATGTTCAACACCCACCAGATCGGCAATATGGTCAACGTGCCTGAGCAGATCTTCAGCGTCGGGGGCTGATCTCTCCTGGTTGACAAGAGACGCCCAGAAGCTGAGACATATAACACCCCCACGTTCTGCAATCGTTTTGATCCTGCGGTTGCTGATATTGCGGGGATGAGGGCAAACGGCAGATGCGCAGCTATGGGAATCTATGACCGGCCCATTGGTAATATCCATCAGGTCGTAAAACCCGTAATCTGAGAGCTGAGCAGTGTCAAGGATCATCCCCAGCCGGTTCGCCTCTTTTACAACCTGTACTCCAAAACCGGTTAGTTTTCCTTTCGTCCTGCTCTGTGCGACGCCGTCTGCCAGCCGGTTTCGTCCATTGCCGGTAAGCTGCAGCCCCCTCAAACCGGAGCGGTAGAGACTTCTCAATGATGACAGGAGATTGAGGTTGGGTTTTCCATGCAGCACCCTGCCCCCGGCAATAGATGCAATCACACCAATTTTCTGCTGTGTAAGCGCCGTATCAATATCATCGGAACTGCGACACAGCATGAAGGAATCACAGCCTGCTTCCAGCTCACTGTTGAGCACATCCAGCTTCTTATGGGCATCCCAGAACCTGAACTCGGAACTACTGTACATTACCTGTGCGACATGATCGCCTCCAACCACCATGTTAACCAGATTCACTCCCTGCCTTTTAAGGACAGGTTTATAGACTTTGTCGAACACATGGACAGCACCGTTTAGCGCCTGCCCTTCATTGAGGAGAAACTGGTAGATATATTCATCGAGAATCTCCTGATGTGCGTCGCAGACTAACGGGGTGGAAGACAGCTGAGGATCGTTCATTGGCTGATTACTGACAACAGGATTAGAGTAACGTTTGAGAAAAGAGCCTCATCATGTTTCCCCCGAGGATTTTTGTAATATCGTCATCACTGTATCCATGGCGGATGAGGTACTCTGTAATAACTCCAGCCCGTGACAGAGTATCTGGGTCATTGAGCATATGGTCTCCTTTTGGAACACCGGTATAAAACCCTTCAATTGACCCGGGGGAGGGACACATGGCCCGGTGAATATTATGCACCAGGTCAAAGTTATCGAAGTCAAGACCGATACCGATATGGTCGGTCCCAACCAGAGCGGCGATATGGTCGATATGCTTGACAACATCATCAAAGGTTACCAGTTCGCCTGTTTCCTGTGACCCCTTTCTAATCTCGGTTTTTACCATTTCCATACCAATAACGCCGCCGTTTGCTCCAATCGCCTTTATCCGTTCATCGTCAAGATTTGCCGGAGTATCACAGACCTTCTTGACCCCGATATGCGAAACGAGCACCGGCTTGCTGCTTACCTCCAGGACGTCAAAAAAACTGCGATCGGTCATATGGGTCAAATCAACGATCATTCCCAGTCGATTCATCTCTTCGACCAGCAAAACCCCAAAGGTGGTCAGGCCGGCATCGGCTCGTGCTTCTCCCATCCCGTCTCCAAATCGGGTCCTGCCGGCACCGCATATACAATTTATTCTCAATCCCAACCGGTAGAATGTACGCAGCATACAGAGGCTTTCCTCATCTGCCCGACCCTCCAGAGCCCGGGCTCCCTCGAATGCGAGGAGCAGGGCAATTTTACCATCAGCAAGCGCTTTTTCGATATCGCCATAGTGCTCGCAAATCCTGAAACTGTCCGTTTGCTCAGCTTCCAACCGGAGCATGTCAATCTGCTCAAAAGCACCAAATTCGAGATGATCGGTAAGATTGCAGGTACAGGGTGAGTTGGCTCCGACACTGGTGGCAATCACATTGATACTGCCTTCCTGAAGAGTGCGAAGATAGTGGGTATCGAAGATATCGCTCTCTCCCAGTGCCCGCCGGATGGCAAACTCAAACATCATATGATTGTGGACATCAACGAATAGCGCCTCTTCATTGAGTCGCTGCCCACGATCACTGATGGTGATGAAAGAATTGTCTGTTTTTGTATTGCCTGGCATAACGAAAAAAATGTGCTCGTTTCAGGAGAGGAGGATGCAGCAAAAATCTGAAACGAGCACAGGTAATCATGTCTAATTTATTTTGTTTCCTGTCTGGTGAATCTCCGCTATTGGTGCATTATTGTATCCGCTGGCTTCAGCTTTTTGTTCTCGGCTTGCCGGCGACCTATCCTTTTACCGCCCCGTGGGTTAACCCCGAAACGATGTAGCGCTGGAAAAACATGACCAGAAAAATAAGCGGTATGGTTACCGATACTGCCCCGGCAATACCATGCATTAACTTGGTAAGATCATCATCTGCAAAGATATAGTTCGACAGAGCCGCGGTCATCGTCATGTGATCACCGCTCATCAGCTGGCTGGAAATCAGGAAATCATTATATGCCAGCAGAAATGAGAACAGTCCGGTGGTGATAACACCCGGCCACATGACCGGCATGATGACTTTGATAAAGGTCTGAATCCTGTTACACCCGTCCACCAACGCTGCCTGGTCCAGCTCCTCCGGGATGTTTACAAAGAAAGATCTGAGCATCCAGATGGTAAACGGCTGATTTATCGCCACCAGGACAATAATTAATGTCTCATAGCGGTTCCATATACCCATCGACCAGAATGCGGGTTTATAGGCGACCAGCATGACAACATGGGGCATCGCCCGGAATACCAGGGCACCGATCAGCAGCCAGAAACCAAGATTCCCTCTGTATCTCGACAAAGCGTATCCGGCAAGACAACCGATAGTAAGGGAAACGGTCATAGTGCCGACCGTGACGATCGTCGTATTGAGTGCCTGTTGCCAAAACCCGTCGACAACCCAGACCGTGTAAAAATGGTCAAACGTGAATGGCGCAAACAGTTTCGGCGGCAAGCTGAAGGCATCTATCGGAGCCCTGAAAGAAATCAGAAACATCCAGAAGAACGGAAATGCCGCAAGAACTGCCCAAAAAACCATAAACCCGACACTGAACGATTTGAATATTTTTGGAACCTGCATTTTGACTATACTCCTTTTTGTTCACGGTAGGTGCGGCGTAGAAATGGAATCAACAGAACGACAATGCCAATCACCGTCAGGATTGCCGACGCAGCAGCTTTGTGATAATTGTCCTCAAAATTCAGGATGTAATAAGTCAGGTACTGCAGCGAATTGGCAAAAAGATTGGAGCCGAAAACGAGGATCGGCTCAAAAATCCGGTATGCATCCATGACATGGATCATGGTGATGAAGACGAACAGGGGGGCCAGGTGAGGGATGATGATATACCAGATACGCTGACGGAAGTTGGCGCCATCCACCATTGCCGCCTGGAGCGCATCACCAGGTACCGTCTGCAGGCCAGCATAGAGAATAACAAATGCAAACGGCGTAACATGCCAGACCCCATAGAGAATAATCAATGATCGAATGGTAATGGCATCCTTCAGGAAGTACACTTTCGTGTCGAACATCTGTTCCAGCAGCGCTGCAACAACGGCATTGTCGAGGAAAAGCCAATAGATCGACAACGAACCAACGACCGGTGTAATGATAAACGGTAGCAGCGAGGTAAAAATAAGCGGCCCTTTCATCCACGGGGTAACGCTGTTTACCGCAAGTGCCACCAGAAATCCGAGGATCAGTACACATGGTGTGGTGATAAAAGCATAAATGAGTGTGAACTCGAGCGCACCCCAGAAATCGATATCGACCACATCCCTGTAATAGCCATGCGCCCGCTGACCGAACGATGAGGGCGTACCGTCGGGGCCAACTGATCGATCCTTTTTTATTGCTTCCAGGAGACCTTCAGGATCCGCCACCGACTCGAAATTCTGGCTGCCGACATACTCTGAAACTTTTATAGGGTTGCCATCCTCATCAAGTACCGGCTGAGGGACCATCTCTACCTTGGTTTGCTTCATCCCGGCAAACGTTGGAACAGTGGAGGTTACCTCAACGATTTCTGTCTTGATATAGGAATTATGTACAGACAGGTACATAACCCCTACAAGCGGAACAGCGATCAAGAGTATCATCGCGAAAACCGACGGTGAGACAAATGCGAGAAATGTTTTTAACCTCATGGCGCCCCCACTGTTTACTTACGTGACTGAACTTCCTTGCAACCAGGCTGCTCCAAGGCAATGCGCTTGGAAATATCTGATGCACCCTTTCTGACCAAGTCACCGATTCTCTAGACCTTGAACCGGCACGATCAGCCCTGGAATGAAACGCACCCAGGACCGAGGTAATACGGCAACAACCTCTCCATGAGAGGTGCAGTCAAATGCTACTTGACGTAACCCTTCTCTTTTGCAGCAGACAGATACGCTGACTCAGCATCTGCAAGCGAATCCTCTGCAGATTCCTTGCCTGACATGAAATCACCAATATTTGATCCGAGAGCACTGTGAACCAGACCAATTTGAGGCTTCATCGGGTACGATGGTGCACCTGCTGTAGCAGAAGCGTAGGCCCCTTTGGAAAAACGGGTCGGCTCATAGACGGAGCGAAGCCAGATAGTAATTCCGTTGTTGGCTTTCACCACACTCTCCGTCATTCCTTCCATCATCACCTGGAAGGCGAGATCCCGATCACCATCCATATTCTTAGGTATGGCATACCCGTCCCACCAGAGGGTGGTCGCTGGAGCACCACCTGCCTTGATTGCTGGGGCTGGTGCAAAATCGACCAGGCCGACGACCGTAGACTCAGACGCTTCATCCATTTTAGTCGCTCGGGATGCCCACAGGTTGGCCATGGCGATCTGTCCCTGCTGAAACTGCTGCATGACAGCCGTTGAATCCAGTGCCAGTGCGTTTGGTGACATATACCCCATGAGTTTCTTCATGAGCTCGAGTGACGCCACCCCTTCTTCTGAGTTGAATGCCGGCAAGGCAGTGCCTGGCTGGAAAAATTCTCCACCCGTTGCCAGAAAGATATTAATGAATTCCTGTGCAAGGTTCCAGCCGGACTTATAGGTACCACCGAGAGGAAATTGGATAGACTCTTCCGTCTTTAGTTTTTCAGCAGCGGCAAGAACCTCATCATAGGTCTTGGGAACCTCAATATTATGTTTTTCCAGCAGGTCTGTACGATAGAAAAGATGCTGGCAATTTACCTGGAAGGCGACAGCGTTGACATCACCGCCCAAACTGATCAGCATCGAATCTTCAATGTTATATGCATCTCTGTGTTTTTCGACCAGATCCGTAATGGATTGGAGCTGGCCTGCCGCCTGCAGCGCCGGGACGGTACTGTTTGATACCTGAGCCAAATCATATGGTGATGATGATGCAGCAAGTGCCTGGGCTGTCTCTTCCTTGTGCTCAGTAGTCATCTTGGCATTGACTTTGAGCTCATCGCTGCTGCATTTTTCCATGGCACCATTGACAACTTCAAGTGATGGGTAGCTGTTTGAGATAATATTGACTTCTCCTGCGCCTTTGATATCACAATCTGCAAAACCCATAACCGGTTTCACCAGAAGCATGCCTGCCAGAAGCAAGGCTGATGATAGTTTCATTGTTTCCTCCTCAGTTAATTTTCATATACGTTCTCATTTCATTAACACCAGAGGATCAGCTCTCTGAGTTCACTGCACGACACATCATTTCACACACGTTTCAGGGGGCTGAGTACTGATAATCCGTCGCCTTTTCTTTCAAAAAGATGCGTCTTATCCATATTAAACGTCAGCTCGATATCTTCACCGGCCTCGACAGGGGTATTAGCTGCGATAATAGCCATGAACTGAAGATCTCCTGCTGCCAGGTCAACGAAATTTTCCTTTCCAAGCGGCTCGATCACGGTAATGCTGGCAGGGGCATGTCCCTCGTTGAACTCTTCGGCTTTAGAGCGTTTTTTCCTGATATCCTCCGGCCTCACGCCAAAAACATACTCTTTTTCGCCATGACTGCGTACCTTTGCGGCTTTATCTTCCGGTAGCGGCAGCTTAAAGGCTCCTGTATTTACAAAAAGCTGTCCCGACGCTTCTTCAATGGTACAATCCATAAAGTTCATTGAAGGACTACCGATGAAACCAGCAACAAACTGATTGTTCGGGGCATTGTAGAGATCCAGGGGAGATCCAACCTGCTGAATGATTCCGAGCTTGAGGACGACGATGGTACTGCCCATGGTCATCGCCTCAACCTGATCATGCGTTACGTAGACCACGGTTGTCTGCAACCTCTGATGAAGCCGTTTCAGCTCGAGCCTCATCTTCACCCTCAGTTTTGCATCGAGATTTGACAGCGGCTCATCGAAGAGAAAAACCTCAGGCTTCCGTACGATCGCCCTGCCGAGGGCAACACGCTGACGTTGACCGCCGGACAGCTGTTTTGGCTTACGATCAAGCAGATCGGTGATACTCAGCATCTCACTCGCCTCTTTGACAAGGGTGTCAATCTCGTCCTTTGGCGTTTTGCGCATTTTCAGGCCAAAGGCGATATTGTCATAGACAGTCATGTGCGGGTAGAGTGCGTAGCTCTGGAAGACCATGGCAATCTGGCGGTCTTTCGGGGCAACAGTATTGACAAGACGGTCGCCGATATACATCTCCCCATCTGAAATCTCTTCAAGGCCAGCAATCATCTTGAGTGTTGTAGACTTTGCACACCCTGATGGTCCAACAAGGACGACAAACTCCTTATCGGGGATCTCAAGATTCATTCCCTCGATGGCAACAAATCCGTTGGGGTATTCCTTTTTAAGATTTTTTATCACTATGCCGGCCATGAACACTTCTCCTCTATCAGAAGGTTGGTAAAATCAAGAACGTAATACACCAGTCTCAACATTTGATAATGAATTCAATCCAATTTTCCCCTCAAACTAAGAAAGATAAGGGAATTACACACAGGAAACGCTCCAAACAGAAGTCGATAATCCTGCACGTTATGTCAGTCATCACCTATAGATATTTTGAATACGTTTGCACTAACAACATTTTTTGTAGCTCTTACATATTCTCTGATCCAGGCGCCATCAGGAAACTGACGTTGGAAAACCAGCACCAATGAATACGTAGTCAATAAGTGCCTAGCAATCTAGCCTAGTCAGAACCAGGAGTCAATGGAAATTTAGTAGAAAGCAGCTTCCGTGATAACAATCAGCTCTGTTCTTTTCACTGGTGCCGTCAGCCGACAAATCTCTATCAAATTGATATCATAAGATAAATGAACCATCTACCTAGCTTCGTGTTGTTCCCCTAATTATTAATTCGGTTTTCATTTTTAGCACTACCGTATCCTGGCTGCGGTTATTAATGGCCTCAAGGAGCAATTCTACGGTTGCTTCTGCCATCTTGGGAGCGGGTTGTGCCGCCGTGGTCAGGTTATAACTATGCCAACGTGCCATCGGTATATTATCAAATCCCACAATCGACAGATCTTTTGGTATCTGGAGCCCATATACAGACCTCGCAGCATCTATTGCACCAAGTGCCATCAGGTCACTGATACAGAAAATTGCATCAGGCCGATCCTTCGTTCCAAGAATTTTTTTTGCCGCTGTATAACCTGAATCATAGGAAAACTCAGCATGTTCAGCAATGCATTCAGTTATGCCATGATCTCTCAGTCTGGATATAAACCCCTCGGAGCGATCTCTACTGGTGGAACTCTTTACCTCTCCTTTTATGCATGCAAATCGTCGGTGGTGGGGAATCAGCATATCTGCGACCATTCTGCCTCCATCATACCCATCACAGTAAACAGCGCTGAGATCATTGTTTTCTGAATACCTGTTAAACAGTACGATAGGGGTTTTGGCATGCAGACTACTCTCAACCATAGGAGACGAGAGATTAGCTGATGTAATGATTAATCCGTCAACCTGATATTGAAGCGCTGTCGACATCACATCCTGCACTTCCCGGTCGTTATCAATGTTGAGCAGTAATGTTGAGTAGCCGCGATCCTGTATATGCCGGGTAAAGTCGGCCAACACCGTTGTGTAAAACGGGCTCTGGAACCTGGTCATTACCAGACCAATTATCTTGGTCGAGTTTTGAACCAGGCTTCTGGCGATAACATTGGGCCGGTAATTCAGACGATAGGCAGCCTCAAGAATCACCTTTTTTTTCTTTTCGGATATACTTGCCCCCGGTGTAAAGGCACGTGAAACTGCAGACTGAGATACCCCGGCGAGACGGGCAACATCAATTGATGATACCCGCTGTTGCTTATTGTTTGAGGTCATTGCGCTGTTATTTTCCTTGCGATATTTTTTTGAATACGTATTCTAAATTATAAAGTGTTAGTATTAAAAATGCATCCTTAAATTATCTAACTCATTTTAACACTATAATTCATACACTTATATAAATTTCAGATAATGCGGCATGAAAAAAACCCACAGATCCTGCCTTCAATTCCAGTTCACATCTCGTTCGAGGATCTGACCCTGAGATTATCAGCAGCCAAACATTCGGGGACTCTTTTAAAAGAAGCCCGCGAGATATTCGATGTTTCAAGCCATATCGACCGGCCCCGTGCTGTTTTGTTCTGGCTCAATGTCGATGACTGTAGAAATGATAGAACCAGTTTGAGTGCTCCCGGTCTTGGCAAAACAATCCAACTCTCAATGGGATACTCCAGTAGATTTCTTGCACCAGCGAAAATGGCAGCTGCCGGTATCTGCACAATCGGCTCAGAAATTGAAACATCCGCCCGCGCAGCCGCTTCGGCAAAACAATACCTGCGCTCATATCTGTATGAGATCATGGGTACGGTGCTCCTTGAAAAAACCACAGACCATTTAAATGGCATCATAGAGCGGGAAGCTGAAGCAAGAGGCTGGAGAGTCGGTCCATTCCTTAGTCCGGGTTCGGTGCATGGCTGGGATTTGACAGACCAGGCAACACTCTGCCGTTTTCTGCCCCTTGATGAAATCAAGCTGAACTGTGGTAATGACGGCGTTATCAGGCCGTTCAACAGTCTATCCTTCGTTATCGGGATTGGTCCTGACTATTCCTCAACAACCGTCGGCTCACCCTGCACGGTTTGTCAAAACAGGGAGACCTGTGACGAATCAATGAAACAGGACCGACCATGAACAATCCGACCAATTCGACCTGTCTAATATCCCTATTGCCTCACGCTGGTGCAATTGAGGCCAGAAAAGGGGAAAAACTAATAGAAACATTGCTGAAAAACAACATTCCTCTGCGTTATGACTGTGGGGGCAAAGGGGTTTGCGGCAAGTGCACCGTGATAATCCGGGACAACGATCATACCGAGCTGCCGGTAAAGGCCTGCATGGTGACAATTGATGAGAATATCGCCATAAGAATCCCTGAACGTTCACTAATGTCTTCTCATGTCATTGAAAAAACAGCCGGTCAGTTTCCCCGCTCATTCCATGGGTGTATATCGGCCAAAAAGAGCGGCAGAGTCACTCCCGGAATCGCTATTGACCTCGGGACAACGACCATCGCCGTTCATCTCTGCGATATAAACAGGGGCACCATCCTCTCCTCCGTTTCTGTCAAAAATCCCCAGTCACTCTATGGCGATGATGTGATGAGCAGAATTTCTCATATATGCCTCAACAGGGAGAGCCTCGGCAATCAGCAAGATCTTGTTATTCAGCTCATTAGGTGGGCTATCAACGATCTTTTCAGAAGCAGCGGACTGGATATATTCCTTCTTGAAAAAATTCTCGTTGTGGGCAACACAACGATGATCCATATCCTGCTTGGCGTCAATCCGTCATCTATCGGAGTCGCCCCCTACAAACCGCAATTTCTGGCGCCGCGTGCAGTTCCGGCACAAGACGTTGGCCTTGATTATCGTGGAGCAGTCCTCCGGACCCTCCCACAGATATCAGCTTTCCTCGGCAGCGATATCCTCTCCTCGGCAGTTGCCGTCGAGTTCGATAAACAGCCGGACGGCACCCTGCTCATTGACCTTGGGACCAACGGCGAATTAATCCTTAAGTACAATAATGGCTATATCGCCGCCTCCTGCGCGACAGGTCCCACCTTTGAAGGTGCCTGCATCTCCTGTGGCATGCAGGCAAGTCCTGGTGCAATTGAAAGGGTTTTTGTTGACAAAGAAAACGGCTCAATAGGCTATTCCGTAATCCAAAAAGAAGGCCAACCTCTCCAGGCACCTCAAGGCATTTGCGGGTCAGGCGTCATCAGCGCAATCACCGCTTTTGTTGAGTCAGGTATTATTGCCAGAAGCGGCGCCTTCACGGGGGTATCAACAGGTTCTCTGAAGAACGATGAGGGAAGGTACCATGTCCTCGCAGACAGCTTGGAAACATTGTCAGGGAGCGTCATTTCAATCAGTCAAAAAGATATCCGCGCTATTCAATTGGGTAAAGCAGCCCTTGTCGCCGGAATAGAGTTGCTGCTGGCATCAGCTGGCCTTGTTGCTCCGGAAAAAGTAATTATTGCCGGAGCCTTCGGAAACCACCTCGACATTGAAGACCTTATAACCTTGGGAATCATACCGGCGATTGAAATGAAAAAACCGATTATTGTCGGTAATGCTGCCGGCACCGGGGCTGCGATGGCACTCTGCTGTGACAGGTATATACAAGAGGCTCAAATAATAGCAGACAATACTGAAGTCGTTGAACTCGCAAACGACCCGGCTTTTCAGGATACATTTATCAGTCACCTCTCCTTCTAGACCAGTGACGCCTTCGCACGACCATCCTTATCCGCTCAGACGCTCCAGAACACCTAACAACCTCTTGATATATTTCAAAGGCATATCGTCGGGAAACAACTCAGCAATAAAGGTAAAATTGTTGTGGATCCGCGAAATATAGGCAAACGCATCCTGAAGAATCTGGCTGTGATCATACACCAGCGGAATATCTTCACCGACCTCGATCAGCTTAATTTCACTGGCAAGTCCGCCTGCAGACAAGCGGATATTATCCCCATAGTAAATACCCAGCATACCGAATGCTATCATTCTGCCATATGGCGTCCTGTCTACATTATCAAAGGTTTTATACTGGACGAAGTTAATATCTGTTTTAATTCCAAGTGAGTAGCGGGCACAGCGTCCTGCAGCATCATAACGGGTTTCGTTCTCACCGAGCATGGCAATTGGCAATGACCAGTAGCCTTCAAACGGATGATACTTTCGTTTTACAATTGCAACGGATATCTCTCCGTCTTTCGAGATATTCAGGACTGGACAGGTAACAACCAGTCCAATATTTGCCCTGATATACTGGCGCTTGATACTGCGTACGATTCCCGGAGCATATGACAGCGCGCCCAACTCTCCGGTCTCCCGCTCAACGACAGGAACCGGTTTTGCGAGAAAGCTGATCCTGTCCCCCAGGGTGTCCTTCACCTCATTCCAGTTCATCTGAATCCAGACGTAGAGATCGCCTGTTGTTCTGTTGGAAAATTTTTCCAGAAGATCATCAAGATAGGCACCTTCTGCGAAAGGAAGGAAAATCCTGTTATACCACTCCTGTGAAACTTCATGTTCTTCAAGCTTCCGTCCTACAATCTCTTCCAGGTAATCAGTGTAGTGATTGATAATGTTGAGTAGTAAGCGGTATGACTGCGGTCTGGTGAGCTTAATGTCAAACCCCCTGCCAAGGCGGTTCAAACCGGTTTTCTCCAGGAAATTAACATGTTCCTGAATTTTATAACGATCCTTGATTGTTAACTCTTTTGTCAAAGGAACATCAATGTGATATTCAGTCACTTCAGCGTCTATGTCTACCTGTCCGCGCGCTTTCGCAACAGAGACCCGGTGATGGCCGTCTCGAACGAAATAATAGTCCTCTATCTTGAAAACCGATATCGGGGGAAGCGCCTTGTCCTGCTGCATGATAGTATCGATAGCGGTCCAGCGTGATTGAAGTTCTAGCTTCTTGGGTAGAAAATCCTTGTCGAAATCCTCATAACGGGCTTCACTGCCGATGATATTATCGACCGGTATCTCTTTAAGTCCAAGGTAGTGCTCGTTTTTTGCTTTGGTTATTTTAACAATGCTCTCAAGATCCGGAAGCGGGTCATCCTGTTTTTTCAACTTGTTGGCAATCGATTTGAAAAAGGACCTGAGCAGGGCATTGTTGAAGTTATGAATAGATGAATTATTTGATTCCATGACGGCTTATATCCAAAATTTTTACTTATGGGCACAAAATTAGCAAACATCAACAGTGAGCCAGCGATGATTGAATTTGCTACCGGGTAAGGGAGTTAGCTGCATATCACCTTGTCTCATAAAAAGATAAGACGAGATTTAGTCATTGCCTAATATTCAAATATATAATGATCAAAACCATTAATGATCCTGGTTTGATCATGTTTAATCTTTCGTGAATATTGAGAGTAGTTCAAATGAACATGACCATGTAGGTGGTATTTGGGTTTGTACTTTTCAATGATGGTGCGAAAAACTTTAAATCCGCGATGAGGACCTTCTAAATCGCCAAGCTTATATGCGGGCGCATGTGTTACCAGGATGTCAATCCTGTTTTTATGTAACCAGAGTGATGGTATTAATCTTAAAAGCCGAAATTTCATCTCAAGTTCCGTATATTGAAACGGCCCAGGCTTATATCTCATTGATCCGCCTAAACCTAAAATTTTTACTCCCTTGTATGATGCGATCCGATCATCAAGCGGTTCCCACCCGGGCGGTGCCATTTCAAGAAAACGTTCATCATGATTCCCTGGCACATAATAGCAAGGGACATTAAACATGGTTACTATAAACTCGAGATAGTCTAGCCGCAAATCACCACAGGAAATTACAATATCAACATCTGCATAAGTGGAATTATCGAACCACTTATACAGTATCGAAGATTCTACATCTGAAATTATTAGAATTTTCATTTTAATAGTGTACAAAGGGTTCTCTGTTCATGAGAAGATGCCAGACAAATTCTTTTGTGACCAGTCTCTTTTTCTCCAGGCGCTTTTTCTGTTACGCACTTTAGGAGTATCTTTTTTCACCAAAGAAGCGGACCATGAGCTGATAATTAAAAGGGATTTCAACATACGATCAACTTTCAGTTAACACTATAATTGTTGCTAGGCTCGAGCATGTTATCTCTCCATAAAATTGGCCCAACGGAATAACACAATTATGGTTCAACATTAAAAATAGCTTGACAAGCGAGCTCCAATTGAGAATTATTATAGCAGATGTTGAATACGTATTCAACAGCCTTCTCTGGGCAGAGACTACTTCTATCCAAATAGGTTTTACCAGTTTTATTGATTTATAAGAACGTTTTGACCCAAGTTGCCCGATACTGACTGAGAATTCTGAAACCGTGGGGAAATTTTTGCCGTTTATAACAAGCGAAGAGAGACCCACCTATCGGATGGTAGGATATAGCGACCTTTCGTTACTTGAAGTGGCGATCGTAAAACCAATAACCTGTTATAATCAAAGGAGGGGTAACGTGAAAATTAAAAATCTATTTGGCTTGACAACAGTGTTGCTGTTTTTGTTGAGTCTATCCATTTGCTTGCCGACCATTGCTGCAGACAAAATGCCTTATGGGCTCAAAGCGGGAAAACCCTACAAAGGTACCAAGCTGACATTTCTCGTTCACAATGCTGCCCAGAGCCAGGCACAATTAAAGCGCGTTGGAGAGTTTACTGAACTCACTGGAATTGAAGTTGACTTCTTAATGGTACCCTACCCAAGTCTGCGTGAAAAAATAACCGCTGATGCCGTTGCCGGTACCGGTGACATTGACCTATACTGTTTTCTTGACGGCTGGGGACCATCCATGACCGGGTTCCTCACCCCGTTAAACGACTACTTGAAGGCAGATGCCGTCGATCTCTCAGTCACACTTCCGCCTGCATACATCAAAGGTGGAACCTATGAGGGTGTTACCTACGGAATTCCTACTCGCGGGCACCCACAGCTGCT
>CAZOWJ010000022.1:22583-49781 GCA_964583415.1 uncultured Desulfocapsaceae bacterium
GAACCTATGAGGGTGTTACCTACGGAATTCCTACTCGCGGGCACCCACAGCTGCTTCTTTATCGAAAAGATCTATTCGAACAGGCAGGGGTTACCCCACCGAAAACCTGGAAAGAACTCATTTCAGTGTCTCAGGCTATCAAAGAAAAGACCGGTAAAGATGGCATTGCCATGTACTACGGCAAAGGGAACAGCGGGCAGAATCTGTTCCTCTGGTATTCTTTCCTGAAGAGTGGTGGCGCAGATATTTTTGATGATAAGATGAATCCGATTTTCAACAGTCCTGAGGGGATTGAGGCCACACAATATTATGTGGATCTACTTCTCAAGTATAAAGTGGCCGCGCCCGGTTCCAAAGCATTTAAGGAGTATGAAGCATCCCAGGCAGTAGCCCAGGACAATGCCGCTATGGTCATCGCCTGGTGGTGGCATTATGGTGTCTTGACCAATCCTGAAAAAGCCAAAGAAGTTGTCGCCAAGAACATCAGCTTCGCACCTGTTCCTGCATGGGAGGGTAAAGGGCAGGCAACACTGGCTCTCTCGATGCCGGTGGGAATTGCACAGGCAACAAAAAATAAAGACGCGGCATGGGAATTCCTGAAATGGCTCACCAACCCGGTCCTGGAAAAAGCAATTTTCCTCGACAAAAGCGATCCCAAAACAAGCACAATCGTTGTTGTACAGAAAGACAACCTGATGGATCCGGAGATTAATAAGGTATCTGGCGGAATGCATGCTGCCGCTGCTAAGAGTTTAGAGGTAAGTGATACACTCCCCATGATTCCTGAATGGCCTGAAGTCAGCAGTTCTCTGGAAGTTGCAATCAGCAATATTGCAAGTGGCGCTGACACAAAGACCGAGATGGATAAGGCTGCAAAAGAAGTCAAGGCAATCATGAAGCGCTCTGGCTATTAACCACCTGTTGTCAAGACGTTTTAACCGCTGTTGAAGGAGGAGAGATATCTGCGAAAGGAGATATCTCTCCTCTGCCTGGAAAAAAACAAACAAATCCAATTGTACATTTTACAGGTTTCGCATCGAGCATTACAAAAATCTGAAAGGAGTTGATCGGAATAGATGCGAAGGTACTCGCTGAGTTGATCTAATCGTCTAAACAGCTTTTCTTAAGCAACTCTTTTCATACGTTCTGGATGCTATTGGAATCATCAAATAGCGAAAAACTAGAGAGGAAGACTATGCTCATTACGCAGCATAAATGGTTGAGATATTATGGATAGCCGCGAAAAATACGTGAAATGGGTGTTATTGACCCCGGCGTTGCTGATTCTTGCGGGCACAACACTCTACCCGTTCATTTATTCTTTCATTACCAGCTTTCGAGTCTGGAAGTTAACGAAGTCACCATTACCCGGTGGGTTTGTAGGGTTTGACAATTACATTAGAGCCTTCACCGATGCGGGATTCTGGAACAGTGTCTGGGTAACAATCGTTTTCACCGTCATCTCAGTTGTACTGTCGATGGTTATCGGCATGGCAATCGCTATCATCCTGGAGCGAGCAACAAAGCTGAATATCTTTGTGAAATCCCTGCTGATATTTCCTTTTGCAATGGCTCCCGCGCTGAAAGGTTACTCATTTCGTTTCATGCTCAATCCGGATTACGGTATCATCGACGCTATCATAGATACGGTTTTTCCTTTCATGTCCGATGTCATATGGCTCGGTGAACCTTATTGGGCGGTCTTTTGGCTGGCCATGACGGAAATTTGGGGCTGGGCTCCCTATATTGCTCTTGTTTTCATAGGTGCACTAGGCGCTCTGCCTCGAGAAACGATTAACGCTGCAAGAGTAGATGGTGCAAGTACCTTCCAGGTTTTCTGGTATATAACATTGCCTCAGCTCAAACCAATTATCATCATGGTCGGGCTGCTAAAAACCATATTCAGCGTAAAAATGTTCGATCAGGTGGTCACACTGACTGGCGGGGGCCCCGGTCGTTCAACCGAAACACTGAACTATTATGTCTATAATCAAGGCTTCAATTTTTATGATATGGGATATGCCTCTGCACTGGCATATTTACTGGTATCGACCATGTTTATATTCGCCTTTTTATACGTACGTTTTCTGATGAAGGGGGAGCAGAGCTGATGGCATATACACGCGACGAAAAAATTTGGGGAGGAGTTCGCTGGATTGGCTTTGGAGCTACTTTTCTGTTTATGGTATTTCCCATATTCTGGATGGTTATCACCTCTTTCAAAGTTGCAAGAGACGCATACTCTACCAAAATATTTTTTGTACCAACACTGAACAATTTTATCTCAATCTTTCAGGATCCCTATAATTTCGGCCCGCTGCTTATAAACAGCCTGATTGTAAGTTTCTTTACGGTTGCGGTGGCGATTCCAGCCGCTACATTTGCAGGATACGCCTTCAGCCGTTACCAGTTCAAATCAAAGAACGCCCTGATGGTGGCTGTTCTCAGCTCCCAGTTTGTTCCACCTGTAGTGGTAGTTCTGCCGTTTTTTACCCTCTTCAGGACATTGCACCTTCTGGATACTCAACTCGCACTGATAATACTGAACCTTTCATTCGTGCTTCCATTTTCAGTCTGGATGATAAAAGGGTTCATCGATGCGCTGCCTCCTGACATTGAAGCAGCAGCAGTAGTTGACGGATGCAATCGCTTTCAGGTATTGCGACATATTACACTCCCGCTCATTATGCCCGGGATTGTCACCAGTGCTGTATTCGGATTTATTCAGAGTTGGAATGAATTTTTATTCGCCTTAATTCTCACCAATAAAGAGGCCGTCACACTTACCGTCGGACTCATGGGATTGCACACTGACAAGGGGATTCTCTGGGAGCATATGGCCGCAGCTGGAATGCTGATTATGGTTCCGATATTTATTTTATCTCTTAGCATCAAAGAATATTTTGTTGAAGGCTTGACAATGGGGGCCGTTAAATAAGAGACGTAATACCTCTTTGACAAGGGACTGGCAGGCTACCCAGAACACACTTTATAATAAAAATCTGCTGAGTCCTATGGTCACGCTACTTACTGGTGGACTTCTCCCGACCCTGGGTGCAATAAGCAACTACTATCATGGATAATCTGACTAACCAGGAAATTCTCAGTGAACTAAAAAACTTTGATACGCCGGCAATTACCAACGTCGTTGCCACCTACCCAAATCACCCGTTTTGTCTGGCAATCTTTGATCCCTGGAAAGATAACTGGTACACGGACCAGACGGTCAGATGTATGTATCCTGAACTCGACAGGAGAGTTGGGTACGCGGTTACCTGTGTTTATGGTCTGCCAAGACCAGGCCATGACGACCTTTCGTTTATCGATGTTGCTGCAGCGCTGGAAGATTCGAAGAAACCGACCATATTCGTTTTCCAGCAGAACTTCCCACCGGAACTTGCAAATAAGGTGGGACTTTCAGGCGGCAACATGACCAGTGCGATGAAGGCGCTTGGCTGCATTGGCGCAATTTCCAACGGTCCATCCCGTGATATTGATGAAATTCGTGAGATGGATTTTCAGTATTTATTGAGTGGTGTCACTCCCGGACATGGCGAAATGGCGGTTCATGCCATTAACGTTACGGTATCTGTTGCTGGAATGGATGTTTCACCCGGTGACATCATTCATATGGATGAAAATGGTGCCTGCACATTTCCAGCAGACCGTCTCAGAGACGTTCTCGACAATGCGCGAAAATTGCAGGATGAAGAAAACAATCGCATGAAACGTTTCAAGAGTGCGAAGACTGCAGAGGAAATAAGAGAAATCCTGACCGACCTGCCCTACTCCAAAGATAAGGACGCTGAATAGTCTTGACCTCTGACACTGGGCACCCGCGAGCCTGCCTCGGGCAACCGGGGCAATGCATTCTCTGCATTAAAAACAGGTCAAGCCAGTCGATATAGAAGAGAGGCTGTCGCTTGCTGTATGAGATTCTCGAAGCACTTTGCGCTGGAAGCTTGCCTGGAGGAGTAATTGAGTGAAAAAGATGCACACCATTCTTGTTGCCGGCGGTACCGGATATCTGGGACAATTTTTGGTAATTGAATTACTAAAGAGAGGTTATCATGTCAGAGCAATCGTCCGCAATTCATCAAGCCTTCAGATTAACCATGCGGATAGGCTGTGCACGTATAAAGCAGAAGTCACCAAACCACATACACTGACTGGATGCTGTGACGACATCGATGTAGTTATTTCGACAATTGGGATTACCAGGCAGAAGGACGGGCTAACGTATATGGATGTTGACTATCAGGCCAACGTAAATCTGCTGGAAGAAGCTAAGAAAAGCGGTGTTAAAAAATTCATCTATGTATCTGTCCTCAACGGTGAGAGATTAAGGAACCTGAAGATCTGTAATGCAAAGGAAATGTTCGTGAAAGAACTGCGAGATTCCGGGATTCCTTTCTGCGTAATTCGGCCAAACGGGTTTTTCTCAGATATGAAAGAGTATTTTAAAATGGCCAGGAAAGGACGAGTATATCTTTTCGGTAGCGGGGAACTCAAGGCAAATCCTATTCACGGGGAGGATTTGGCGGTTGTGTGTTCGGATGAAATTATCGGTTCGAACACGGAAGTTAACGTTGGCGGTCCTCAGACGCTTACTCAGAAGGAAATAGCTGAAAGTGCCTTTCAGGCGCTTAGCAAACAACCGAAGATTATTCATTTTCCGGATTGGTTAAGATTAGCACTACTGCACATGGTCAAGATGTTCACAGGAAGTAGAACATATGGACCTATTGAATTCTTTCTGACGGTGATGGCAATTGATATGGTTGCCCCGGAATACGGTAAGCGTACGCTCGGTGATTTCTTTGCAGATCTTGCTGAGAAACAGGGGTGATTTGATCTATTATTATACTGCAGCAATCGGACACTATCATAAAGTCCGAATTAAGCGTGCAGATCTGGTCACACTGGCCGGATCAATAACAGCAGGGACCCCACGCTGTCCTTGGCTCCTTTACCCCACCATGCCATGACCTGGGTACGCATATAAGCAATCGCACCCACGGTCAGGTCAACGCCCTCTTAACAAAATTTGTCAATTATAATGATAGCTTAATTTCCCTGATGGTCATTGTTTCTCATACGCTACTAATCGAACGCAGAGTTTCGATTCCAGCTCTTTTATCTTTTGGAGTTCTTTTGGGTCGATATTTGCAGGGCCAGGAGGAGTGTAGTAGGCTAAAAGACATTTACCAGTTTTCTTTTCCAGTTCTTTAATAGCTGTAACACCTTCTTCATCAATATAGTCTGCGTAGGTACGATCAAAATCCATTTTGCCCTCCTTTTTTAGTGTTGTTTTTCTCCGGGAAATATTCACTTAAAGATGAAACCATAACATCTCCATGGATTACATTAAAGCAGATCCATCGAAGTGCAAGAACGGCAGGATATTGAAAAAGCCTTCCTTTAAATAGCCGGGCTCGGTAACAAGAGGTGCAGAAGGGGCACCTCCACACACGAAGAGTTACACTTCCGTCCCTGATAAACAATCACGACCACGCCATCATTATGCATTTGTCATACACCAAGTTTGCTCATCTCATCTTAAGAATTACAATTATGTGTATCAAGCGATTTCGTAGGAGCCATTTTTAAAAAAGATGATACATTCAGGATAATGGTATCTGGAATGTCCAGACAGTGAATCTATAAAAGCCTCTGGACGGAATGATAGAATGCAATTTTCTCAACAATTGGAAACAAAAAAATGAAAGTAAAAGATATACTGGCAGTGAAAGGAAGCAGGGTTGTCACTATCGCGGAATATACTTCAGTATTTGATGCCATGACGGTCTTTTCTGCTAATCGTATTGGTTCACTGATCGTCGTAGATAAAGAAGAAAATATCCTCGGGATCATTTGCGCACGCGATGTCTTAATGGCAACGTTGAATCATCTTGAAGATATCAAAACGATGAAAATCGACAAAATTATGACAACAAGTCTCATAGTTGCAAGGGAAAACGACGACTTGGATTATGTTCGAGCTGTCATGACAAAAAACAGGGTTCGCCACCTACCAATTATGGATAATAAAAAAATGATTGGCCTTATTTCCATGGGTGACGTTGTCAGTGCTCAAGTGAATGAAAAGGACGTCGAACTCAGATACTACAAAGAATATATCGCTGACAAGTATCCTGGCTGACCTTCCACACAACAATAAACAGGAAACACCTTCACGGTAAATATTACTCTCTCTTTGATATCTCATAACTGCATAATACAGAAAGATTATAAAGAAATAAGATATTGCTGTGCAAACATGCGAAGGAGGCACTATTCCGCACTGAAGAGGGCAACATTCGGATGCTGAATGACAAGATCAGTTTCCAAACAAGGAAAGTAGAACCCCTGCAGATACTGCAGAGCCGATAACACCGGCAACGTTTGGCCCCATGGCATGCATGAGGAGAAAATTGGTGGGTTCCTCCTTCTGGCCAACGACCTGGGATACTCTGGCTGCCATGGAACGGCAGATACCCCTGCAGATCCAATCAATGGATTAATTTTCACTTTCAACACTTTGTTCATCAATTTGGCAATGAGGACCCTCGAGGCAGTGCCAATTGCAAAAGCAATTATGCCAAGTGTCAGTATTACCAGGGTCTCCACCTTGAGAAACTGCTCTGCCGTGGCCGTAGCACCAACAGTTACTCCAAGGAAAATAGTAATATTATTTATCAACGCATTTTTAGCCGTGTCCTCAAGTCGTCCAACCACCCCGCACTCTCTGAAGAGATTTCCCAGCATCAGCATGCCGACAAGTGTTGCTGCAGGAGGCACGATGAGTGAAACAACGATTGTGACGATAATTGGAAAAAGAATTTTCTCTTTTTTCTGCTGTAAATATTTTCGCTTATCAACAGACATAACTCATGCTCCCGCTCTTTTTATCATTTCATCAGCGATACGCTTGTTCCCAGTCAGTGCCACTCTTTGGATAGTTTACGCCGTTAATCTCCCTAATAAACATTGTTACCAGTGAGGACCATTAGGCAAATAATCCGAAATCACCATCATGTTGTTTTATTCATTAAATTTGATATCTTAGGACATTAACGCGATGATGATTACTTATTGAATGCAATAGGTTTAAAAATATTGTTTTAGACTAAAAAATAATCCTAAATATCTGTTATTTTTAAAATAAAAAACATAGCATATAGCGCATTAAAAAGCAATAAAAGAACATTGTTACTCATTATGAGTTACAGCACTTTATATTTCCCTGTCAAGCGAAAAAACAGGAAATGAGTAGAGAAAATTCCAACATTCCAAAATTTCCTTTTTGTTGCAATACCATGGACGTTCAGATTTACTGATAATATTGACCTTCCCCCGTTTCATTGGGCCAGTTTCATGTTAAATAAGAAGACCGATTTCAAGAAGAAAAAGACGGGCCAAAGAAACGTTACCGTCCCGAAGGCATCATCGCTATCAAACAGCGCTTACAATTGCCCCCCTAATTAGCAAATATAATGAGGCCTTGGTATACACATCAAAGACCATCTCCTGACTTGCACGGGGATAGGCAATGACGGGGGAGGCCTCGCCCGCTGGACCTGCCACGATCCCAAAACCGTCATACTGACGGGTGGTTGAAGTACAAAGGTAAAATATACCAGTAAGACAATGCCAACAAGAATTACCTCAGCCCAACAAAGGATACCCACAATTTATTTGATCACCACCTATTGACAATTAGGCAGATAGTAGGAACCATTAGCGTCTACGTCTCTCTATTCGACGAATAGTGTTGCTCAATTTTTAAAAAAATAATAAAGGAGTCCACAATGGCCAAAATCACCCTTAAAGGTAATGCAATCGATACCGTAGGTTCTCTTCCTTCAAACGGTTCAGCTGCCCCGGATTTTAACCTCGTTAAGACGGACCTGTCTGAAACGAGCCTTTCTGATTATGCAGGGAAAACAGTAATACTCAACATCTTTCCCTCAATAGACACCGGTGTATGCGCTGCTTCAGCACGAAGGTTTAACGCAGAAGCCTCTGGAAAAACAGACGTTGTAGTTCTCTGCGTTTCAGCGGACCTTCCCTTTGCCCATGGACGATTCTGTGAAGCAGAAGGATTAAATGATGTCGTTCCAGTCTCTGTATTTCGTTCCGCCCAGTTTGGTACAGCCTATGGTCAAACTATCGCCAACGGCCCTCTCGCAGGATTACTCGCCAGAGCAGTTGTGGTCGTTGGTCCAGACGGGAGCGTGACATATTCTGAACAGGTTCCAGAAATCACTCAAGAACCTGATTATGACGCTGCTCTCGCCGCCCTTTGAGAATAAAAACGCTGCGGGATAAAAGAGAGAGTGAGTCAGGTTATGCATTTGGAACATGACCCAATGATTTCCTGGTTCCTCACCTAATCACCTGGCACCATTTGGCACTCTACTCTGCCTCGCCGGAGGGGATAGGCAGAAACAGTGTGGTTGATTATCATTTCCATCTTCACTGCTTCATGAAGAGAAACAACATCGTCCGACTATGCTTTGGTCGCTATCCTCCTGCCTATAGGACAAGATCAGGATTTAGTTTATAGCGGAAAAAGGTGTCTGATTGCTCATTGCGGTCGCTAAAATTAGTCCTAGAGAATGACATGTTCCTCCGTAATAGCGATGTCCCCCAGGATGCTTATCCTGATAATAGTCAATCAGCAGAGTGGCAGGTATCTTATTTGACCAGCACTGCTTTGCTAACAGCTTGTATTTCCTGGGTTCCATCAGGAACCCTGCACTTTTCATCTTAATTGGGTAAGAGTTATGAAATCTCGACGCACGCTCCTTACAGTATTATTAGTAGTATTTTTACTTTGGAGTCCGACCTATGCCAGCGCTCTTGATCTTGGCGACCCAGCTCCCGATTTTACCGCCGCATCCACTCAGGGAGAGATTACTCTGAGTAATTTCCAAGGCAAACGAAATGTGGTACTGGCACTCTATTTTGCGGTATTCACCTCTGTTTGAAAAAATGAATTAATCGACTTCCAGCGTGATCTGGAAGCAATGCAACAATTGGACGCAGAGATCATCGGTGTCAGCACTGACAGCATGGAGACCCTCAACAAGTTTGTTGATGAAGAGGGAATTAGTTTTCCGCTCGTCACAGACAGCAACAAAGGTATCAAAAAGCAATATGGTGGTGGAAGAATCACCTATCTGATTGACAAGAGCGGCACTATTCGCTTTGTTCAGGAGGAAGTGCCTGATAATCAGGAATTTATTAGGCAATTGCAAATGCTACAATAAAGCTGAAAGACCCTCACAGATGGGTGAGTGACGATTTGAGCGTTGCCGAACTATTCTATTGTGCAACGTTCTTGTCGCGATCCTTAACGTCATCCATTGTTACCAAAATCTATCGATACGTCCGATAAAAATAATTAGCCTGAGGGGTACACAAGCACTATATTCATAGAAGCACAGTAAATTACTTGCTGCAATAATAGGAGGTAACATTATGAGTGGCAACGGTAAGTGCCCGGTAACGGGCGCAGGTAACAAACCCACGGCAAGCCGTGGCAGGTCTAACCGCGAATGGTGGCCGAACCAGTTGAATCTGGATATTTTACGCCAACATTGCTCCAAGTCCAATCCGATGGGCGAGGATTTTAACTACGCTAAAGAATTCAAGAGCCTGGACCTCGAGGCTGTGAAGAGAGATCTGCACGATCTGATGACCGATTCGCAGGACTGGTGGCCAGCGGATTACGGCCACTATGGACCCATGTTCATTCGCATGACCTGGCACAGTGCGGGTACCTACCGCACCGCCGACGGCCGCGGTGGTGGAGGGACTGGCAACCAGCGCCTTGCACCCCTCAACAGTTGGCCCGACAACGTAAACCTCGATAAGGCACGCAGGCTGCTCTGGCCGATCAAGCAGAAATATGGCCGGAAAATCTCCTGGGCCGACCTGATGATTCTCACTGGCAATGTCGCTCTGGAATCGATGGGCTTTAAGACCTTCGGTTTTGCCGGTGGGCGTGAGGATATATGGGAGCCGGAGAAAGACATCTATTGGGGTGCCGAAGATGAATGGCTGGCTTCGAGCGACAAGCCCAAGAGCCGTTACTCCGGTGACCGCGATCTCGAAAACCCCCTGGCGGCCGTGCAGATGGGTCTGATCTACGTGAACCCGGAAGGCCCGGATGGTAACCCGGATCCGATTGCCTCCGGCAAGGATGTTCGTGAGACATTTGCGCGCATGGCAATGAACGACGAGGAGACAGTCGCGCTCACCCTTGGCGGACACACCTTTGGCAAATGCCACGGTGCTGGCGATGCGGCGCTCGTCGGGCCTGAACCCGAGGCTGCGGGTCTCGAAGAACAGGGCCTCGGCTGGAAGAGCAGCCATGGCAGCGGTAAAGGTGCAGATCAGATTGGCAGCGGTCTGGAAGGTTCATGGACGCCGACCCCGACACAGTGGGACAACAGCTATTTGGACATGCTGTTTGGCAACGACTGGGAACTGACCAAGAGTCCTGCCGGCGCCCAGCAGTGGACGCCGAAGGAGGCCACTGACAGCAATCTTGCACCGGCAGCTGACGATTCGTCGAAACGGGTCCCGATCATCATGACCACCGCGGACATGGCTATGCGGATGGACCCAATCTACGAGCCAATTGCACGACGCTTTCATGAACACCCGGAAGAGTTAGCAGACGCCTTCGCCCGCGCCTGGTTCAAGCTGACCCATCGCGACATGGGCCCTCGCGCACGCTATCTCGGCCCGGAAGTTCCAAGCGAAGAGCTGATCTGGCAAGATCCGGTCCCTGAAGCCGATCATGAACTGATCGATGATAATGATGTTACCACACTTAAGGGCAGAATCCTTGATTCTGGTCTGTCTATCTCCGAGCTGGTTTCAACGGCCTGGGCATCAGCCTCGACCTTCCGTGGTTCCGACATGCGTGGCGGTGTGAACGGTGCCCGCATGCGTCTGGCGCCCCAGAAAGATTGGAAAGTCAACCAGCCGGATCAATTGTCGAAGGTGCTGAAGACACTGGAAGGTATCCAAAGCGGCTTTGACAAGACGGTCTCCATGGCTGACCTGATCGTCTTGGCAGGCTGCGCAGGTGTTGAGCAAGCGGCGAAGAATGGTGATCAGGATGTGACGGTTCCGTTCAAACCGGGCCGCATGGACGCCTCTCAGGAGCAGACCGATATTGAATCCTTCTCCCTTCTGGAGCCGGAAGCAGATGGTTTCCGCAATTATCTCAAGGCCAAATACAGTGTATCGGCTGAGGAGATGCTGGTCGATCGGGCACAATTGCTGACCCTGACCCCGCCCGAGATGACGGTTCTCGTTGGTGGTATGCGCGTCTTGAATGCCAACTTCGATCAGTCCCAAAACGGTGTCTTCACCAACAAGCAAGATGTGCTAACCAACGACTTCTTTTTAAACCTGCTGGATATGGGGACTATCTGGAAAGCGGTCTCTGAAGACAAAGACCTGTTTGAAGGCAGCGATCGGGTGACGGGTGAATCGAAGTGGACCGGCACTCGTGTCGACCTGATCTTTGGTTCAAATTCCGAACTCCGGGCCCTGGCTGAAGTCTACGCAAGTGCAGACGCCCAAGAGCAGTTTGTTCATGACTTTGTGGCAGCCTGGAACAAGGTAATGAACCTTGACCGCTTTGACCTCGGTTGATCGTCGTAAGAAAAGTTTAGAGGGCTTCAGAAGAGTGTTCTGAACTGAAAACCCGATGATCGGGAAGAGATTATCGCCACAGATTTAAAGATGTTTTGAACTTTCAAGGAAGCCATCAGCACCATATAAGCGCGGTGTTTCAATATAATCTGAAACGTCGCGCTATCCTTAGGCAGCTGCCGTCTGCAAACCACAGAACCGGCGCCGGGAAGGCTTTTATCCTCTAATGCGCAGCATCGGTCCGTTATCCTCAGTACAGCCTTGTCTGCACAAGCACAGTTCCTAGCCTCCCTTTGAGTCCGTCATTAAAGCATGTTCGGCCCACTCGCTGAGTTCAACAGCATCAGCGGCCCTTTGTAAGCAAAGAGCAAGTCCATCAAACTTATCGTGTTCGAATTTACAGATAAATTGCTTTCCCAGCTTCACCGTGTATATGTCAGACTTCGGGTTACCTTCATCAGTGTGCTTAATTGTAATCATCCAGACCTCCTGTATTAAGAAATACATAGTGATTGTCTCTTAGAATAGAAGATAATCACAATACTCCCTTAATCAGGTAGCCATGTCTGAATATGAGTAGAGATATGCAACATCGACTATGATGATTGTCCCATATTAGGTTGGATGAGGTTGAGACCCGGGTCTGAAATTCGTCAGGTCTGGTTTAGATTTCTACAAATTAAATGGTCGCGGACGAACCCATATCCAACTTGCAATAACCAGAGCCCCGAATGCAGTATAACAAACGGCAAAGACCCACGTTGGTGCTCTATAATATATGATGTATTCAAGCACGTGAGACATGAAAGAACCGATATAAACTGTGTCACCAGCACGGTATCGGAAACTATTCTCCAAAGTCGTAAGCGGACATATTATTCCAGCCCAGGATTGTAGTGTTACCACTGCAATAGCTGCAGCATGAGCCAATCTGAACCAGGGGTTGCAAACCCAATACCATCGGCGATATTTACCGAGGAATATAAGTAATAAACCTCCAATCACAAAGGCTACGAACAGCGCATGCAGTATCAGGATTGCATCCGCCGCTAAATGATAGACCATGTTTGTCAATGTACCTCGTCTTCAAATCTTTAGAGCAAAGGGCGACACCCTCTATTCAATCATATCATTTTTTCTCTCTTTCATCCCAACATACCCAGATTTGGTATTCTTCAATTGCCTGAGTTATAATTTTACCATACGTTCATACCTGTCTTGGCTCTCGGCAGATTTATTCTCAATCGTTTTTCAACTGGAAAACCATGCTGCACTTCTCTGAGCATTTAAGGGAAAAGAGTTGTTCCGGCAGTGTTTCATGTGCGCCTGTAACCAGGTATCCACCAGGAGACAAGGTACTCAGTATTTTGCTGAGTACAGCCGACTGCAGTGGATCTTTATGATAAGTGAGGAGATTGTTGCGTAAGAAAATAATATGAAACGTTTCTGCGGGCGGCAGCGAAAGAAAATTGTGTTGCTGCCAGACAATGTTTTCCTTGAATTGAGGCCGAATAGCATATCCATTTTGGCTTATGGATCGAACAAAACATCGCGAGACTGTATCTTCAGAAATTTCCCTTAAACTGCTTTTCTGATATATACCAGCCTGCGCTCGCTCCAAACATTTTGAATTTGCGTCAGTGGCGAGGATACTTATTGCAGGTTGCGATGAAAAATGCATATGCCACAATATCTTGAGACTGTAGACCTCCTCGCCGCAGCTGCACCCAGCTGACCATATCTTGAGTTTGTCTGTCTGTTGCAGCAGACTAGGGAATATTTGGTCTGCCAGGTAATCCCAGAGATATCTGTCTCTATTGAATCTCGATATAGTTACCCTGAAATAAGATTGCAGTATTTCCTCTTCAACCGGGTAGCTCTCCAACAGGTCAATATACTCTGATATCGATCTGCAGTGAAGCGAAGTCATATGTTTTCGTATGCGCTTCAGCACCCCCTTTCGGACCTTTCTAAAGCCTCGCCAAGGCCTGTCGTAGTGATCCAGTAACTTCCTGAAATCGCCATCCGTGAGCATTCTTGGGCCACCGCTTGAAACTTTTTATGAGATGATTTTGTGCGAGGTGTTATCCGAGTAAAATGTCCGGTTTCTACGTTGCTTTTATCATAATCGAAGGCAATTCTCTTTAAAATCACTTTACTCCCAATATAAAAGGATTTTAAAAAAAGAAATGATATTGTTTGTTCAATTTAGCAGGGGGGCAATATTCAATAGCTGAAAAGGGTCAAATTTGGACGCTGATTGACATAAATTGGCAAGATTCCCTCTTCCTTTAAGTCGCCTGAGCACCTGAAAATCTTATTTTTACCCTCTCATATGAAACGATTACCTTCAACATTCAACTCATATATGATATGATTAGCCCATGCAAACAAATCAATGGATATGGCAATGTGCGCATTGGCCTAACTTTTCTTACAATGCAGACCAAATCCTCAAAGATATAGGAACAGCCTCACAGCTCATTGGAGAACTGGAATCAATTAGCCGGACCATAACAAGTCGAGAGCGAATGGCGGCCTTGGAACGTGTACTGGTGGACGATGCCATCGAAACAGCGGCTATTGAGGGAGAAATTCTTCGCAGAAGTTCTGTACGCACTTCTATTCGCAAACGGATTGGTTTACCTGTTGAGCAGGAAGACTGGGATGACCGTGCTGATGGTTTGGTGGCTATGCTATTTGATGCTAGAGATCACGACACTAAGCCTCTTACAGCCGAGAGATTACTTGGTTGGCAGGCAGCGCTGTTCCCAACTGGTTATTCAGGCCTAAAAAAAATCCGTGTAGGAAAATACAGAGGCGATGAAGAAATGCAGATCGTCTCGGGTCCTGTTGGAAAGGAAACTATTCATTATATTGCTCCACCCCAAAATGAACTAAATAATGAAATGGGCGTGTTCCTCAACTGGGCGAATACAAACGATGACCAGAACCCATTGCTCAAAGCTGGGATCGCTCACTTATGGTTTATTATGATTCACCCCTTTGATGACGGCAATGGTCGAGTAGGAAGAGCCATCACAGATTACTTAATGTCATTAAACTACCCCGCATTAATGCAACTTATCTCTTTCTCGAAGCACTTTAGCAAAGATAGAAAAGGATATTATGCAGTCCTTGAGGAAGCTGGTAAACAAGGCCTCAACATTACTGCCTGGCTAAAGTGGTTTCTGAAAACAACAATTGCAGCCATGCAAGAAGCACAATGGGTAGTTGATCGAGTCGTGATGAAAGCTCAATTCTGGCAGATGCATAAAGATACGCCTTTAAATGCTCGGCAGTTGAAGGTAATTAACCGCCTGCTCGATACTGGAGAGAAATTTAAAGGAGCCATGACAACAAGGAAATATGCGGGTATGACAAAATGCAGCAAGGTTACTGCAAGCCGTGACCTGGCTGATCTCTTGGGCAAGAATATCTTACAAAAAACTCCTGGTGGTGGGAGGAGCACAAGCTACGAAATACTACCTGTCAAAACATAGAACTCACCGTCAGAACTGTACCCATAACCATTAACAGGACACACGGATTTTCAGTCATTTCAAGCCAATTTGGGCCAAAGTAAGAGATAATAAATCAGGGTTCCAGAACGTAACAAAATCAATGTATTTTCAAATAACCAAATTGTGAGATCGGATCTCGATTTCTACATATAAATCTACTCAAGCTGCTGTCTGCCATCTAAACACAAGAATTTTACAAATGGACCCCACAGCCTCCACTCACGTCAAAATTAAAAACAATCAACCACCTTCTGAAAAATTTCTACGTCTCCTTTCATTTATCCAAGTTTGATCTAGTGTCCTGTCAAGCAATCAATTGAAGATCCTGATTATGTAAACAAGCTTTTTCAAAGAGTTCAACAATAGCTATTACCTGGATCCTCGTCAGGTGTTGATCATTTTTGCATGCTGACTGACATTGTTTTAAAAAAAAGTCGCGGGGGCTCACTATATGATATCCCCAGTGTGGCATACTACAGGTGAAAATTGAGGAATGTTGAAACTAGAATAAAAATAATGGGGCCATTTACATGAATTCAGAGAATGCAGGCAAACTATATGAAGAATATCCAGACCTGTTTAAAAGAGAATTGTTGACTTACAATTTTGAATGTCAGGATGGCTGGTTTGTTTTGCTCGATCAGCTTGGTGGCCGGATCCGGCAATACCATCATTGTTCTAAAAGCGAGAAGCTCGAAATTGTTCAGATCAAACAAACAATGGGAGCGTTACGGATTTATGCTCGAGGTGGTGACAAAGTTGTTCGAAAATTGATTCAAGAAACTGAGGAAAAATCTAAATCCATTTGTGAGTTGGATGGAGAACCAGCATCCGGACTATATGTATGTGCTCCTCGTTGGTACAGGTATCTTTGCAAAAAATGTGCTGAATTGCATGACTGTATGACTATTGAGGATTTTCATCGCAATAACGCTGGTGTGGTTTCAGAACATAAACGGACGTAATAATCGGTATAGTTTACTGCTATTTGAGGATTTCAACCTTACACCCCGATCATATGGAGGATCAAAGAAAATGCTATCACAAACCACAGTCAATGAATTGAATACCATTTTTGCTGGTGAATTGTCAGCAACTTCCACCAAGAGACGATCCGGAAAATGGGAGTGCAAGCTAACTGAAGCACTTATTGGTGAGTATCTAATAACTCCATTAACATCAGCCAGAATGCTCAAATCAGAAGGATATTGGATGAATAATTGCAGTCGAGATTATACTCACCAATGTGAGGAGTTTAAATATTGCATTTTTTCAATTCGCAGACGAACAGGTGAACGCCTAGCAACGCTTGGGCTTGCAAATGAACGCGGATCTTGGAGTTTTGATCAATGTTATGGTCCCTCCAATTCGGAAGTCCTGGAAGAGACATATGAATACCTTGATGAAGATGAGGTGCTGCAGTTTGATTGTAATCCAACCGAGCTTTATTACATTGCTCACGAAGTCGTTAGATTGATGAACTCAAAAGACAATAGCAAAGACCCATCACCTCGGAGTCAACAGTGAACCGACCCAAATTCCTATTCTCATTTATTGTGGGTTCTGACTTGACTTGATTTGCGGGTCCAAATCTTTATAAATCAACCATCTTTGGACCGACTAGAACCTTGGTATGCTGCCTTATCAGACAAGCAATGAAGTATCTGAGATCGAGTGACTTATTACAGGAATCTGTTACAGCCTCCTTTGGCACGGTTGACATTGCAAAAGACTAATAATATAAAGACCTAGAATATTAAAAAAAACAGGCGGCAATGTCATATTTTGAGTCAAAGGGGTGCATATGTCTGAGAATGAAGGTTTCTGGTTATATGATTTAAGAGTAGAGACCGTTGTCGGTGACCGAGATGTTGTCTGCAGACATATCGAAGGTGAAAGTTTTAGTGTTGAAGGTGAAAACCTGGTTTTTGCCAAGGACCAAAAATTTTCCATGTATGCCCTGGCTGCTCTCTTACCTTTATTACCTGCCAAGCAGAGAGTGCTGTCTGACAATGACTGGATGTCAACAGATACCGAAATTGCCTGTCCGGACCCTCACTGTGGTGGACGTTTTCGAATTACCAGGATGAATAAGCGCTGGTTCTCCCACTCAGAAACAACCGGATTACCCCATAAGCGCTCTACGCCATATTGGAAAAACAATGAATAGCACAATGGTTACAGCTGAGACTACAAAACTGCGTGAGAATCATCCAATCTCCCGAATCATCAAAGGAGGGTGGCAGTTAGCGGGTGATCATGGCTCGGTTGATCGGGCAACTGCGATCGCAGACATGGAAGCATTTCTTGATGCAGGCATTACTACCTTCGATTGCGCTGATATCTATATAGGCGTTGAGGAAATGATAGGCGATTTCATCCAGGATATCAGACAACGCCATGGACAGGAACGTGCAGACAGCATATGTGTGCATACCAAACTGGTACCGGATCTTTCCCGACTGAATGATTTAACGAGTATTGAGATAGAAACTATTGTTGATCGCTCTTTGAGACGGTTAAAAATAGACCGTTTACATCTTGTCCAGTTTTTCTGGTGGGACCTGAAACTTGGTGACCCAGTTAAATCACTAGAAATATTAAAAAAGTTGCAAGACAAGGGGAAGATAAAAAATCTTGGTATTACCAATTTAAATGATGAGGGTATCAGTCCATTTATTGAAAACGGTTTTGATATTATTTCTGCACAGGTGCAATATTCGATACTGGACCGACGCCCTGAAAACGGTTTCAGCGCATGGGCGGCTGGCAATAATATGCAACTGCTCTGCTACGGATCTCTCGCCGGTGGATTTCTGACAGAAAATTGGCTGGGCGTGGAAGATCCTGGCTACCATTTTGAAAACAGGTCACTTATTAAGTATCGTCTTATTATTGATGAATTCGGCCCCTGGGAACTATTTCAAAATCTATTGCAGACATTACAATCGATCGGCCATAAACACAGGGTGAGTTTAAGCGCTGTAGCCATTCGATATGTACTTGAAAGACCCCAGGTTGCCGCAGCAATTGTTGGTGCCAGATACGCAAGGCATCTCCCGAAAACAATGGAAGTGTTCACGTTTACATTAGATCTGGAAGATTACGCCAATCTCAGTTCAATTCTTGATCAGTCACGAGGTCCAAATGGCATGGTGTATGGACTGGAAAGTGACCGAACCGGTCGGCACGGGCGAATCATGAAATATGAATTGAATACAACTCCAGATGCCAAGACACTGGTTGATGGGGCCTGAGCGTGGGAGCTATCGCGCTGTCAACAGAGGGATTAACAGTAAATTTTGGACCTTTCTGTGCTGTGAACAACGTCTCCTTACGATTAAGGAGACACTCAATCACAGGATTGATTGGACCAAATGGTGCCGGGAAGACAACTTTCTTCAACGCACTGACTGGAATGCTCAGGCCTTCTTCCGGCCGTATTTTACTGGATGATATTGACATTACTGAAAAAAAACCTGATCAGTTATACGCATCAGGATTGGCACGTACCTTTCAAATTCCTCGCCCGTTTTCCCGTATGAGCGTTCTTGAAAATGTCATGCTCTCGCCGTTGGCACAAAAGGGTGAAAGTATCTTTGGCGCAACTTTCAAGTCTAAAAAAGTGTGGGCCCAGGAGCAACAAATTCGTAAAAAAGCCCTGGAGATTCTCGATTTTGTAACCTTATCGAAGTTATCTGATCATGAAGCGGGGAGACTGTCCGGTGGGCAGATGAAACTACTGGAACTGGCAAGAGTTCTCATGGGAGAGCCATCCGTCATTTTGCTTGATGAACCGGCCGCCGGGGTTAATCCGACCTTGACGAATGTTTTGCTGGAGCGAATTGAGGCTTTAAATGCTCAGGGTACCACATTCTTGATTATCGAACATGATATGGACTTTATCATGAGGCATTGTAATCCTGTAATTGCGTTATCGGCGGGTGAAATGGTTTTTGAAGGTACTCCGGAAGAAGCCCAGGCCAACACCATTTTATTGGATGCTTATTTGGGAGCTCAGGTCGGTGACTAAAAATATACTGGAAATTGAACGACTGACAGCCGGCTATGTGAGAGACCTGCCCATTTTAAAAGACGTATCCTTAAAACTGGCCAAGGGATCCGTCACCGTCATCATCGGGCCAAACGGAGCCGGAAAATCTACCCTTATCAAAGCAGTTGCAGGCATCGTCCCAGTCACTTCGGGAACAGTTACGCTGGCAGGCAAGGATATAACCACTATTCAGCCCCATGAAATGGCCAAACATTCCATGTCTTATATTCCACAATCAGATAACGTTTTCAAAACGCTAGCAATCATTAAAAACCTCGAACTGGTTTTAAAAAACAGTGATGAGAATGTGAGTGGGCGAGTGCAAGAACTTTTTACCCAATTCCCGATTCTCAGGGAAAAACAGAAAGAAAAAGCTGGGGCATTATCCGGTGGACAAAGACAGATACTTGCTGTTGCAATGGCCCTTTGTAACAGGCCGAAGATTATTCTGATGGATGAGCCTTCCGCTGGGTTGTCACCCAAAGCCGCTCAGGAAGTTTTGGAATTCGCCAGGGCGATTACTGAAGATGGTGTTTCCATACTGCTGGTAGAACAAAATGTAAATCAGGCTCTACGGCTTTCTGATTATTGTTACATATTGGCCGAAGGACGGAATCAGCTGGATGGGACGGCTTCGGAATTGCTGGAGGATCCGATCGTCGGTCAGATTTATCTAGGTGGAAAGCGCGTGGTGGCAACATGATACAAAGTCTGATTGATGGTGTTTTAGTTGGTTCAGTTTTATCTCTTGGTGCCATTGGCTTAACCATGGTGATGCATACACTGAGGTTTGCCAATTTTTCACACGCCGAGTTGCTTTCCATCGGCGCCTATGTGGCATTGGTTTTTGATGCTATTTTCTCTGCTGTTCTGCAACCGCTTCAAAATACAATTGGCCCGTTCAGTATGACTTGGGCGCTGGCCGTCTCAATCCCAATCTCCTTGATAATCACCGGTCTTACAGCTGTTGTGATTGATCGCTTGATCTTTAAACGTATTCGCGAGAATGGCGAAGAGCTGTCGATGGTATTTGCGTCCTTTGGGGTAGCCCTGATCATCCGAAATATTATCGGCCTGGTTTTTGGACTTAAAACACAGCTCTATAGTGATGACATCGTTATGGCTATAATCCTGATCACTGACCCTCTTGTGCTTATAAAGCCGGATCAAGTGCTCGTTCTTGGTATAACTTGTACGATTATGATCCTTTTGCATCTCGTTCTTACACGCACGACATTTGGGTATTCGCTGCGTGCTATTGCCGAGAACCCCTCTCTGGCTCAGGTTGTCGGGGTAAATCTATCAACAATGGTAACCATGACATGGGTTATCGGCGGCGGATTGGCCGCAGCTGCAGGCATACTTTATGGCCTCAACAATCAGGTCAGTCCCATTATCGGTAAGAATCTCGTTTTACCCATTTTTGCAGCGACAATTGTGGGAGGTATCGGATCAATTTACGGTGCAGTTCTTGGAGGGTTTATCGTGGGTATTGCTTCGAGTTTTGCATTGTTGATCCTGCCTTCAGGATATAGCCCGGCGGTTCCGTTTTTGATTATTATCTGTGTTTTATTCATCCGCCCAAACGGCTTGTTCGGAGAGGCGAGAGTATGATTGGTATCATTTCATATCTAGTATTTTTTATCACCATTGCTGCAATCTTGGCGATTGCCGTATTGGGATTAAACCTTCAATGGGGAAACACCGGATTATTCAACGGCGGGGTTGCAGCATTTTTCGGAGCAGGTGCTTATGCGACCATTTTACTTGGTGGCTCTCCTCAGATCGACCATATAGGCGGGTTCGGGATTTTTTATCCTATCGCCTTGGCGGGAGGCGCACTGTTTGCGGGCTTGCTTGCCTGGCTGGTGGGACTTCTCACTTTAAAGCTTCGGCATGACTATCTTGCGATTGCAACATTTGGTGTTGCCGTGGCTTTTGAAAGTTTTGTCCGCAATACCCATAAGATCACAGGTGGAGCTCTCGGCCTGCGTGGCTTTGAACGTCCACTGGAAGCAACTATCGAGAATCCTTTTCTCTACAATATTTCCTTTTTTCTTGTCGTTGTCCTGCTGCTTTCAGCTGTTTTCATGTTTCTGGAAAAATTGATTCATTCCCCATTTGGAAGATTGCTGAGGGCGATCCGCGAAGATGAGACGGCAGCTCAATCTTTGGGTAAGAACCCCAGCAAGGTGCGGTTAACAGCTTTTATAGTCGGTTCAATCATTATGGGTTTGGCTGGAGGATTATATGCCACCTTTTATGCCTTTATCAGCCCCCAAGATGTTGTTCCAACTTTGACGTTTCAAATTTGGGCAATGTTAATTGTGGGAGGTGCCGGTAATAATCGAGGTGCCATTGTAGGTGCATTTCTTATTTGGGCGGCATGGACCGGTAGCGGTTGGTGCCTGTCAAAATATGCCCCTGTGGAAGCTCAACTCTACACAGGCACACTACAATACATTCTTATTGGTACAATTATCGTAACGATGCTATTATGGAGACCGCAGGGGATATTGCCGGAAAAACTGGTGGTTTCTCAATCCGGAGATTGAGCTGTTTTAAGAGAAAAGAATGAATATCAGAGGAGATTAGGATGAAGAGTAGAGTGAAAATTGAGGTATGGACTGCCATGTTGGGGACGATACTAAGTGTCGGACTCATTGGGAATCAGGCACTGGCTGCAGACTGTACAACCAAAATTGGTGTTGTATTACCAACATCTGTTGACTGGGGTCGCCCCATTGCACAAGCAACACAATTTGCTGTAGATCTGGTAAATGAAGCCGGTGGGGTTTCCGATTGTAACATCGAAGTGGTTTTACGTGACTCGCAAAATGATCCCAAGGTAGGGGTCGACGCCGCCAGGTCACTGGTCGACCTGGAAAAAGTAAAAGTACTGCTTGGTGCTGTATCCAGTGGTGTCTCAATGCCTATTCTGACATCAGTAACATTGCCATCTAATGTGATGCAAATGTCCTGCTGTTCTTCATCCACAGCATTTACGAAGCTTTCTGAAGAAGGCAAAACCAAGGGTCTGTGGTTCCGTACCTTTGCCACATCAGAGGTTCAGGCTACTGCGGCCAGTATATTGATAAAAGAAAAGGGCTATAAAAATGTGGCTGTTTTCTATAAAAATGATGACTGGGGCCAGGATATGGGACGTCTGGTTGCCGGTAATTTGAAAAAACTTGGCGTAAATGTGACAACATCCATTGCCATTAATGATGGACAAGCTTCATATCAGGCGGAGGTCACAAAGGGGATTGGCGGCAAGCCAGAGGCAATTTATCTGGCTCTTTATCCAAAAGAGGGCATCTCAATAGTGCGCAACTGGATATCCCTGGGAGGCACTCGCAAAATGGTTATGGCAAACTCTCTTAAATCTGAAGAATTTCGTGATAAAGTTGGTTTTAAATATCTCGCAGAAGCAATTGGAACTGACACATCTTCCCCTCGCGTTGATTCGGCGAGTAAGTTCGTTGAAATCTATAAAGAGCGCCTTGGATCGGAGCCGAACGGACCAGGCCAGCCAAACGCATTTGATGCAACCATGATTACCCTTCTGGCAATGCAAGCAGCCGGTAAAGATGCCGACGGCCCAGCGATTGCAAAAGAAGTCGCTCGTGTAACCGATCCTAAGGGTACACCGATTACAGCAGATTCTACAGGCTTTACGAAGGCGATTTCTATTTTCAATAACGGTGGGTCTGTGATGTATCAAGGTGCAACAGGCAACGTGCAGTTTGATAAGAATGGCGACGTATTTGCACCAGCAGTATCTTGGATTTTCACTGACTCAGGAATCAAGGAAGAAAGATACATGTCGTTGGATGAAATAAAATCGTTTGAAGCAACTATGAATTAATCGCACAATTAGCAGTAAGTAGAAAGAGTAGATAGCCCGGATTGTGTTATTCAATCCGGGCTATATGGCTAATAGCCTCAGCTTCTATTTCCACAAGATAATCACCGATCAGCGTGCTAATCTCCAAAAGCGTATTAGCCGGTTTAATAGAACCGAATTTTCTGCCATGTGCCTTGGATACCGCTAGCGCATCATCGCCATTGGCCAAATACACTCTGGTGCGCACAACATCTTCCATGGATCCGCCCAGTGCTACGATGGCTCCTTCTATTTTGTCCAGGATGAAAGTCGTTTGTGCTGCTGCGTCTCCCAGGGCGACCACACGATCCAGGCCTGCGGTAGCTGTTGTCCCCGAAACAAAAATTCGATCTCCAATTCTTTGAGCTCGACAATAGCCGGCAATATCTTCCCATTTGCTGCCTGACAATACACGTCTTGCATTTGCTTTTTTTTGTCCGGGAATATCTTCTGCGACAAACGCTTTCGGTACTTCGTTTAAATGATCGGTAAGGTCACCACTTGCTGTAAGAAAAGGCGGTTTTCGATATTCATCCCCACAATCACCGGGTATCATAGCTGATCCTTCAAAGGCTTTATCCAAAAGCGTAAAATCCTCATCATCTAAAGAAAAACTGAACAATTTAACATTGTCCGCGCGATGTTCTCTTTCGCCAATTCGCGCACCAATTATAACTCCGGCAACACCTGTCTGCTCAAGAACCCAGCGTGTAGAAACATTGGAGATGGAGACATCATATTTGGAGGCGATAGAAGATGCCGCTTGAAGTATTGATTGATACGTTGTCCAGCCACCAGCAGTATCGATGAAACGCTTATATTTCATGCTGCTCCAATCCTGGATTTCTTTGGGTTCTGCTTGTCCTAACCATTTTTCAGAGAGAAAACCGCCACAAAGGGTACCGTAGGCTAGCAGGTGAACATCATGTTGCCTGCATACTTCGGCCAAATCTTTGCACGCTCTACGATCTATGAGAGAGAAGCTTACCTGATTGGTACGAAGGGGAATTCCATCTGCCAGTGCCAAGTGTAAATGGGCAGCGTCGAAGTTAGTTACACCGATTTCTCCAATCAGTCCCTCTTCTCTGAGCACTTTTAATTCGTGGAGCGCTTCAAGCCAGGCAGGATGCTCAAAGGTCCACCAATGGAATTGCAAAAGGTCAACTTTATCAACACCCAGTCTCTTCAATCGTTCAACAACACCTGCGCGAACAATTTCCTTTGTCATGGGGCCCGGCGGAGGGCACCATTTGGTAAAGGCCAACGGTTTTTCGGATATACCACCATATCGTTTCAACAAGTGTCCGGAGATGATTTCAGCACTTCCATAATGATCAGCCATGTCGAACGTGGTAAAACCATCCCTGGCATAAGCTTCAAGATAGTCTGCACCCTTTTCCGGATCGATAATATCACCATTTTTTTCCATATCCGCTACTTGCCAAAGACCGGTCAGTACTCGGCTGATTTTTAGTTTGTCAGTGATCTCGTAGGTGTCCGGTTGAGCAATTACCATTTATATCTCCTTAAATAGATTTTTCAGAACCAATAAACAGCCTTAAATATCCTGTTATTCACCCGATGAAAAGATATTTTTGCCTTTATTAGCACATCTAAACCTAAAACTACAATGAATCTCTGTTTTAGTCTGCTGCTATCAAGGTCTCTCCCCGAAGACTGATTATACCTTCATACCAAACGTTGAGATTTGCAGAGCAAATATCTTAAGAACCAGCCTTAACCTGATGTAAATACACCTACTGTGAGGCTACTGCCTCAGGTAAGATCGCTGCAATTGACCTTGTTCCTGTGAATATCTGATTTCCGATCAACGAAATACTCAATCTTCCTGAAATTGTAACTTCAGAGGAATAATCTTCAGCTATGTCATGCAAGGTAGAATGAGGGCAGAACCAATTCTAGTCCTGTTTTTGTGGAGGTCGAAGCAACTGCGGTTACTTCTTCTTTATTCTAGTCGTTGAGCTTGAAATACCAACTAGGCCTGCGCCGAGAAAAAACATAACAAAAGGTTCTGACACAGAAGATGTTGCTGAAATGATGAAAAAAGTGATTATCGTCACCAAACTCAGAAGTAATCTGTACATATTTCCCTCCTGCAGAAATTATTCAGAGATTTAAATCAGCAGCCTTCAGTTTAAAAATGCCAGTCACAGGTTAGTGTTTCTTCCTATAAACCTTCGGTTCTGGTAGAAAAAAAGCCCCAACAAAACCAAAACGTCAAATTACTGTTGATTGACTGCAGCCAGCATAAGATAAATAGTGACCGGAAAGTTCCCGAGCCTGCGATGGTCTTACAATCACCATATATGGAACGAACAGTGAAAGTAGCATCCTGCCAGACGGTGACTACATACTGGTATACTCTTGCTAGTTAGCTCTAGTTTGTCATCGCGATGGGCTATCTGTGCAAATCGAGGAATAAATAAGTGACGATAACCAGCATCGACGTGACAATGTAGAGCTCAACATGTATTGACCATTGAGATGTGAGCATTGTGACGATTGTTGCCATAACCGTATCTCACCTCCTATTTTGATAAATGAAACGACCTGTATTATGGAGCGGCAGAAAACACTGAACTCTTTGGGTGATTTGGATACCTCAGGAGTGTTCCCTCTTTGTGAGAGTTAAAGCGAAAAACATGCCAGAGATAACATGAAGCTGAAAAGAATATAAAAATGTTGCTAAGTGTTTGTTTTATAGTAAATATTATGGTTTCTGACTTGACAAGGTCAAATAGTGATCGCTTGATTTTTTCACTGACCTGTATACAATATGTACATGTTTTGGAGGGGTCTGTACAAAAAATGGGCACTTTTGATTGTCTGCTTTTCACTTTGACTGCACTTTATGCGCAGTACAAGTTTTTATTGACATTGTAGATTATAGTCCCACCACTTTTGGGCAGGATGTTTCTCATTAAACATTGTTCTTCAACACCTGACCTTTGGCTTTGAGATTGACAAACCTAAGGTATTCTGTCGTATTTTACTCCAACGGAAGGTGCTTCCTGATAGGTTACGGGGAATCCTTCCAATGCAATAGAAGAGGCTAGTATTGGCAATGTTAACCATTTAAGCAAATTTGAAAGTTAACACTATTCCTGTACATTTAATGCGTGAGATTCGTTTTCAAAAGTCAACATATCTATCACTAAGTAGAGCTCCAACTTCTGAGGTAATTCCGGAGTAGTTTTCCCAGTAGAAAAGGTGACAAATCTAATTATTCACTAACTATTGAATCGTTTTAATTTAGTAAAAAACTGGAGACCCGATAATTCATTAAAAAAATGCTCCGGATGGAGCAGTGATTTTTCACGTTATGAACGCAAATCGAATCAAAGTTTAAGTATCAGAAAGGCGAATTTAACGGTACCCTGATTCATTGCTGCGAAATTAAGAAACCAAAGACAAAAAAGGAGAGACATCATGGCTTTTGCACCGACAAAAATGAAGTTAAAAAGTGATGCATTTAAACAGGATACTTTAATACCATCAAGGTTTACCGGAGAAGGAGAAGATGTTTCACCGGCGTTGGCATGGGAAAACCCGCCTGATGGGACAAAGGCCTTTGCCGTTATCTGTCACGACCCGGATGCCCCGCTGGTAAGCAGCAGAGGTACTTATGGTTTTGTTCACTGGGTGCTGTATAATATTTCCGGAGATGTGACGCATCTGGATGAAGGCACCCATTTGTATACCAACGGTATTACTGATTTCGGAAAAACCGGCTACAACGGCCCCATGCCGCCCAATGGGCACGGCCTGCATAATTATTATTTTTGGGTACTGGCACTGGATAAGGCAGTGGCACTGGCACCGGGATTAAACCTGTGGCAGCTTCTGGAAAAGGCAGAGCCACACCTTATCGGAATGAACCGTCTGATGGGGCGCTATAAAAGGGATTAAGGGGACTGAACTAATTAAATCCTCATATTTGCTTAGTCCATATACCTCCTATCGACCTGAAAATACTGATTGGAAACATATGGACCATGATGACAATCCTTTACATTTTCGTTCGCATAGCATCC